>MGCE01000158.1:0-114 GCA_001790315.1 Candidatus Rokubacteria bacterium RIFCSPLOWO2_02_FULL_72_37 | reverse complement strand
GGGGGGCGTTAGCCCCCTCCGCACATCGGGAGCGGCGGCGCTCCCCCCGACGTGGACTCAATGCGGCTGCGTGGCCTCCAGGTAACGCTCCGCCTCGAGCGCGGCCATGCAGCC
>MGCE01000157.1:1721-6042 GCA_001790315.1 Candidatus Rokubacteria bacterium RIFCSPLOWO2_02_FULL_72_37 | reverse complement strand
CACGATCGGCTACACCCAGCGCTTCAACCCCAAGTTCGCCTACGTCAAGCAGTGCCTGGAGGACGGGACCCTCGGGCGTCCGGTGACGGCGCTCGTGAGCCGCAACGTCTCGCGCTCGATCGGCAACAAGATCGGCGGGCGCATCCGGCTCTCGCCCGCCGTGATGGAGGCGACGCACGACATCGACTTCCTCCTGTGGTGCCTCGAGGGCGTCCGGCCCGTGCGCGTCTACTCCGAGGTCGTCCACCGGATCATGGAGCGCGAGCACGGCACGCCGGACTGCCAGTGGATCGTGGTGACCATGGAGGACGGTACGGTCTTCACGATCGGCGCGGGCTGGGCGCTGCCGCCCGGCTATCCGCACTTCTCGACGGCGACGATCGAGTTCGTCGCGACCGAGGGGGCCCTGCTGATCGACGACACCCATCGCGACATCGTCCTCAACACGATGCGGAACGGCATGGCCCTGCCCCTCTCGACGATGCCCGGCGAGCGGGTGCGGCACGTGTACCAGGGGCCGATGGAGGCCGAGACGATCCACTTCATCGAGGCGGTCGCGCTCGGCCGGCCGGTGCTGGTCACCCCCGAGCAGGCGCGGCGGGTGATGGAGGTCACGCTCGCGGCCGACCTCTCGGCCGAGCGCCACGCCCCGGTCACGCTGCCGCTCGAGTGACGGGCGTTCGAATCGCGCGAGCCTCCGCGCCACGTTCCTCATGGCGGAACAGCTTTCCGCGCAGGCGCCCCCGTGTCAACGGAAACCCCGCCGCGGGCCTGTAGTACAATCCCCAGCCGTGACGCAGCCGGGAGACGCCTGAGTGGACTTCTGGATCACCCAGATCTTCAACGGCACCTCGTACGGCGCGCTCCTCTTCCTGCTCGCCGCCGGCCTCACGCTGATCTTCGGCATGATGCGCATCGTCAACATGACCCACGGCTCCTACTTCCTGCTCGGCGGGTACGTCGGGCTCACCGTGATCTGGCGGACCGGGAGCTTTCCGCTGGCGATCCTCGTGGCGGCCGTCGCGATCGCGGCGCTCGGCGTGGTGCAGTGGCGGCTGTTCCTCCACCGCCTCGCGGGCCAGGAGCTCGGCCAGGTGCTCACGACGGTCGGCTTCGCCTTGATCTTCCAGGACCTGGCCCTGATCATCTGGGGCGGCGAACCCTACACGATTCCCGCCCCGAAAGCGCTGACGGGCACCGTCAGCGCCGGGACCCTCTACTTCCCCGTCTACAGGATCTTCATGATCGGCGTGGCGGCGCTGGTCGCGATCCTCCTCTGGTTCGTCCTCGAGCGCACGCGCGTCGGCGCGATGATGCGGGCCACCGTGGACGACGCCGAGATGGCCAGCGGCGTCGGCATCGACGTCCGTCGGATCTCGATGGGGGTGTTCGCGCTCGGCGCGCTGCTGGCCGCCGGCGCCGGCGTGGTCGGTGGCGCCTTCGTCGGAGTCTACCCGGGTGCGGACTTCGAGATCCTGCCCTACGCCTTCGTGGTCGTGATCGTCGGCGGCATGGGGAGCCTCCGCGGCGCCCTGATCGGGAGCCTGCTCGTCGGCCTGCTCGACAATTTCGGGAAGGCCCTCTTCCCCGAGTTCTCGTACTTCACGCTCTTCGCCCCGATGGCCGTGATCCTCGCGGTCCGGCCGACGGGCCTCTTCGGGCGCACGTGATCGCGGGCCGCGGCCTGCTCGCGCCGCTGCTCGTGCTGGCGGTCCTGCTCGCGGCGCCGCCGTTCGTGTCCTCGTACGTGCTCACGCTCCTGACGCAGTCGGTGATCTACGCGATCGCGGCGATGAGCCTGGACGTGCTCCTCGGCTATCTCGGGCTCGCCTCGCTCGGCCACGCCGCGTATCTGGGTGTCGGCGCCTACAGCGTCGGCATCCTCGCGACGCGGCACGGCGCAGGGTTCGGCACGATCCTCCTCGCCGGGATCGGGTTCGCGCTGGTCCTCGCCGCCGTCTTCGGCCTGCTGGCGCTCCGGGCGACGGGCGTCTACTTCCTCATGATCACGCTGGCGCTCGGGATGGTCGCCTGGGGTCTCGCGTACCGCTGGGTCTCGCTGACGCAGGGAGACAACGGGATCTCGGGCGTCCCGCGACCCGACCTGTCCCTGCCCTGGTCGCTCGGCGACGCGATCCCCTTCTACTATTTCGCGCTCGCGGGCTTCCTCCTGGCGCTCGGCGTGCTCTGGGTGATCGTGCACTCCCCGTTCGGCAAGAGCCTGGTCGGCGTCCGCGAGAGCGAGACGCGGATGCGGACGCTGGGCTACCACGTGTGGCTGCACAAGTACCTCGGCTTCGTGATCTCGGGCGGCGTCGCGGGGTTCGGGGGCGTGCTCTGGGCCTACTACAACGGCTTCGTGAGCCCGGCGGACCTCGAGCTCTCGACGTCGGTCGAGCTGCTCCTGATGGTCGCGCTCGGCGGCCGGGGGACGCTGCTCGGCCCGGCGCTCGGCGCCGGCATCATCGTGTTGCTGAAGAACCTCGTGAGCGTGTACACGCACCGCTGGCTCCTGATCCTCGGCGCGGCCTACATCGGCACGATCCTGTACGCCCCCGAGGGCGTGGTGGGGGCCATGCGTCGGGTGTCGGCCAACGCCGAGCCAGCGCCGGCCCGTCCAGAGGCCTAGCACCAACCGGCAGAGCACAGGAGGGCACAGAGCATGAAGAAGACGCTGACGCTCGGGGTCATGGTGGCGCTCGTCCTCGCCGTCGCCGTCGCGCCGCCGCCGGCATGGGCGCAAAAGGGGCCGATCAAGATCGGCTTCATCGCCCCGATGACGGGCGGCGCCGCGCAGGTCGGCAAGGACATGGTGAACGGTCTCATGATGTACCTGGCGGAGCACGGCAACCAGATCGCCGGCCGCAAGGTCGAGGTCATCGTCGAGGACAACCAGGGCTCGCCCGCGGTGGCGCTCACCAAGCTGCGCAAGCTGGTCGAGAGCGACAAGGTCCAGGTCCTGGCGGGCGGCCTGTTCGCGCACGTGGGCTACGCGCTCGCGCCGAAGGTGGACGAGTACAAGGTCCCGATGCTCTATCCGGTCATGGCCGCCGACGACCTCACCCAGCGCAAGCCGGCCAAGTGGGTCGTGCGGACCGGCTGGACGTCGAGCCAGCCGTCCCACCCGTTCGGCGAATACGTCGCCAAGACGCTCGGCTACAAGAAGGTGGCCACCATCGGCATGGACTACGCCTTCGGCTACGAGGTGATCGGCGGCTTCCAGAAGACCTTCGAGGAGCACGGCGGCCAGATCATCCAGAAGCTCTGGGCGCCGATCGGCACGACGGATTTCGCGCCCTATCTCTCGCAGGTCAGGAAGGACGCCGACGCGGTCTTCGCGCTCATGGTCGCGGTGTCCTCGCTCCGGTTCCCGAAGCAGTACGAGGACTCGGGCCTGAAGGCGAAGATCCCGCTCATCGGCGGCGGCACGACGTTCGACGAGTTCGTCCTGCCCTCGCTCGGGGACGAGGCGATCGGCGGCATGAGCCCGCTCATCTACAGCGCGGCCATCGACACGCCGATCAACAAGAAGTTCGTGAAGGACTATCGCGCGAAGTACGGCAAGGTCCCGTCCTACTACTCGGAGACGTGCTACACGGCCGGCCGCTGGATCGACGAGGCCGCCAAGGCCATCAACGGCGATCTCGAGAACCGCGAGAAGTTCCTCGCCGCGCTCCGCAAGGTCGAGATCCCCGACGCGCCGCGCGGGCCGATCAAGCTCGACAGCCACGGCAACCCGGTCCAGAACATCTACATCCGCAAGGTGGAGAAGAAGGACGGGGAGCTGTGGAACACGGTGCTGAAGGTCTACCCGAACGTCTCGCAGTTCTGGACGTACAAGCCCGACCAGTACATGAAGGACCCCGTGTACAGCCGGGACGTCCCGCCGTGCAAGCACTGCTAGCACGATGAGCGTCGCACCGGCGAGCGCGCTGAGCCTCTCGGGCGTCACGAAGGCGTTCGGGGGGCTCCGCGCGGTCGAGGACGTGAGCCTGGAGATCCAGCCGGGCGAGCGTCGCGCGATCATCGGGCCGAACGGCGCCGGCAAGACGACGCTGTTCAACCTCCTGTCCGGGCAGTACCGGCCGACCGCCGGCCGCGTCTACTTCAAGGGCGCGGACGTGACGCGCCTCTCCGCCGCCGCCCGCACGCGGCTGGGGATCGGCCGGTCGTTCCAGCTGACCAACGTGTTTCCGACGCTCAGCGTCCTCGAGAACGTGCGCATGGCCGTGCAGGCGCGCCGGGCGCCGGGCTTCGACGCGTGGCGCCGGGCGGGCGACTACCCGGAGCTCGAGGACCGCGCCTACGCGATCCTCGAGTC
>MGCE01000157.1:0-1706 GCA_001790315.1 Candidatus Rokubacteria bacterium RIFCSPLOWO2_02_FULL_72_37 | reverse complement strand
GAAGTGGCGCGCGGCGGCCAGCGACCTCGCCCACGGCGAGAAGCGGAAGCTGGAGCTCGGCATCCTGCTGGCGCTCGAGCCCGAGGTGCTCCTGCTCGACGAGCCCACCGCGGGCATGTCGCTCGAGGAGGTGCCGGCGATCATCGGGCTGATCGAGGGGATCAAGGCCCGGCGCGACACCACGATCCTGCTCGTCGAGCACAAGATCGACATGATCCTGGCGCTCTCGGACTCGATCGCGGTCCTCAAGGACGGCCGGCTCCTGGCCGACGGGCCGCCCGACGCGATCACGCGGAACCCGGAGGTGCAGGCCGCCTACTTTGGCGGCGGGGCCGCCCGTGCCTGACGCGCTCCTCGAGCTGGAGGACGTCCACGCCTACATCGGCCAGCACCACATCCTGCAGGGCGTGTCGCTCGCGGTCCGCCGGGACGCGGTGACCGTCCTGCTCGGCCGCAACGGCGCCGGCAAGACGACCACCATGCGTACGATCGTGGGGCTCCTCCACCCCGCGCGGGGCGCGATCCGGTTCGAGGGGCAGGCCATCCACGCGCTGCCGCCGTACGCGATCGTGCGGCGCGGCATCGGCTTCGTCCCCGAAGGGCAGGGCATCTTTGCGACCCTGACCGTGGACGAGAACCTGCGCATCGCGCGCCTCCGGGACGACGCCGAGAGCCGCGCCCGCCTGGCGCGGGTGCTCGAGCTCTTTCCCGATCTCGAGCGCTTCCGGCGCGCGCGCGCCGGCACCCTCTCGGGCGGCCAGAAGCAGATGCTGGCGATCGCGCGCGCCTTCGTGAACCCGAACCGGCTGCTCCTGATCGACGAGCCGTCGAAGGGGCTGGCGCCGATCGTCGTCGAGCATCTGGTCGAGACCCTCCGGGCCCTCAAGCGGCACGCCACCGTGCTGCTGGTCGAGCAGAACTTCGCGATGGCCCAGGCGCTGGCCGACGACTTCTTCCTGATCGACGACGGGCGCACCGTGCGCCAGGGGCCCATGGCCGCGCTCACGGCCGACGAAGCGCTCAAGAAGCGGTACCTGGGCGTATGAGCCGGGCGGCCCCCGGGGCGATCGTCGTCGCGCTCATGCTGGTGCCGCTGGCCTTCATCGAGCCGCGCGTGTACCTGACGCTCACCGTCGCCGGCCTCGCGATGGGCATGCTGATCTTCCTGGTGGCCTCGGGGCTCACCCTGATCTTCGGGCTCATGGACGTGCTGAACTTCGCCCACGGCGCCCTGTTCTCCTGGGGCGCCTACGTCGGCTTCACCGTTGTCGCGCTGCTGAACCGGCGGCTCGGCTGGGCCGACGCGCCGTCGGTCGCGCTGAACGCGCTCCTGCTGCTGGCGGCGATCGCGGCCGCGATGCTGGTCGCGCTCGGCCTGGGCGTCGTCCTCGAGCGCGTGATCGTCCGGCCGGTCTACGGCCGCCACATGTTCCAGATCCTCATCACGCTCGGGACCACCATCGTGCTGGAGGAGCTGATCCGGATCGGCTGGGGGCCGAACGACCAGGTGATGCCGGTGCCGCTGACCTTCCAGGGATCGTGGGACGTCGCCGACGTGATCGTCCTGCGCTTCCCGGTCGTCGCGATCGTGCTGGGCGCGCTCGTGTACGCGGCGCTCGCGCTCGTGCTCGCGCGCACCCGCATCGGGCTGATCGTGCGGGCGGGGGTCGAGAACGGCGAGATGATCCAGGTCCTCGGCCACAACA
>MGCE01000156.1:2265-5674 GCA_001790315.1 Candidatus Rokubacteria bacterium RIFCSPLOWO2_02_FULL_72_37 | reverse complement strand
AAGTCCTGGGCCGCATCCTCGCGGGCGAGATGCGCACCGGTGTCTCCGAGGGCCTCGTCCTCGAGGCGATCGCCCGCGTCGCGGGCGTGCCCGTCGAGACCGCGCGCCGCGCCGCCCTCTACCTCGGCGATCTCGCCGAGGTCGCCGGGCTCGCGGCGCGAGGTGGCGCCGAGGCGCTCACGCGGACGAGCGCCCGGGTCGGGGTCCCGCTCCTGCCGATGCTCGCCGAGCTGGCGGACGATTTCGACGAGGTGCTCGCCGCGCACGGCGGGCGCACCGCGCTCGAGTTCAAGTACGACGGGGCGCGCATCCAGCTCCATCGCGACGGCGACCGGATCGGGATCTGGAGCCGGCGGCTCAGCGACGTCACGCGAAGTCTGCCCGACGTGGTCGAGCTGGCGCGCCGCGCGCTCGGGCCGGGCCCCACGATCCTCGACGGCGAGGTCGTGGCGCTCGACCGGGCCGGCCGCCCGCTGCCCTTCCAGGAGCTGATGCGCCGCTTCCGGCGCGTGCACGGCGTCGAGGCGCTCGTGCGCGAGCTGCCCCTGGCACTCCACCTGTTCGACTGCCTGATGGCGGACGGCCGCTCGCTGATCGAGCGGCCGTCCGAGGAGCGCTGGGCCGCGCTCGTGGCGGTGACGGGCGGCCGCCACCTGGCCGAGCGCACGATCTGCGTCGACGGCGCGGCGGCATTCGCCTTCCTCCAGCGGGCCCTCGCCGCCGGCCACGAAGGCGTGGTGGCCAAGGACCTCCGGAGCGGGTACGAGCCCGGGGGGCGCGGCAAGCGGTGGTTCAAGTTGAAGGCGACCGAGACCGTGGACTGCGTGATCGTCGCGGCGGACCGCGGCTCGGGCCGCCGCACCGGCTGGCTCTCGAACTACCATCTCGCCGTGCGCGACGGCGAGGGCTTCGCCGACGTCGGCAAGACGTTCAAGGGACTGACCGACGGCCAGTTCGTCGCGATGACGGAGCGCCTGCGCGCGCTCGCCACGACCGACGACGGGTACTCCGTTCGGGTGCGCCCCGAGGTGGTGGTGGAGGTCGCGTACAACGAGATCCAGCGGAGCCCGACCTATCCCTCGGGTTTCGCGCTGCGGTTCGCGCGCATCACGCGGATCCGCGACGACAAGGGTCCGGGACAGGCGACGACGCTCGCCGAGCTCGCCGGCCTCTACGAGCGTCAGTTCCGGACGAAGGGCCGGGCGGCCGGACCCCTGGTGTAGAATCCACGGTCATGACCCGCCGCGTCTCGACCGGCCTTCTGAAGCTCGACGCGATGCTGGGCGGCGGCCTCCTGCCCGGCACCCTCACGGTGGTCTACGGCGCCACCGGTATCGGCAAGACCCACCTCGGCCTCACGTTCGCCGCCCACGGCGCGGCGGCCGACGGCGCCCGCGGCATCGTGCTCGACATGAACGGGCGCGGCGACTCGCAGCAGCACGACGAGTACGCGGCGCGGCTGTTCGAGTGGAAGCTCACGACGTGGACCCACACGGTCACGCCGATGGCCGCCCCGTACCCGCCGCCCGATCAGATGGACGCGCTCTACTGCAACGCGCTCCGGTGGCTCGGCCGCGTGCGCGACTTCCAGGTGCCGACGCCGGACGGCGGCGTCGAGTTCGACTGGAACTGGAAGGCCAGCTACAACCACGCCCTCTACACGGTGCGCCCGTTCATGTACTTCCACTTCGCCGCGGGCACCCGCCGGGTCGTCGTGGACGGCGTGGAGCCGATGGATTCGCCCGCGGACTCGATCCAGTTCTTCATGTTCGACGAGCTGTACCGGAAGGTCGTCCACCGTGACGCCGAGACGCTCGGCATGGAGATCTGCTTGCCGGTGTGGAAGCACCGCGCGTTCATCGACGCCCACCGGTACGATCACGAAGCGATCACGACGCTGCTCCTGGTCACCACCGAGGAGACCCGGCTCGAGGACTTGCTGGCCCGCAAGGTGGCGACGGGCGACATCGGCGCCACCGCGAACACCATCGTCGTGATGGGCAGCGAGCGCCTCGGGAGCCGGCTCGCGCGGATGCTGTGCGTGATCAAGCACCGCGGCAGCCCGATGAGCGACGAGATCGTCGAGTACCGCATCGGCTCGACCGGCTTCGAGCTGACCTAGGGGGCGCGCGCCGTGGCGAGCGCCGAGCGGCGACCGCCCCTGGTGCCGGAGGTGCCCTGCATCGACATGCACGTGCACCTGCATCCGGAGTGGCTCGCGCGGGCGATCGAGCGCTGGTTCGCCGAGGCGCAGTGGGTCAACGCCCACCCGTTCGATCCCGACGCCGTGGCCGACACGCTGGCCGGCCGCGGCGTGCGCCGCTTCTGCTTCTTCAGCTACGCGCATCGGGCCGGAATGGCGCGCGAGGTGAACCGCTGGCTCGCGGCCACCGCGGCGCGGCTGCCCCAGGCCGTGGCGCTCGGCACGCTCCACGCCGGCGACGGCGCCCTCGACGCCCTCGCGCGCGAGGCGTTCGAGGATCTGGGGCTCGCCGGCCTCAAGCTCCACCTCTCGGTCCAGCGCTTCCACGTCGACGACCCGCGCCTGTTCCCCGTCTACGAGCGGGTGGAGGCGACCGGGCGGCTCCTGATGCTCCACGTCGGGACGCTGCCGTACCGCGACGCGTACACGGGCGTCGCCGGGTTCCGGCGACTGATGGATCGCTTCCCGCGCCTGCGGGTGTGCGTGGCGCACATGGGCTGCTTCGAGCACGAGGCGTTCCTGGCGCTCACCGAGCGCTTCGAGCACCTCTACGTCGACACCACGATGGCGCTCGCGCCGAGCGCCGCGCCCTACGTGGGCGCGGAGCCCGGCGGGATCACGGACGCGACGCTCGAGCGCTACCAGGACCGGATCCTCTTCGGTTCGGACTTTCCGCTGATCCCCTACGACTACGACGAGGAGCGGCGCTGGGCGTGGGACCGCGGGCTCCTGCCGGAGGTCCGCCGGAAGATTTTCCACGACAACGCCGCCCGCTTCCTCGGCCTCGCCGCGGCGGACGGTGGCTAGCCTCGGCCTCGGTCGCCTGGGTCGCGCGCAGGTCGCGCTGCTCCGGACGCTCGCGCGCGCCGCGGGCCCGCGGCGCCGCGCGGCGCTCGTCGGCGGCGTCGTCCGCGACTGCCGTCTCGGGCGGCCGGCGCCGGCCGACCTCGACGTCGCCGTCGCGTCGGGCGCGCTCGACCTCGCGCGGCGGGTCGCCGCGCGGGCCGGCGCGGCGTTCGTGCCGCTCGATCCGGAGCGCGGCACGGCGCGCGTGGTCGCCGGCCCGGTGCGGCTCGACGTGAGCGACTTCCGCGCGGCCACCCTCGAGGGCGACCTCGCGGCGCGCGACTACACGGTCAACGCCCTCGCGGTGCCCCTGGAACCGCTGCTGCGCACGGGACGCGCGCGCATCGTCGATCCGACCGG
>MGCE01000156.1:0-2258 GCA_001790315.1 Candidatus Rokubacteria bacterium RIFCSPLOWO2_02_FULL_72_37 | reverse complement strand
GCCGACCTCGCCGCGCGCCGCCTGCGCCTGCCCGACCCGCGCGTGCTCGCCGACGACCCGCTGCGCGCCCTCCGCGGCGTCCGCCTCGAGGCGGCGCTCGGCCTCCGGCTGACGCCGCCCACGGCCGCCGCGATCCGCGCCACGGCGCCCGCGCTCGCGGCGGTGTCCGCCGAGCGCGTGCGCGACGAGCTGCTCCTCCTGCTCGCGCTGCCCACGGCCGCGCGGGCGCTGCGCCGCGCCGATGCCCTCGGGCTCCTCGGCGCGATCCTGCCCGAGGTGGCGGCGATGCGCGGCTGCGCACAGCCCGCGCCGCACCGCTTCGACGTCCTCGAGCACTCGCTGCGCGCGGTCGCGGGCGCCGACCGGCTGCTGCCGCGGCTGGCCGCGCTCCGGCCCCGGGGCGAGGAGCTCGCGGCACACCTGGCCGAGGAGCTGGGCGGCGGCGTGACGCGGGGCACGGTCGTGAAGCTCGCCGCACTGCTCCACGACGTCGCCAAGCCCGAGACGCGGCGGGAGGTCGGAGGACGCATCCGGTTCTTCGAGCACGACGCGATCGGCGCGGCGCGCGCGCGGGCGATCGGCGAGCGGTGGCGCCTGCCGGCGCGGGCGGTCGCCGTGCTCGAGCGGCTCGTGCGCCAGCACCTCCGCCCGATGCACCTCGAGGCGGCGGGCCGCGTGACCCGCCGCGCGCGCTGGCGCTTCTACCGCGACCTCGGCGCGGACGCGCGCGACCTGCTCCTGCTGGCGCTCGTGGACGCCGCCGCGGTGACGGGGGCATCGCCGCTCCTGACGTGGCGGCGGGCGGCGCTGGTCCGCGGTCTGCTCGCGGGCTTCGCCGAGGAGGAGACCGCCGCCGCCGCGCCGCCGCTCGTCCGCGGCGAGGACGTCATGGCCCGCTTCGGCCTCCCGCCGGGGCCCGCGGTGGGCCGCCTGCTCCAGCGCGCGCGGGAAGCCCAGGCGCTCGGACTCGTGCGAACGCGGGAGGAGGCGCTCGCGTACCTTGACTCTCCCCCGCGCCGACCATAGAGTAGGCCAACCGTTGGGCACCCATCTCCGCCGTCCGAGGAGGCTTCCGATGACTGTGTGGCGAACCCTCGCGGTTTTGGCCGCGACGCTATTGCTGCCGCTGGCGGCCACCGCCGCGCCGTCGGGCAAGATCATCATCGCGCAGGGCGTCGACCCCACGACACTCGACGTGATGAACCAGCAGGAGACGCCGGCGTCGAACCTCGGCGCCAACATCTTCGACACGCTGGTGGAGCGCGACGCGAACAACAAGCTCGTCCCCGCGCTCGCCGCCGAGATGCCGAAGCCGGTCTCGCCCACGGTGTGGGAGGTCAAGCTGCGGAAGGGCGTGAAGTTCCACAACGGCGAGGAGTTCAACGCCGAGTCGGCGAAGTTCAGCATCGAGCGGGTCCTCAAGCAGCCGCGCGGCTCGGCGCCGTTCCGGCCGATCGACCACGTGGAGATCGTCGACCCGTACACGATCCGGATCGTCACGAAGAAGCCGTGGCCGATCCTGGTCAACGCGCTCACGTTCAGGCAGGCCTCGATGTACCCGCCGAAGGCCTACAAGGACAAGGACACCGCGTACGTGTCGAAGAACCCGATCGGCACCGGCGCCTACAAGTACGTGCGCTGGTCGAAGGACGAGGAGATCGTTCTCGAGGCGTTCGACGGGCACTGGCGCGGCGCCCCGAGGATCAAGACGGTCGTCTTCAAGCCGATCCCAGACGACGCCGTGCGCGTGGCGGCCCTGCAGAACGGCGAGATCGACGTGGCCGTCAACATCCCGCCTCACCTCGCCGCGATCATCGACAAGCACCCGAAGGTCTTCCTGTCCACGGCGCCGTCGATCCGGACGATCCAGCTCATGTTCTACACGCACCAGTTCGACACGAAGAACAAGCTCGTGGGGCCCTACCAGGGACCGACGGCCGACAAGCGCGTCCGCCAGGCCATCACGTACGCGCTCGACGTGGACGAGATCGTCAAGGGCGTGCTCGACGGCAAGGCGGTGCGGGTGGCGACGATGCTGACGAGCCTCCATTTCGGCTTCGACCCGGCGCTCAAGCCGATCAAGCAGGACGTCGCCAAGGCGAAGAAACTCCTCGCAGAGGCCGGCTACCCGAACGGGCTCGACATGATCCTGAACACCCCGCAGGGCCGGTACGTGCGCGACAAGGAGGTCGCCGAGGCCGCCGCCGGCCAGCTTACGAAGGCCGGCATCCGGGCGACCGTGCGCGCGCACGAGTTCG
>MGCE01000155.1 GCA_001790315.1 Candidatus Rokubacteria bacterium RIFCSPLOWO2_02_FULL_72_37 | reverse complement strand
TCCGAGATCTTCATCGTCGGCGCGTTCGTCGGGGTGGAGATCCTCCTCGGCCTCAAGAGCGCCGGCTGGCTCGGCGCGCTGCCGTGGCCGCTCGTGTTGCTGCTGATCCTCGCCGCCGGCATGGTCGTCAGCGGGCTGCTGGCCGTGACCGTCGAGCGCATCGCCTACCGCCCGCTCCGCGCCGCGCCGCGGCTGATCCCGCTGATCTCGGCGATCGGCGTCTCGTTCTTCCTCCAGGACCTGATCCGCCTGGTCGAATCCGTGTGGCAGAACGCGTTCAACCTGGTCTATCCGACGATGGACGCGCTCAATCAGCGGTTCGAGCTGACCCAGACGATCGACGTGTCGGTCAAGTCGCTGGTCGTGATCGTGGCGGCGCTCGCGATGCTGTGGGCGCTGCACGTGCTCGTCAACCGCACGAAGATCGGCACGGCGATCCGCGCCGTCGCGGAGGACCAGGCGGCGGCGAGCCTGATGGGGATCAACGTCAACCGGATCATCTCGCTCACCTTTCTCATCGGCGGCATGATGGGTGGCGCGGCCGGCGTCCTCTTCGGCGTGCAGTACGGCTTGATCAACCCGTACAGCGGGTTCATCCCGGGCCTCAAGGCCTTCACCGCCGCGGTGCTCGGCGGCATCGGGAACATCCCCGGCGCGATGATCGGCGGGGTCGTGCTCGGCGTCCTCGAGGCGTTCGCCGCCTCGTACCTCTCGCTGCTGACGGGCGGAGCGTTCGGCGCAGAGTACAAGGACATCTTCGCCTTCTCGGTCCTGATCCTGATCCTGATCTTCCGCCCGAAGGGGCTGCTCGGCGAGATCGTGCGGGAGCGGGCGTGATCCAGACGGCGCTGGCGATCGGCGGCGTCGGGCTCTCGGCGTGGGCGGTCGCGACCTTCCCGCGCTCGGTCCTCGTCTTCCTGCTCTTCCAGGCATCGCTGGTGTTCGTCTACCTCGCACGGATCCCCCGGTGGCTCCGCGCCGGTCTCCTCGCCCTGGCGCTCCTCGTCCTGATGCCCCTGCTCGGCCACTTCAACGGCTACTACCTGGAGGTCGCGACCCAGGTCGGCATCTTCGTCGCGCTGGCGCTCGGCCTGAACATCGTCGTCGGACTCGCGGGGCTCCTCGACCTCGGCTACGTCGCCTTCTTCGCCGTCGGCGCCTACTCGTGGGCCATCTTCGGCTCGCCGCACGCGAACCTGATCTTCGGCGGGGGCTTCCCGCTCGCCGCGGGCTGGTTCTACCTGTTCCTCCTCGTCGGTCTCCTGATCGGCGCCGGCACGGGCATCCTGCTGGGGCTCCCCGTCCTCCGTCTCCGGGGCGACTACCTCGCGATCGTCACGCTCGGATTCGGCGAGGTCATCCGGGTGCTCGCCAACAACCTCGACAAGCCGATCAACATCACGAACGGCCCCAAGGGCATCACGCCGATCGCCCGCCCGCCCGTCCCCTTCGAGGTGCCCTACGCGGAGGCCTTCTACTTCCTCGTGCTCCTGATCGCCGCCACGGTCGTGCTGGTGAACCGCTGGCTCGAGGACTCGCACATCGGGCGGGCCTGGGAGGCGATCCGGGAGGACGAGCTCGCCGCCCAGGCCATGGGCGTGCCGCTCGTCCGCACCAAGCTCCTGGCGTTCGCGTGCGGCGCCTCGTTCGCGGGCATCATGGGCGTGGTGTTCGCGGCCAAGCAGGTCTTCATCAGCCCGGAGTCGTTCACCTTCCTCGAGTCGATCGGCGTGCTCGCGATGGTGATCCTCGGCGGCATGGGCTCCATCCCCGGCGCGATCGTCGGCGCCACGGTCGTGACCGTGCTGAACCTCCAGGTGCTCAAGGGCTTTTCCCTCTGGCTGAACGAGCTGAAGAACGCGGGGGTCGTCGTGCTCGGCTACAACCTGGCCGACCTCCCCACGCAGCTCGAGCCGGCGAAGTACGAGCGGATGATCTTCGGCGCGATTCTCGTCCTCATGATGATCTTCCGCCCGCAGGGGATCTTCCCCGTGCGTCGGCGCGCACGCGAGCTCGGCGAGCGGTGAGCGCGCTGTTCGAGGCCCGCGGGATCACGAAGCGGTTCGGCGGGCTCACGGCTCTGCACGGCGTCGATTTCTCGCTCGACGCCGGCATCGCGTCCATCATCGGGCCGAACGGCGCCGGGAAGACGACGCTGTTCAACATCTTCACCGGCCTGTACGGCGCGGACGAGGGCGCCGTCACCTTCCGGGACCATGCGCTCCTCGGCCTCCGGCCAGACCGGATCACGGCGCTCGGGATCTGCCGCACGTTCCAGAACATCCGCCTGTTCGCGAACATGACGGCCTTCGAGAACGTGCTCGTCGGGATGCACGCGCGCGTGTCCCTCGGCCTCCTGGACGTGCTCGTCCGCGGCCCGCGCTTCCGCCACACCGAGGGCGTTCTGCATGCCCGCGCCTCGGCGCTGCTCGAGCGGGTCGGCCTCCTCCGTCAGGCGAACGAGGTCGCCCGCAACTTGCCGTACGGCGACCAGCGCCGCCTCGAGATCGCGCGCGCCCTGGCCTCGGAGCCCTCCCTGCTCCTGCTCGACGAGCCCACGGCGGGCATGACCGGAGGCGAGGCCGGATCCCTGATGGGTCTCCTGCGCGCGCTCGTCGCGGATCTCGGCCTGGCCGTCATCCTCATCGAGCACAACATGCGTGTGGTCATGGAGGTCTCCGACCGGGTCACCGTGCTCGATCACGGAGAGAGGATCGCGGAAGGATCGCCCCAGGAGGTGCAGGCCGACACCCGCGTCATCGAGGCCTACCTCGGTACACGCCACTCGGGCGGGCTCCGGAGGCGTCGTGCTGAGCGTTGAGGCGCTCGAGGTCGCGTACGGCGAGATCCCGGCGCTCACGGGCGTCGCCCTCGAGGTCGGGCGGGGCGAGATCGTCGCGCTGCTCGGCAACAACGGCGCCGGCAAGACGACCACGCTCAAGACCATCTCCGGCCTCCTCCGCCCCCGCCGCGGCGCGATCGCGCTCGAGGGGGAGTCGCTCGTCGGAGCCCCGCCGCACGAGGTCGTCCTCAAGGGCATCGCCCACGCGCCCGAGGGGCGGCGCATCTTCAATCGGCTCACCGTCCTCGAGAATCTGATGATGGGCGCCTACTCGCGCCACGACGCCGCGGCGGTCGCCCGCGACCTCGACCAGGTGCTCGTCCTGTTCCCGCGGCTCCGGGAGCGGATCGGCCAGGTCGCGGGAACGCTCTCCGGTGGCGAGCAGCAGATGCTCGCGATCGGGCGCGCGCTCATGCTGGGTCCGCGCCTCCTGCTCCTGGACGAGCCGAGCATGGGCCTGGCCCCGGTCCTCGTCGAGCAGATCTTCGAGGCGATCCTGGACATCAACCGCCACGGCACGACGATCCTGCTCGTGGAGCAGAACGCGGCCATGGCCCTGGCGATCGCCCACCGCGGCTACGTGCTGGAGACCGGCCGCGTCGTCCTGGCGGGCACGGCCGAGGAGCTCGCTGACAACCCTGACGTGCGGCGCGCCTATCTCGGCGAGTAGTGCCCGCGCGTCATCAAAGGAGAGCGCATGTTGGCCAAAGGCTTGACCTTCGAGGAGCATCGGGTCGGCGCCACGTACCGGACGCTGGCGCGCACGGTGTCGGAAACCGACATCGTCACGTTCGTGAACCTCTGCGGCTTTACCGAGCCCTTGTTCATGGACATGGAGTACGTCGCGCGCGAGTCGGTGTTCAAGCGCCGCGCGGCGCCGGGCGCGCTCACGTTCGCCCTCGCCGAGGGGCTGATCATCCAGACCGGCCTGATCCACGGCACCGGCATGGCGTATCTCGGCGGGGAGCTCCGGGTGACGGCACCCGTCCTCGAGGGCGATACGCTGACCGTCGAGGTCGAGATCGTCGACAAGCGCGAGACGAAGAAGGCCGACCGCGGCATCGTCACGTACCGCCATCGCGTGGTCAACCAGCGCGGCGAGCCCGTGCTCGAGGCGCGCGTCCAGCGGATGATCCGCCGCTCGGCCTAGCGGTCGGTCTCCCCGTGCTGGTCCTCGGACGCGACGATCTCCGAGCCGTCGTGACCGCGCGCGAGCTCATCGACGCGCTCGCCGACGCGTTCCGCGCCCACGCCGCGCGACGGACACGCGTGCCGACGCGCACGACCGTCCCCGTCACCGACGACGGGCTCCTGCTGCTCATGCCGGCGGTCCTCGCCGCGCCCGGGCACGACGGGCCGGCCCTCGGCACGAAGCTCGTGACGTACTACCGTGAGAACCGGCGGCGCGGCCATCCGACCCTCTACGCGAGCTACCTCCTGATGGACGGGGCCACGGGCCAGCCGCTCGCGCTGCTCGAGGGAACCGTCCTGACCGGTCTCCGCACCGGCGCGACCTCGGCCCTCGCCGCGCGGCATCTCGCCCGCGCCGATTCGCGCCGGGTCGCCTGCCTCGGCGCCGGCGTCCAGGCCGGCTTCCAGCTCCGCTGCCTCGCGGCGACGCTGCCCCTCGAGCGCGTGACGGTCGTCGGTCGCGATGCCGGACGCGCGCGGGCCTTCGCCGCCGCGATGAGCGCGGAGCTCGGGATCGCGGTCGACGTCGGCACGGACGCCCGCCGCGCCGTGCGCGACGCCGACGTCGTGACGTGCGCGACGACCTCCGCCACGCCCGTCGTGACCGGAGCCGAGCTGCGCCCGGGCACGCACGTGGATGCGGTCGGCGCCTTCAGGCCCGACACGCGCGAGCTCGACACGGAGACGATCCGGCGCGCGCGCGTGGTCGTCGACACCTACGAGGGGGCGCTCGCGGAAGCCGGCGACCTGCTCATCCCGCTCGCCGAGGGCGCGGTCACGCGCGCGCACGTGGCCGCCGAGCTGGCCGAGCTGGTGACGGGCCGACGTCCGGGGCGGACGCGGACCGAGGAGATCACGGTGTTCAAGTCCGTCGGCTTCGCGCTCGAGGACCTGACGGCCGCCCGCCTGGCGTACGCCCGGGCGCGCGCCCGGTCGGTCGGCACGGAGGTGACCCTGTGACCGCCGGCGTCGTCATCGTCGGCGGCGGCGTCATCGGGACCTCGCTCGCCTTTCAGCTCGCCGCGCGTGGCGTCCGGGACATCCTGCTCCTCGAGCGCGCGACGCTCGCGGCGGGCGGCACCGGCTACTCGGTCGGGATCATCCGCCAGCTCTATCCGACGCGCGAGGCCCGCCAGATGGTCAAGCGCTCGCTCGGCGTGTTCCAGCGGTTCGCCGACGCCGTTGGCGGTGACGCCGGCTTCGTCGCGTGTGGCGCGCTGATCGGCGTGGCGCCCGCGATGCGGACGGCGCTCGAGGCCGTCGTGGCGGAGCAGCGCGGCGTGGGCATCCGCGCTGAGATCCTCGAGCCCTCGGAGGCCGGGCGCGTCGAGCCGCGCATCGACCCGGCGGGCCTCGGCGCCGTCCTCTGGGAGCCCGAGTCCGGCTACGGTGACCCGACCGCCGTCGCGACGTGCTACGCCCACGCGGCCCGGCGTCTCGGGGTGCGGATCGAGCAGGGCCTCGCGGTCACCTCCATCGCCACCGCCGGGGACCGCGTCACCGGCGTCGTCACCGCGCGCGGCGACCGGATCGAGGCGCCCATCGTGGTGAACGCGGCCGGCCTCTGGGCGCGCGCGCTCGCGCGCACGGCCGGCGTCGACCTGCCGATCGTCGTGGGACGCCACCCGGTCTTCGTGGTGGAACGCGATCCCTCGTTCGGCCGGCCGCACGTCGTCTACCTCGATCTGGCCGGCGGCGCCTACGTGCGCCCGGAAACCGGCAACCTCACGCTGACCGGTTCCCTCACCGATGACGAAGCGCGGCACCCGGTGGACCCGGAGCGGCTCGGCGCCGGGGTGCCCCTGGACGAGGCCGAGCCGGCGCTCGAGCGCACGAGCCGCGCCGTCCCGGCGCTCGCGCAGGCACGGTACCGGCGTGGATGGGTCGGGGCCTTCGACATCACGCCCGACTGGATGCCGATCCTCGACGAGTCACCCCTCGAGGGGCTCTGGATCGCCGCCGGCATGAGCGGCCACGGCTTCAAGCTCGCGCCGGCGGTCGGAGAGCACCTGGCGGCCCTGCTCACCGGCGCGGCACCCCCCGTCGATCCCGCGCCGTTCCGCCTCGCCCGCTTCGTGTCGCGCGCCGCGGCGGGCACCTTCCTGGCCTCGTATCTCCGTTGACAACGTCCCGGCCTTCCGCCAGAGTCTCCGGGCCACGATGAGCGTGGCCGTGCGAGCCGCAGCCGCAGGCGAGGCGAGCCTATGAGTGATGACCTCAAGCTCCGGATCGGCCAGGAAGAGCAGGCCGGCGTCGCCGAGGCCGAGCGCCTCGTCAAGGAAGCCGAGTTCGGCGCCCGCGAGCTCCGCGGCTGGTCCTTCTGGATTTCGGGCGCGCTGGCGCTCACGATGACCGCCTTCCAGCTCTGGACCTCCGCGGTCGGCGCGCTGCCCGCCGCGAAGCAGCGCTCGATCCATCTCACCTTCGCGCTCCTGCTCGGCTTCATGTTCTACCCGGCGGTGAAGCGCGCGCGGCGCCCCCGGCTGCCGTGGTACGACCTCGCCTTCGCGGCGCTCGGCGCGTACGCCTCGCTCTACGTGACGCTCCATTACGAGGCCCTGCTCCAGCGCGTCGGCACGCCCGAGCCGATGGACATCGCGGTCGGCGTCGTGCTCATCCTGCTCGTCCTCGAGGGCACCCGCCGCGCCGTCGGGCTCTGGCTCCCGCTGATCACCACGCTCTTCCTCCTGTACGCGTTCGCCGGGCCGTGGATGCCGGAGCTGATCTCGCACCGCGGCTACACCGTGCGGCGCGTCGTCGGCCAGCTCTACCTCACGACCGAGGGGCTCTTCGGGATCCCGCTCG
>MGCE01000154.1:10429-10499 GCA_001790315.1 Candidatus Rokubacteria bacterium RIFCSPLOWO2_02_FULL_72_37 | reverse complement strand
GAGGAGGGCTACGTCGCGGGCGCGTTCGCGCGCGCGGGCGTCGCGCCGCGGACGCTCGTCGTCGGGATCG
>MGCE01000154.1:10161-10317 GCA_001790315.1 Candidatus Rokubacteria bacterium RIFCSPLOWO2_02_FULL_72_37 | reverse complement strand
CGCCGTCCAGGCCCGGGCGCGCGCCCTCGCCGTCGTGCTCCTGCGCGACCCCTGGGACGCGGCGTTGCTCCGTCCGGGAGTGCTCGGCCTCACCGCCTACGGCTTCCGGAAGTGCCAGCTCGACGCGGTCATCGCCCGCCTGGTTCACTGACGTCG
>MGCE01000154.1:5999-10145 GCA_001790315.1 Candidatus Rokubacteria bacterium RIFCSPLOWO2_02_FULL_72_37 | reverse complement strand
CTCCCCCCGACCGCCCCCCACCGGCCTCCCGCGCGCCCCAACGGGATCACGTGTGTCCGGGTCCGCGCCGCGCACCGAGCGCGGACAGCGCGAGCGCCAGCGCCAGCGTGCCCGCCGTGCCGAGGATCACCAGCCACGACCACGCGAACGGGAGCACCTTCGTCTCGGAGGCCACGAGCAGCCCGAGGTTCACGACCGCCATCACGACCATCGCGACCACGTTCGCCCGGTCCGCCACCCGCCGCCGCGTCAGGAGCCCGAGCAGGAAGACGCCGAGCAGCGAGCCGAACGTCACGCCGGCGACCTTGAACGCGAGCCAGAGGATCTGCGTGAACGCCGAGAAGGCGTGCGCGAGCGCGCCGAGGATCAACCCGAAGACCACGACGCTCGCCCGCGACACCAGGAGGTAATGCCGCTCGGAGCGGCCGCGCGCGAGGAGCGGGCGGTAGATGTCCGTGACGAACGAGGCCGCGAGCGAGCCGAGCGGCGAGTCGATCGACGCGAGCACGATCGCGCTCAGCATGAGGCCCCGCAGCGCGGCCGGCAGCCCTTGCTGGAGGTAGTGCGGCAGGATGTCGTCGGCGCGCGGCACGGCCAGCTCCGGGTGCTGGGCGTAGAACGTGTAGAGCCCGCTGCCTAGGCCGAGGTAGATCAGGAGCGTCAGCAGCGTGCCGAGGGGCGTGAGCGAGAGCGTGCGCTGGCTCTTGCGGCGCGTCTCGACGGTGAGCAGCCGCTGCATCAGGTCGTGGTCGGTGCCGAACGCGGCCATCGAGCCGACGAAGCCGTTGAGCACCGCCACCCAGACGATGTTCGGCTCCGTGAGGATCCGGTGCCAGAACGCCGGGTCGCCCGGAAGCGGACCCCAGTCGATCACGTCGAGCCGCCCCGCCGCGCCCGCCACGTGCACGATCGCGCCGATCCCGCCGTCCACGTGCGCGACCAGCCAGGCGAGCGTGGCGGCGCCGGCGCCGAGGAACACGCACGCCTGGAACACGTTGGTCCAGACCACCGCGAGCACGCCGCCCAGGCCGATGTAGAGGACACCCACCAGGACGAAGCCCGCGATGGTCGGGACGAGCGGCCAGCCCATCACGATCGACACGGCCAGCGCGGGCGCCATCAGCCGCACCGCCGAGCCCGCGAGGCGGGTGACGAAGAAGAAGAGGGAGGCCGTCACCTGCGTCGCGCGCCCGAAACGCTGGCCCAGGAACTCGTAGATCGTGGTGACGTCGTGACGGTAGAAGGCCGGGATGAACAGGAACGCCACGGCCCACTTGGCGAGGCTCGAGCCCACGAAGAACTGCACGTACTCCCAGTTCTCGCTGTACGCGGTCGCGGGGACCGAGATGATGGTCACCGCGCTGATCTCGGTGGCCAGGAAGGACAGGCAGGCCGCCCACCAGGGGACGCCGCGACGAGCGAGGAAGAAGTCGACCGTGTCCCGCTGGCGGCGCGTGCACCAGGTGCCGATGGCGAGGAGGATCGCGATGGCGCCGGCGAGGACGGCGTAGTCGGGCCACGTGAGCACGCGCCATTGTACCGGGGGCGGAGGGAGGCGGGGGCACGTCCCCCCGCCCCCCGGCCAGGGCTACAGGCGTCGGGCGCGCTCGGCGACCGCCATGTCGCCGTTCTTCTGGCGCAGCTTCGAGACAAGCGTCTCGTACGACTCGGCCGTGATGATGCGGTCGAACTGGCTGCGGTACGTCGACACGAAGCTCACGCCATCGATGAGGACGTCGTACACGCGCCAGCGACCGTCCCGGATGTGCAGGCGATAGTCCACCGCGGTCTCGGTCCGCCGCTGCGTCAGGACCTTGGACTTGACGGTGGCATAGCCGCCGTCGACGGCCTCGCCGACGAACGTCATCTTCTCGCCCGCGTACCCTTCGAGCCGGTTCATGTACGAGCGCTCGAGGAGCTCGGCGAACAGCGCGACGAACTCCGTCTGCTCCTCGTGCGAACGCGCCGCCCAGTGCCGCGAGAGCGTGCGACGGGTCATCTCGTCGAAGTCGAAGAGCTGGCGGGCGATGCGTCGGACTTCCGCTCGGCGGCCGACACGGAGCTCCGTGTCCTGGAACACGCTGACCACGCGAGTGAGCGCGGACTCCACCGTCTCGCGCGGCCCCGTCGCCGGGATGGCCACGGCGCTCGCCACCATCAACCACGCTGCCAGTGCCTTCCCCATGGCCCATCCTCCTGGCCCCTGGCACAGCATGGCGTGTGCCACTCGCCGCGCCCCGTGAAAAGCGCATGATTCCAGCCGGCTGACGACGGCCGCATAATGGACAGAGTGGCAACCGTGTCCGTGCGCCGACACCGTCACGTTCCGGGGGCCCGCGTCCGCGGGCTCGCGGTCGGCACCGACGTCGGCGGCACGTGGATCCGCGTCGCGACGGACCACGCGCCCGGCGTCCTCACCGTGCGCTCGACCCGCGAGCCGGCGGTGCTGGCGCGGCTCCTGCGCGCCCTGTGGCGCCGGCGCGGCTTCACGCGCGGGCGTGTGGACGCCCTCGTCGTCGCCTCGCGCGGCGTGTGGACGGCGGGCGAGTGCGCCGCCCTCGCGCATCGCCTGCGCGGCCTCGCCCGCCGCGTGCGCGTCGTCCCCGATGCCCAGGCCGCGCACCGCGGCGCGCTCGTCGATCGCCCCGGGGTTCTCCTTCTCGCCGGCACCGGATCGATCGTCGTCGGGCGCGATGCGCGCGGACGCTGGGCGCGCGCCGGCGGGCTGGGTCCGCTGCTCGGCGACGAGGGCTCGGCGTTCTCGATCGGCCGCGAGTGGCTGCGCGCCGGGAGCCGGGGGGGCCGCTGGCAGGCCGCGCTCGCCGCCGCGCGCGCGGCGGAGCCCGTCGCCCGGATCGCGGCGCTCGCGCCGGCGGTCCTCCGCCGGGCGCGCCGCGGCGATCGGCGCGCGCGGGCGATCGCGCGGCGGGCCCAGGCAGCGCTCGCGGAGCATGCGCGCGACGTCGTCCGCCAGCTCCGGCTCCGGGCGCCCGTGGACGCGAGCTGGGCCGGGAGCGTGCTCGAAGACGCGTGGTTCCGTCGCGGCCTCGTCCGCGCGCTCGCGCGCGCCGGGGTGCGGGCGCGCTGGCGTCGGCCCGCGACCACGCCCGCGGCGGCCGCGCTCCGGATGGCCACGAGGCTCCGCGCTGGCCGCTGAGCGCCGGCTCGTCGTCACCGTGTGCCCGCGCGAGCCCGGCGCCGTCGTGCTGCCGCTCGAGCGCGGCGGGCGCGCGCGGCGCATGGACGCCGCGGCGGTGCTCCGCGCGCTCGGGGTGCTCGTCGACGCGCGTGGCGTCGGCGACCGTGTGCAGCTCCGGGAGGCGTGCGCGGGCGGCTGCGCCGGGCCGGGGCCGAACGTGAGCGTGGACATCTTCCCGGTGCCGCCCCCCGGCGAGAAGGCGGACTCCGTCGCGATCGGCTGGAAGACCTACGTCTACTCGCTCGCGTCCCTCGACTGCCTCGCGCGGGTCATCGACGAGAACCTCGGGACCGCAGGACCGCCCAGGCGACGAGCCCGGTGAGCGCCGCCGCGACGCCGGCGACGGTGTTGGCGAGGCCCGCCGTCGCGAGGGCGAGGAGCATCACCGCCGAGGGCAGCAGGGCCACGAGCAGTGCCCCGCCGAGGCCGCCGGGCACGCGCCACGGGCGCGGCAGGTCCGGCTCGACGAGGCGGAGCCGCACGAATGCGGCGAGCTCGATCAAGAGGCTCAGGGAGTAGAGCCAGATGTTGAGCACGATCAGCTCCGTGAACGAGAACGCCGCGAACGCCGTGTAACACACCGTCGACAGGATCACGGCCGGCCACGGCGTGCCGAACCGCGGGTGGATCGCGCCGAGCCATGCCGGCAGGTCGCCGTCGCGCGCCAGCACGTAGGGGAGCCGCGAGTTGGTCAGCAGCAGCGACATGAACAGCCCCGCCGTGCTCACCACCGCGCCGAGCGCGACTGCGTGGCCGAGCCAGCGGCCGCCGACGGCTTCCGCGAGCATCGGCAGCATGCCGGTCTTCCACTCTCCCCAGGGAACGGCGCCGCTCGCCAGGCCCACGGCCACCGGAAAGAAATACGCCGCGACGAGCAGCGGGAGCGTCAGGAACATCGCCTGGCGGTAAGCGCGCTCCGGCGCGCGGGTCTCGCCGAGCACCGTCGA
>MGCE01000154.1:0-5992 GCA_001790315.1 Candidatus Rokubacteria bacterium RIFCSPLOWO2_02_FULL_72_37 | reverse complement strand
ACATCGCCTGGCGGTAAGCGCGCTCCGGCGCGCGGGTCTCGCCGAGCACCGTCGAGGGCGTGTCCCAGCCCGAGTAGTTCCACATCACGACCGCGAGACCCAGGCCGAGCGTCTCGAGCGCCTGACCCTCCGGCGCGAACGGCGTCCAGGGCACGACGCGCCCGGCGCGCAGGCCGACCAGCGTGAACGCGACGACGGGAACGAGCGCCAGAACGCCCAGCACGACGGCGGCGCGGCCCGTCGGACGGATGCCGAGGAGGTTGAACCCGGTCAGCAGCACCACGAACACGAGCACGAGCGCCCAGCGCTCCGCGGCGCCGAGGTCCGGGCGCCAGAACCTGACATACTCGACGAACAGCGCCGGGTAGGCGGCCACGTCCACGAAGCTCTGGATCCAGCTCCACCAGCCGACCTGAAACCCCCAGAAGTCGCCGAAGGCGCGTCGCGTCCACGTCACGTACCCGCCCTCGTCGGGCAGCGCGCCCGCGAGCTCCGACATCGCGAGCGCGACCGGCAGGCTCCAGACGAGTGGAGCGGCGAGCAGGAGCACCAGGGCCATTCCGGGCCCGAACGACGAGACCACGTCCTCGATGCCGTACGGGCCGCCGCTCACGTTGAAGAAGACGATCGCGACGAGGGGGACGAGCCCGAGCTCCCGCCTGAGGTGGTCCGTGGGCTCAGCCTCCGCCGGCCGCGGCGATCAGGCCGGGTAGCTCCCGCAGCCACTCCTCGAGCGGCCGCTCGGCCTCCACGGTGATCTCGAGCTTGCCGCTCGGGAGCTTCCGCACGCGGCCCGGCGTCGCCGGCCCGAGCGGGATGACGAGCTTTTCCCGGTGGATGCCGAGCGCATCGGTCACCGCGAAGATCGCTTCGATCTCCTTCATCGTCACCGACTCGAGCATTCGACCTCCACCGGGTGCCCTCCCCGGGGCTGCTAGACTAATCGACGCGGTGGACGAAGGCGAGGGCGAAAAGATCCGGCTCGGCGTCTCCTCGTGCCTGCTCGGCGAGGAGGTCCGCTTCGACGGCGGACACAAGCGCGACCTCTTCCTGACCGACGTGCTGGGCCCGTTCGTGGACTGGGTCCCCGTGTGTCCCGAGGTCGAGATCGGCCTCGGGATCCCGCGCGACACGATCCGTCTCGTCGGCGACGCGGCGGCGCCGCGGCTCGTGGTCGAGAAGACCGGCGAGGACCTGACCGCGCGCATGCGCCGGTACGCCGAGGCCAAGGTGCGCGCGCTCGAGGCGCTCGGCCTGCACGGGTACGTCCTCAAACGCGCCTCGCCCTCCTGCGGCCTCTTCCGCGTGCGGGTCCATCACCCGAACGGCCTGCCGAGCGCCGCCGGCCGCGGGCTCTACGCCGAGGCGCTCGTCGCTCGCTTCCCGCTGCTGCCGATCGAGGAGGAAGGGCGGCTCACCGACGCGGGGATCCGCGAGAACTTCGTCGAGCGCGTCTTCGCCGTCGCGCGCTGGCGCCGGTTTCTCGCGGCGGGCCCGCGGCCGCGCGATCTCGTCGCCTTTCACGCCGCGCAGAAGCTCGCCGTCCTGGCCCACAGCCCCGCGCACTACGCGGCGCTCGGCCGGCTGGTCGCCCGGACCGGGCGCGCGCTCACGCGCGCCGCGCTCGACGAGTACGGCACCGCGCTCATGGAGGCGCTCGCCGTGCGGGCCACGCGCGCGCGGCACACGAACGTGCTCCAGCACCTCGCGGGCTACGTGAAGCGCGAGCTCGACGCCCCCGGGCGCGCGGAGCTGGCCGAGGCGATCCAGGAGTACCGGCGCGGCCTGGCTCCGCTCGTGGTGCCGCTGACGCTCGTCCGCCACTACGTGCGCCGCTTCGGCGTCGCCTCTCTGGCCGACCAGGTCTACCTCGACCCGCATCCCAAGGAGCTGATGCTCAGGAACCACGTCTGATATCGTAGGACCTCGCCATGCCCGCCGACCCGCTCCTCGACGGCGTCACCGTGCTGGACTTCACGCGCGTGCTCGCCGGCCCGTACTGCACGCGGCTCCTCGCCGACCTCGGCGCGCGCGTGATCAAGATCGAGCGCCCCGGCGAGGGCGACGAGATGCGCCGGGGCATCCTGCAGGTCGAGGCGGGGCGGACGGACCAGGCGACCTACTTCATCCGCATCAACGCGGGCAAGGAGAGCGTCGCGCTCGATCTCGCGCATCCCGAGGCGCGCGCGATCGTGCAGGACCTCGCCCGCGTGGCCGACGTCGCCGTCGAGAACTTCGTGCCCGGCGTCGTCGCGCGGCTCGGCTGTGACTACGCGACGCTCGCGGCGGTCCGCCCGGACCTCGTGTACTGCTCGATCTCCGGCTACGGCCAGACGGGGCCGCTGCGCGACGGCCAGGCCTTCGCCCACATCATCAACGCGATCTCCGGCCTGATGCACCTCGAGCAGCCGCCCGACGCGGCGCCGCGCGTCGGGTACCTGCAGGCCGCCGACGTGCTCGCGGGCACCCACGCCTTCGGGGCGATCCTCGCCGCGCTGCTGCGGCGCGGGCGCACCGGGCGCGGCGCCTACCTCGACGTCTCGATGCTGGAGGCCCTGGTGGCCGCGGAGGACATCACCTACGGCGCGGTGCTGAACGGCGGCGTCGAGTACGTGGGGCCGCGGGCCGGCATGATCCTGCACGAGCTGGGGGGCCGCTGGCTCGCGCTCCAGACCGTGGGCGCGCCGCAGCTCTGGGCCCGGCTCGTGGCGACGATGGGCCAGCCCGATCTGGCCGAGGACCCGCGCTTCGCGACGCCGCTCGCGCGGCGCGAGCACTGGCCTGAGCTCCGCGCGATCGTCCGCGCCTGGCTCGACGGCTTCCCGAGCGTCGAGGCCGCGGTGGACGCCCTCCAGGCCGCGCGCCTGCCCGCGGCGCCGGTGCTGGCGCCCGCCGAGGTCGCGGCGCACCCGCACCTGGCCGCGCGCGGCTTCTTCCCGGCCGTCCCGCACCCGGCGCGCGGGCACGTGCGCCTGACCGGCGCGCCGTTCCACCTGGACGGGGCGCCGGTGGGGCCGCGGGTGCCGGCGCCCTACCGCGTCGGCGAGCACACGCGCGCGGTGCTCGGCGGGGTGCTCGGCTACGCCCCGGAGCGGATCGCCGCGCTGGCGCGCGCCGGCGCGATCGAGGTCCCGTGACCGGCGCGACGCGCGCTCACGCGAGCGCTCGCTCGACGGCCGCCTCGCCCGAGTGCACGCAGTCGGCGATGCCCACGCCGCGATAGGCGCCGCCGGCGAGGTCGAGCCCCGGCAGCGCCGCCAGGCGCCGCTCGATGGCCTCGATGCGGCCGAGGTGCCCCACGTGGTACTGCGGCATCGCCTTGGGCCAGCGCGAGGTCCGGGTGAGGACCGGCGCCGCGGTGACGCCGAGCGCCTCGGCGAGCTCCTGGCGCGCGCGCGCCACGAGCGCCGCATCGTCCAGCTCGAGCACCTGCTCGTTCAGCGCGCCGCCGATGAAGCAGCGCATGAGCACGTGGCCCTCCGCCGCGCGGCCCGGGTACTTGACGCTCGAGAACGTGCCGGCGAGCAGCGCGCGCCGCTCGATCTGCGGGACCACGAACCCGAAGCCGTCGAGCGGGTGCGGGATGTCTCTGCGGCGGTAGCCGAACGAGACCGTCGCCGACGATGCGTAGGGGATCTCCTCGAGCAGGGTGGCGAGCGTCGGGTCCGTGTAGCGGAGCAGCCGCGCCGCCACGTAGGCCTCGGTCGCCACGATCACACGATCGGCCTCGAGGGGCGCGCCCTCGGCCATCGCCACGCGCCAGCGGCCGTCGCGGCGCTCGAGGCCCGTCACGCGCTGCTTCACCAGGGCGGCGCCGGGCGGCAGCCGGTGCGCGAGCGTCGTCACCAGCTCCTCCATGCCGTTCTTGAACGTCACGAACAGGCTCCAGCGTGCGCCGCTCGTCCCGGCCTGCGGCGCCCGTCGCAGCACCCGCATGAGGCCCAGGATCAGGGAACGCTCGCGCCGCTCGAGCTCGACGAAGCGCGGCATCGTGGCGACGAGACTCAGGTCGTCCGGGTCCGCGGTGTAGATGCCGGCGACGAGCGGCTGCGCGACGCGCTCGAGCGCCTCGCGGCCGAGCCGACGCCGCACGAAGGCGCCGAGGCTCTCGTCGTCGCCGCCGCCGCGCGGGAGCACGAGGTCCCACGCCATGCGGAGCTTGCCGGGCCACGAGAACAGCCGCGACGTCACGAACGGGCCGAGCCGGGTCGGCGCGAGCAGCTGGAACCCGTCGGGGAGCGGATGGAGCCGCCCGCGGAACCAGACGTAGACCTTCCGGAACCGGTCGTCCGTGCGCACGAGCCGGTCCTCGACGCCGAGCCGCCGGCAGAGCGCGAGCGCCCAGGGTTTTTCCGAGAGGAACGAGTCGGGCCCGGCCTCGACCAGGAAGCCGTCCGAGAGCTCCGTGGCGATCGTGCCGCCGAGCCGGTCGCGCGCCTCGAGCAGCGTGATCTCGAGCGGCAGACCGCGCTCCCGGGCCAGCTCGACCGCGCGGTGCGCGGCCGCGAGCCCCGTGATCCCGCCGCCCACGACCACGAGCTTCACGCCGCGCTCCGGACGAGGTCGCCCAGCATCGCGATGAACTCCGGATGGTCGTTCATCGTCGCCGCGCGGTGGAGCGCGAGGCCGCGCTCGGCGGCGAGCGCGCGGGCCTCGATGTCGAGATCGTAGAGGATCTCGACGTGGTCGCACACGAAGCCGATCGGCACGATCACCGCGTGGCGCTCGCCGGCCGCGGCCAGCGCGCGCAGCGCGCCGCCGATGTCGGGCTCGAGCCACGGGTCCTCGGGGCGTCCGCTCCGGCTCTGGTAGGCGATCGAGAAGCGCGGGTGGGCGAGCCGTGCCGCCACGGCGCGCGCCGCGGCGGTGAGCTCGGCCACGTACGGCGAGGCGTCGGCCATCGGCACCGGGATGCTGTGCGCGGTGAAGACCAGCGGGGTCCACTCGCGCCCGCCCTCGGGAACCTCGGCGAACGCCGCCCGGGCGCGGTCGGTCACCGCGGCGAGGAATCGCGGGTGCTCGCTCCACGCCGGCGCGAAGCTCACCTCCGGCGCGCCCGGCGTCCTCGCCCGGGCGCCGGCGACGTCCTGCACGTACCGGTCCCACGACGCGTCGCACCGGAACGGCGAGAGGATGATGCCGAGTGTGCACCGGTGGCCACGGGCCGCCATCTCGGCGAGCGTCTCGTGCAGGAAGGGGTGCCAGTTCCGCATCCCGACGTGGACCGGGAGCGCCGGGCCGCGCGCGGCGAGCGCCTGCTCGAGCGCGCGGGCCTGCGCCAGCGTGCGCTCGCCGAGGGGCGAGCGGCCGCCCGGCATCCGCTCGTAGTGGTGCGCGACCTCCTCGAGCCGCTCGGGCGGGACGCGCCGGTCGCGAGTGACGACCTCGAGGAACGGGCGGATCTCGGGCGACGCCGCCGGCCCCCCGAAGGCGATCAGCAGAACCGAGTCGACCGTGGTCACCGGGCGCTCAGCTCGTGGACGATCTCGACGAGTGCCCGCACGTGCTCGACGGGGGTCTGCTGGTGGACGCCGTGGCCCAGGTTGAAGATGTGCCCCGGCCGGCCGGCCGCGCGGTCGAGGATGTCCTTGACGCGCTCGCGGATGTAGGCGGGCTTGGCGAGGAGCACCGCCGGGTCGAGGTTCCCCTGCACCGCGACGTCGTGGCCGACGGCGGCCCAGCCCGCGTCCAGGTCGACGCGCCAGTCGAGCCCGATCACGTCGCCGCCGGCCTGCCGCATGAGCGGCAGCAGACCCGCCGTGCCCGTGCCGAAGTGGATCACGGGCGTGCCGGGCGTGACCGTGTGGATCAGTGCCTGCACGTGGGGCAGGACGAAGGCGCGATAGTCGCCGGGGCCGAGCGCACCCACCCACGAGTCGAAGACCTGCACCGCCACGGCGCCGGCGGCGATCTGGCCGTTCAGGTAGCGCGCGGTCGCCTCGGCGA
This sequence comes from Candidatus Rokubacteria bacterium RIFCSPLOWO2_02_FULL_72_37, assembly GCA_001790315.1. Lineage (GTDB taxonomy): Bacteria > Methylomirabilota > Methylomirabilia > Rokubacteriales > CSP1-6 > GWA2-73-35. The sequence continues at coordinate 46 of MGCE01000154.1, read as the reverse complement.
GGAGTGCCATGAGCCGGTGCCACGCCTCGGGCTCCTCGTACATGAG
>MGCE01000153.1:3749-7380 GCA_001790315.1 Candidatus Rokubacteria bacterium RIFCSPLOWO2_02_FULL_72_37 | reverse complement strand
CTAGCTCCGGGTGGAATTGCCTGGGAGATCCAGGCGCCACCGGCCCCGACGGTCCCGCCTCACCAGCGGGGCGGCGCGACGCGCGAGCGAGAGCTTCAACGCGCCGCAGCCACCGTCGGGGCTTTTCATTTTTGCCGAGGGGGGAGATCCCCCCCTCGGACTCCCCCAGCACTCGCCGCGCGAGGGGATCTCCCCCCGGCCCGTTACGCCTTGCGGACGTTGGCGGCCTGGAGTCCCTTCGGACCCCGCGTGACCTCGAACTCCACACGCTCCCCCTCGGCCAGGCTCTTGAACCCCTGGGCCTGGATGGCGCTGAAGTGAACGAACACGTCCTCGCCGCCTTCCTGCGTGATGAACCCGAACCCCTTCGCGTCGTTGAACCACTTCACTGTGCCTGTTGCCATGTCCCTCTTCCTCTGTGGAGCGCTCTGGCTCCGTTGACTCCGGCCGTCATTGGCCGGGATGGGGTGAATGCCACGAGTCTTCAGCGGGCCGCCGCCGCGGCGGCCTGACGCGGCACCGGGTGGCCGAGGTGTCGCTCGATCGCGCGCAGCTGGTCGCTCTCCTCGGGCGCGGCGATGCTCGAGGCGAGCCCGCTCGCCTCGGCGCGCGCCGTGCGGCCGATCCGGTGGATGTAGTCCTCGGCGGTGTGCGGCAGGTCGAAGTTCACCACGTGGGTGATCTCCGGCACATCGATGCCGCGCGCCGCGATATCCGTCGCGATGAGCACCCGGTAGAGGCCGCTCCGGAAGCCGTCGAGCGCCTCCCGGCGCTGCGCCATCGAGCGGTCGGCGTGCAGGCGCGCGACCCGGTGGCCGGCCGCCTGGACCGCCCGCGCGACGCGGTCGGCGCGGTGCTTGGTGCGCGTGAACACGAGCGTCCGGCCGCGCTCCTCGCCGAGGAGCCGCAGCAGGACCGGTGTCTTGTCCCGCGCCTCGGCGCGGTAGAGCACCTGGGTGACCTTGGCCACGGGCCGGGCCAACGTGCCGGCCTCGACGCGGACGGGACGCACCAGGTGCCGCCGAACGAGCCGCTCGACCTCGGGCGGCATCGTGGCCGAGAAGCAGAGCGTCAGGCGGTCGATCGGCACGACACGGAGGATCCGCTCGACCTGGGGCGCGAAGCCCATGTCGAGCATCCGGTCGGCCTCGTCCAGCACGACGATGCGGATCGCGCGGAGACTCGCCGTCCCGCGCTCGAGGTGGTCGGCGAGCCGTCCCGGTGTCGCCACGAGCACGTCGGGCCGCGCCGCGAGCGCGGCGACCTGAGGGCCCATGGCCTCGCCGCCGATCAGCACGGCGGTCGTGACGCGCTGGGTCCGCCCGAGCGCGTCGAAGGTTTCGGCGATCTGGAGGGCGAGCTCGCGCGTGGGGGCCAGCACGAGCACGCGCGGCCCCGCGCCGGCGCGCGCGATCGGGCGCGGGCCCGCGAGAAGCTCGATGATCGGGATGGCGAACGCCCCCGTCTTGCCGGTGCCCGTCTGGGCGCAGCCGATCAGGTCGTGGCCTTCGAGGATCGGCCCGATCGCGGCCGCCTGGATGGGTGTGGGAGCGGCCCAGCCGGCGGCGGCGATCGCCTCGAGCACGGCGGGCGTGAGCGCGAGTTCGGTGAACGAGCGGACTAGCAACGTGGACCCTCTTTCAATGTGAGAGGTGTGTGAGTGCCTCGGTGGAGCGCCCGGGCCCGTTGCCGAGCCCGGGCGGAAGCTACCAGGGCGAGAGCCTACTGCACCTTCCGGACGTTGGCCGCCTGAAGACCCTTCGGGCCGCGGGTCACCTCGAACTCGACCCGGTCACCTTCTGCCAGGCTCTTGAATCCGTTGGCCTGGATGGCGCTGTAATGGACGAACACGTCCTCGCCACCCTCCTGCGTGATGAACCCGTATCCCTTCGCGTCGTTGAACCACTTCACCTGTCCCTGAGCCATGCCTCGAACCTCACTTTAGGGGGTCTTCAAGCCCCTTGGGGCTCCCGCCAACGCGGCGGGGTTGCCTTCCGGAATTGGAAGGCAAACAAAAACGCCGCGCGGACTGGATCCGCGCGGCGTGTGTCTCGATCTTTCACGATCGTTACTCAAATTCCGTTTGTACCAGAACCGTGACGAAGCATGCCACGCCCGCCCGGTGAAGTCAATCGAATTCTATGGGCCGGGTGACGGGCCGGGAGCCGTTCTTCGTGCCGAGCCAGCCGGGGATCGCCATGGAGAATCGGCCGGCGGTACCGCCCGCGACGACGATGTGGATCTCTTCGACCGACGGGAACTTCGAGATCAGCGCCTCGGGAGCGGGAGGGGTCTTGCCGTAGCGGAGATTCGTGCCCTCGCCGTGGTGCTCGTCGGGCAGCAACTCCCGGTACGGGCGGCGCACGACCTCGTGCAGATGACGCGCGACATCGGCCTTGGACCAGCCGTCGTCGGCGATCGTCCGGGCGTGCTCCGGCCCGATCACGAGCATCGTGTGCGAGTAGAGCGGGAAGTGCTTGCTGTTCCACAGGCACGCCATGGACCACCCGAGCGAACCGACCAGCGCGCGCGCCGTGCGGCTCGCGTGGTCGGAGATGCCGTGCGGCGCCTCGCCGGCGAACAGCGTCACCGCGCTCGTGTCGGCAGCCAGGCCACGGCCCGCGTGGTACGGCGGCCACGGGCTCGCCTCCTCGTGCTCGCCGATGCAGTACGTGTAGCGTCCGGGATGGCCGAAGGTCGACATCGACGTCTCGCCGGGCCGGGCGCCGCCGACGTTGAACATGCACAGGCGCAGCGCGCGCCCGATCGTCGCGTTGGCGCGGTAGCCCGGGCCGAACACGCCGAAGGAGCTGTTGAGACCGATGCGGGCGCGGGCCGGGCCGTTGACGACGATGAGCGGCGCGGCGAAGTGGGTGGAGGTGGACATGCCGTGCAGGCTGAAGGCCGGATCGCACGCACTCTCGGCCGCCGCGAGCACGACGGGAAAGTACTCGGGCCGGCACCCGGCCATGACGGCGTTGACCGCGGCCTTCTCCACGGTGAGGCGCCCGTAGTTCGGCGCCATCTCGCCGACGAGCTCGTCGCGTTCGCGGCGCGTCGCCCGGAGCATGCGCTCGACGCGCTCCCGCGTCGGCGGCACCACGGGGAGCCCGTCGGTCACGCCGCGTTCGAACCAGTGCTCGAACTCGTCGGTTGTCATGCGAGCGCCCGGAATGCTATACCTGATCGGCGCTCTCGCCAACCCCAATCCCACAGTCCGATGGAGGAGGAGCAGGACCATGAAGCGGCTCATCGTGGCAATCCTCGCAGTGGCGCTGGTGGCGGTCGCGGCGCCGGAACCCGCGGCGGCGCAGCAGTACAAGCCCGAATTCAAGAACAGCCTCGTCGTGGGCCCGAACGGGCCGTGGGGCGAGGCGGCGGCGAAGTTCGCCGACTTGCTCCGGGAGCGTACGCAGGGCCGGATCAACGTGAAGAACTACTATGCGGGCCAGCTGTTCGCCGGCAAGCAGACCAACGAGTTCACCCTGCTCAACCAGGGCGTCGCGGACTTCGCGTTCGGGTCGACGATCAACTGGTCGCCGCAGGTGAAGGAGCTGAATCTCTTCGCCATGCCGTTCATGTTCCCGTCCTACGCCGCGCTCGACGCCGTGCAGGCCGGCGAGCCGGGGCA
>MGCE01000153.1:0-3717 GCA_001790315.1 Candidatus Rokubacteria bacterium RIFCSPLOWO2_02_FULL_72_37 | reverse complement strand
TCCGCGCGCTCGGCGCCAACCCCGTCAACATGAACTGGGGTGAGGCGCAGCAGGCGTTCCAGCAGGGGACGGTCGACGGCCAGGAGAACCCGGTCGTCAGCGTCATCATCCCGTTCAAGCTCTGGACGTCACAGAAGCACATCACCGCGTGGCATTACGCGATCGATCCCGTCATCATCGCGATCTCGAAGCTCACGTGGGACAGCCTCACGCCGGCGGACCGGGAGATCGTGCGCAAGACGGCGATCGAGATGGCGGTCTGGGAGAAGGCCGGCGCCCGCAAGGGACTCGAGGGCTCGACCGCGGCGTACGACGAGCTGAAGAAGAACGGTATGGAGGTCGTCATGCTCCCGGCGGCCGACGTGGCGGCGTTCAAGGCCAGGACGCGCGCCGTCTACGACAAGTGGGTGGGCGAGGTCGGCGTCGATCTCGTCAAGGCCGCCGAGCGGATCGTCGCCGCGACCAGGTAGCGTGGGACGGCTGGGCGACCACCTGGAGGAGGGCGCCTGCGTCCTCGTCTTCGTGGTCATGACCGCGGTGGCGTTCGTCAACGTCATCACGCGTTACGTCGTGCAGTACTCGCTCGCGTTCACCGAGGAGATCGTGGTGAGCCTGTTCGTGTGGCTCACCCTCCTCGGCAGCGCCGTCGCCTTCCGCGAGGGCTCGCATCTGGCGTTCACGTACCTGGTGGACCGGGCGCCCCCCGCGGGCCGCCGCGCGGCGCTCTGGCTCTCCGCGACGCTGAGCGTCCTCCTGTTCGTCCTGCTGATCTACTACGGGCTGGTGCAGATCGGGAGCGAGCGCCTGCTCGGCACGACCTCCGAGGCGCTCGCGATCCCGCAGTGGTGGTACACGGCGGGCATCCCCGTGTTCGGCCTCCTCATCGTCGTGCGGATCGTTCAATGTGCCGTCCGCGTCGCGCGGCGCGCGGAGGAGTGATGGATCCCGGGATCCTGCTGTTCGGGCTCTTCTTCGTCCTGCTGCTGGCCGGCGTGCCGATCCTGACCGCGGTGGGCCTGAGCGCGCTCCTGTTCCTCTGGCAGTTCAACCTCGGCATCCAGGTCACGGCCGCCAACGTCTACGCGAACATCGCCAAGTTCCCGCTGCTCGCGATTCCGTTCTTCATCCTGGCCGGCTTCGTCATGGACCGCGTGGGCCTGTCGCGCGGGCTGGTCAACCTGCTGAACCTGCTGGTCGGCCCGGTGCGGGGCGGCCTGGGGCTCGTGGCGGTCGGGGGCTGCGTCTTCTTCGGCGCGATCTCCGGCACGGGCCCGGCGGACACCGCGGCCATCGGCACGGTGATGATCCCGGCGATGGTGCGTCGGGGCTACGCCGTGGGCTTCGCCGCGGCGCTCGTGGCCGCCGCGGCCACGACCGACGTCCTGATCCCGCCGAGCGTTGCCTTCGTCGTCTACGCGGTCATCACGGAGACGTCGGTCGCCCGGTTGTTCGCGGCGGGCGTCGTGCCCGGTCTCCTGATGGGGTTGGCGCTGATCGTGCCCGTCCTGTGGTTCGCCCGGCGCCACGGGTGGGGGGGCGAGCCCTGGGGCACGCCCACGACGATCCTGCGCGCGGCGTGGGAGGCGAAGTGGGGGCTCGTCGCGCCGGTGATCATCCTGGGCGGGATCTACGGCGGCGTCTTCACGCCGACGGAAGCCGCCGTCGTCGCGGTCGCGTACGGTCTCTTCGTGGGTCTCGTCGTGTTTCGCAATCTCGGCCTCCACGAGCTCTACGAGACCTTCCGCGACGCCGCCGTCGCGAGCGCGGTCGTGATGATCGTCGTCGCGTTCGCGGGGCTCTTCTCGTGGACCGGCTCGACGCTGGGCGTGATGGACCGTGCGGCTCGCGGCCTGCTCGGGCTGAGCGACAATCCCTACGTGGTCCTGCTGCTGCTGAACGGGCTCCTGCTCGTGGCGGGCATGCTCCTCGACGCGATCTCGATCTACTACGTGTTCCTGCCGATCTTCCTTCCGCTCATGCGGCAGTTCGGCTGGGACCCGATCTGGTTCGGCGTCATGATGACCGTGAACCTGGCGATCGGGACGGTCACGCCGCCCGTGGCGGTGAACCTCTACGTGGCGGCGCGCCTGGCGAAGGTGCCGATCGAGGAGGTGTCGCGCTGGGCGCTGCCGTTCGTCGCCGCGCTCATCGCGGCGCTGCTCCTGGTCGTCTACGTCCCGGCAGTCACGCTGTGGCTTCCGGACGCGCTGGGCATACGTTGAACATGGAGGGGGAGATCCCCCTCCAGACCTCCCGGGCGGTCCCCGGCGGCCGCGCGCGCCGCAATGCCACGACGTGTGTCAGCCTGAGCACACTGACCGGCCGGAGCACCCGCTTCTTGCGGGCTCCGGGATCCCCGCCTTCCTCGCCGCACGGCGGATTTCTCGCCTGCGCCGACGCCCGAGCGCTGGTCCGAACCAGCTGAAAAATATGCATGTTTTTTCGGAACTCGCCGCCGCCCCGGGTCCTCCAGCCGGGATCGATGGCTAAAGCCTTGGAAAAATGGAGTTTTCGTTTTGCCATGGCATGGACTGTGCTAGTGTAGGGTTCCCAGTAGGGCAACACGCGCGCGCTCGACACTTTGGAACCGATGGAGTGGTGATGTTCTACGACCTGCTCGCCGGACTCTTCTCCAACGATCTCGCCGTCGACCTCGGCACCGCCAACACCCTCGTGTACGTGCGGGGCGAGGGCATCGTGCTCAACGAGCCGTCGATCGTCGCGATCCACCAGGCGGACCACTCCGTGCTCGCCGTGGGCCGCGAGGCGAAGGCGATGCTCGGACGGACTCCGGGCAACATCGTCGCGATCCGTCCGCTCAAGGACGGCGTCATCGCCGACTTCGACGTGACCGAGAAGATGCTGCACTACTTCATCTCGAAGGTGCATCGCCGGCGCACGCTCGTGCGGCCGCGCATCGTCGTCGGCGTGCCGTCGGGCATCACGCAGGTCGAGAAGCGCGCGGTGCGCGACTCGGCGATGCAGGCGGGCGCGCGCGAGGTGTACCTGATCGAGGAGCCGATGGCCGCGGCGATCGGGGCAGGGTTGCCGATCCAGGAGCCTGGCGGCAACCTGATCGTGGACATCGGCGGGGGCACGACGGAGGTCGCGGTCATCTCGCTCTCCGGCATCGTGTACGCCAAGTCGGTGAGGATCGCGGGCGACGAGATGGACGAAGCCATCATCCAGTACATCCGCAAGCACTACAACCTGCTCGTCGGCGAACGACGCGCCGAGGAGATCAAGGTGACCCTCGGCTCCGCCTATCCGATGGGCGGCGAGCGCCGCACGATGGAGGTCAAGGGGCGCGACCTGATCGACGGCATCCCGAAGACCATCGTCGTCACGGACGAGGAGATCCGCGAGGCCCTGCGCGAGCCCGTGATGACCATCGTGGAGACGGTGCGGACGTGCCTGGAGCGGACGCCGCCGGAGCTGGCGGCCGACATCGTGGACAAGGGCATCGTGATCACCGGTGGCGGCGCGTTGCTACGCGGCCTCGATCACCTGCTGCGCCAGGAGACCAACCTGCCCGTGACGCAGGGCGACGACCCGCTCTCCTGCGTCGCGCTGGGCACGGGGAAGGTGCTGGACGAGCTCGACCTGCTGAAGAAAGTGGCGATCCCCGCCTAGCGCTCCGCGGCGTCTGGTCCTGGAGGGCGGAGGATGAGGATTCGGAAGTTCGGGCTGCTCCTGGCACTGGTCGGGGTGTGCCTG
>MGCE01000152.1:15050-15893 GCA_001790315.1 Candidatus Rokubacteria bacterium RIFCSPLOWO2_02_FULL_72_37 | reverse complement strand
CGCGAGTCGTTCGAACAGCCGGTCGGGATCGTCGTCATCAAGGACCTCCTGCGCGCCGCCGCCCAGGGCGCGCCGGTCCCGTTACCCGACCTCGTCCGTCCGCCGTTGTTCGTCCCGGAGACCGCGCGCATCAGCTTTCTGCTCCGGGAGTTCCAGCGGCACCGCCAGAACCTCGCCGTCGTGGTCGACGAGTATGGCGGCGTCGTGGGCCTCGTGACCCTGGAGGACGTGATCGAGGAGATCGTCGGGGAAATCCGCGAGGAGGACGAGACCGGGACGCCGCCGTTCGCCCGTCGGTTGCCGGACGGCTCCCGCGTCCTGGACGGCCTCGCGCCCGTCCGCGACGTACGGACCCTCCTCGCGCTGCCCATCGAGGAGTCCAAGGAGTACCGGACCGTCGCCGGCTTCCTGATCCACTCCCTCGGAGTCATCCCGAAGCCCGGCGCATCCGTCACGCTCGGCGGCTACCGCTGGACGGTGGTCGACATGGAGGGGCCCAAGATCACCAAGGTCAAGGTGGAGCGCTTCCCCCGGCCCTGAGGAGGCGCCGCGCCTCGCGGACCGCCTGCCCGCGGTGGTCCACGCGGGCCTTGTCCTCGAGCGGGAGCTCGGCGAACGTGCAGTCGCGCGGCGGATAGACGAACACCGGGTCGTAGCCGAACCCGTGCGCGCCCCGCGGCGCCTCGGCGATCCATCCCTCCACGACGCCCTCCACGATCCACTCGCCTCCGTCAGGATCGACCAGGGCGATCACGCAGCGGAAGCGCGCGGTGCGCCGCGCCGGCGGAACGCCGCGCAGGGCCTCGAGCAGGAGGGCGCAGCGGCCGGCGTCGTCGAGACCCG
>MGCE01000152.1:0-15020 GCA_001790315.1 Candidatus Rokubacteria bacterium RIFCSPLOWO2_02_FULL_72_37 | reverse complement strand
GAGCGCCGCCGAGGGCGTCGACCTCGAGCCCCGAGTCGTCGGCGAGCGCCCGCGCGCCCGTGAGCGCGGCCGCGTGGCGCGCCTTGAGGAGCGCGTTCTCCCGGTAGGTGGCGCCCGTCTCCTCGGGCAGCGAGGCCCCGGGCAGGTCCGCGAGCGAGACGATCTCCCAGGGCAGGCCGTCGAGGAGCGCCTGGAGCTCGCGCGCCTTGGCGCGGTTCAGGGTCGCGAGGACGAGTCGGGGCCCGGGCAGCGAAATCCTAGAGGGTGAAGGTGCGCTCGGCACGCGCGTCGCGGGCGCGGCGCTGGAGCGCCACGAGGCGCCGGATGCCCTGCTCGGCGAGCGCCAGCTGCGCGTCGAGCCGGGCGCGCCCGAAGGGCACCTGCTCGGCCGTGCCCTGCACCTCGACGAAGTCGCCGCTTCCGGTCATGACGACGTTCATGTCGACCTCGGCCGTCGAGTCCTCGGCGTACGCCAGGTCGAGCAGCGTCTGGCCGCCGACGACGCCGACGCTCACCGCCGCGACGTAGTCGCGGATCGCGGCGGCCGGCTGCACGCCCGGGATGCGCGTGATCGCGTCGGCGACCGCGAGGAAGCTCCCCGTGATCGCGGCCGTCCGCGTGCCGCCGTCGGCCTGGATCACGTCGCAGTCCACCCACACGGTGCGCTCGCCGAGCTTGCTCCTGTCGATCACCGCCCGGAGCGCGCGGCCGACGAGCCGCTGGATCTCCTGCGAGCGCCCGCTCGGCCCCCGCGTCTCGCGCGGCGTGCGCGTGTTGGTCGCGCGCGGCAGCATCGCGTACTCGGCCGTGACCCAGCCGAGCCCCTGGTTCTTGAGGAAGGGCGGCACCTTGTCCTCGACCGACGCCGTGCAGATGACCTTCGTCGCGCCGAACTCCACGAGCACCGAGCCCTCGGGGTGGACGAGGAAGTCGCGCGTCAGGGTGATCGGGCGGAGCTGGTCGGGAGCGCGGCCGTCGGGGCGGGCCATGGCCGGCTACCGCGTCCGCACCGGCGCCGGCTCGCCGGCCGCGCGCAGGCGCCGATCCCAGTGGCGCTTGTACTCGGCGAGGCCCGCGAGGATCGCGCGCGCGATCTCGTCCCGGTACTTCGCGGTCTTGAGGCGGCGCTCCTCGCGCGGGTTGGTCACGAAGCCGATCTCGAGCAGGATCGCCGGCATCGCCGCGCCGCCGAGGACGTAGAACCCCGCCTGCTTGACGCCGCGGCTCGGGATGCGCAGGGATTCCGTCATCGCGTCCTGCACGATCTCGGCGAGCCGCGAGGACTCGAGCTGGAACTCCGACTGCGCCAGGTCCCAGAGGATCGTCCGCACGATGTCGACCCGCCCGTTGCCGCGGCCGCCGGCCTGCTCGGCCTGGACGGTGCCGTTCTCGAGCGCCGCCACCTGACGCGCGGCGCTGTCCGTCGCTTCCGACGACAGGAAGTAGGTCTCGACGCCGTCGGTCGCGGACTGGCGGTGCGCGTTGGCGTGGATCGAGACGAACAGATCGGCACGCCCTTTGTTGGCGAAGCTCGTCCGGTCGCGGAGCGGGATGAAGGTGTCGGTGTCGCGCGAGAGCAGCACCCGCAGATTCAGCCGCTCCTCGACGAGTTTCCTCACGCGGAGCGTGACGTCGAGGACCAGCTCCTTCTCCATGAGGCCGGTCGGGCCCACGGCGCCGGAGTCGTGGCCGCCGTGCCCGGCATCGAGCACGATCGTGCGCAGCGGCGTGACCAGCGCACCGCTGTTCTCCCGAGCCGCCGGCTCCGTCGGCCGCACGAGGTCGAACACGAGCCGCGGGGGGTCCTCGAGCGTCAGCGGGCGCAGGGTGCCCGCCGCCCCTTCGAACGTGACGCGCAGGAGGACGTCCGCGCCCGCGCGCTCGAGGCGGACCGCGTCGACGAACCCGTCGCGAACCTCCTCGTTCCGGGGCGCGCCGGTGAGCCGCCGCACGCGGATCCGGAGCTCCTTCGGCCCCTGCGCTTCGATCGTGTGCTCGACCGGCGCGGACGTCTCGAGCACGAGCCGCGTGAAGGAAGGATACGAGCGATAGCGCAGCTCCTCGAGCGTCGTCTCGGGCGCCGCCGGCGGGCCCGCCACCGCCAGCGCGCCGGCGCCGACGAGGCGCGGCAGCACCCGGCTGACGAACGACTCCGGCACGAGCCACACCCCCTCGCGGACGCGCACCGGCGCATCGAGCACCACCGGCGCGCCATCGACGAGCACCTGCGCCACGTTCCGCGTGAGGGTCACGACGTGATTGGGGATGCGCAGGTAGGCCCGGATGCTCGACGGCGTCGTGTCGGGACGCGTCTGCAGGACGGCGGCCACGCGCCGGAGCTCGACGTAGGCGCGGCCCTCGTGGGTCACCGTCGGCAGCTCGGCGCCGGCCGGCGCCGCCCAGGCGAGCAGCGCGAGCGCGAGACCGAGGACGAAGTGTCTGGCGCGCATCGGTATCACCGATTCTAGCAACGCCCGGTGGGCAACCCGAACGTGTTTCGAGGGCGCCGGCGCCGCGCCCGGAGCCGTAACTCCTTCGCGCGGAAGGGGCCTGGTGCCGTAACCTTGCGAGAAATCGACACCGCAGGCCCACCGGCCCTCATGGCCGCCGCCGGTCCGCGAAGGAGGATATCCAGATGACGGGCGAAGACTCGATTCCCCGCTTCGATGCGCTGCTGCCCCCGGAGATGGCGAGGCGGGCCGAGGAGATCGGCGTGAAGAAGGCCGCGCTCGACAAGCCGAGCCTCCTGGCCCTCGCCGTGCTCGCGGGCGCCTTCATCGCCCTCGGCGCCGTCGTGGCGACCGTCACGCTGGCGGGCTCCGCCGCCGCGCCGTGGGGCGCCATGCGCGTGCTCGCGGGCGTCGTCTTCAGTCTCGGCCTGATCCTGGTCGTCGTCGGTGGCGCCGAGCTGTTCACCGGCAACAACCTGATCGTGATGGCGTGGGCCGGCGGGCGCGTCCCCACCGCGGCGCTCCTCCGGAACTGGAGCATCGTCTACGTCGGGAACTTCCTCGGCGCCGCGTCCGTGGCGCTCGCGGTCTGGGCGGGCGGCACGTACGAGGCCGGCGGCGGCGCCTTCGGCGTGACGGCGGTGGAGATCGCCGCGGCGAAGCTCCGGCTCGGCTTCTGGCAGGCGGTGACGCTCGGGGCTCTCTGCAACGTGCTGGTCTGCCTCGCGGTGTGGCTCTGCTACAGCGCGCGCACCACGGCCGACCGCGTCCTCGCGATCGTGCCGCCGATCGCCGCCTTCGTCGCGTCCGGCTTCGAGCACTCGATCGCGAACATGTACTTCGTGCCGGTCGGCCTCTTCATCGCCGCGCTCGACCCGGGCTTCGTCGACGCGCACGGCCTCGCGGCGCACGCCGCGGCGCTCGGCTGGGGCGCGTTCCTCGCGCGCAACCTCGCGCCCGTGACGCTCGGCAACGTGATCGGCGGCGCGCTCCTCGTCGGCGCGGTGTACTGGTTCGTCTACCTGCTGCCCCGCCGGACCGCGTGAGGCGGCCGGCGGCCCGGTCAGACCTGCGGCGCACCCGCGCGGCCGAGCGTGCGCTCGCCGAAGCCGCCCTGGATCGAGGTGCCGACGCCGTAGAGCTCGACGCCGGGCCCGAAGTCCGTGTCCTCCCAGCTCCGGTCCGCCGGGTCCCAGACGTACGGCAGCGTGAGGATCTGGCCCGGCGCCCAGAGCGTCTCGAAGGCGCGGAACGCGTCGAGCAGGATGCGGCGCTGGAGCGCCGGGTCGTTGGCCTTGCCGGTCTCGTGGTTGAGCGGGAAGTTGACGAAGACGGCGCGCGGCGGCCGCACCGCGAACGTGAGATCCCAGGCCGCGCTCATGCAGAGCGTCGGGATCCCCGCCTCCTCGATGGCCCGCGCGACCAGTCCGACGGACTGGTGGCAGACCGGTCAGACGGGAACGCAGAGGGCCGCGTCGACGCGCATCCGCTGGAGCTCGGCGGCGATCTTCGGCCCGCGCTCGAGGTCGCGGCGGGGCGAGTAGGTCATCACGAAGCTCACCGCGGCGTCGGCGAGCGCGCCGATCACGCCCGCGGCCTCGAACTCGCGCAGCCGGTCGAGGGGGAACACGCAGTTCGGGTCGCGGTCGGCGTCGGCGTCGCGGTAGCCGTGGTGGTAGATGCGCAGGTCGGAGAGCCGCGTCTCCTTCGGGATCAGGCGGTAGGAGACGTCGCTCTCACCGAACGGCTCCTGGCCCTCGACGTAGAAGCCGCCTGAGGACAGGAGGGCGAGCCGGCAGTCCTTGAGCGGCTTCCCGAGCGGCGCCCAGGGCGCCTCGGTGTTGACCGCCCACTTGTACGGCGGGTACTCCGCGTAGCGTTCACGGGTGCGCTGGATGTAGGCGATGGGCATCGGAGTCCCTCCTCACATGATCCGCTAGATGATCCGCTCGCGCCGGAGGCGCTGGATCCGGTCCGTGTCGTAGCCCAGGAGCCCGGCGAGGACCTCGTCGGTGTGCTGGCCGAGCGCCGGCGGCGCCCCGAGGGCCGGTTCGCCCTCCGCGAGCTTGATCGGGCAGCCGAGCAGCAGCAGCTCCTCACCGCTCCGGCTCTTCAGGCGCTGGACCATGTGCCGCGCCTCCGCCTGCGGCGAGGCGAGCGCCTCGTTCACGCGGTGCACCGGGCCGGCCGGCACCCCCTCGGCGGCGAGGCGCGCCATCCACGCCTCGCGCGGCCGCGTGGCGAGCCGCTCGGCGAGCAGCGCCACGAGGGGCTCGCGGTGCTGGCAGCGCGCCTCGTTGGTCGCGTAGCGCGGGTCGGCGACGAGCTCAGGCAGCTCGAGCGCGCGGCAGAAGCCGGGCCAGAAGTGGTCGCCGTAGACGGCGATCGCGAGCCAGCCCGTCGGCGTCGGGAAGATCTGGTAGGGCACGACGTTCGGGTGGCCCGCGCCCTCCGGCTCCGGCACGTTCCCGGACGCCCAGTAGTAGTGCGCGAGATAGCTCAGCAGCGACATCTGCACGTCCATCATCGCGACGTCGACCGCCGTCCCGCGCCCGGTCTCGCGACGCCGGTAGAGCGCGGCGACGATGCCGAGCGCGGCGAACACGCCGGCCGCGAGATCCCCGACGGGGAGCCCCATCTTCACGGGCGGCTGGCCCGCCTCGCCGGTGAGGCTCATGCCGCCCCCCACCGCCTGCGCGATCAGGTCGTACGAGGCCCAGTCGCGCCACGGCCCGGTCTGGCCGAAGCCGGACACCGAGGCGAGCACGAGGCGCGGGTTCACGGCGGCCAAGGCCTCGTAGCCGAGCCCGAGCCGCGCCAGCGTCCCCGGGCGGAAGTTCTCCATCAGGACGTCCACGTGCTCGACCAGCTCGAGGAAGACCCGGCGCCCCTCCGGCCGGTGCAGGTCGAGCGTCACGCTCTTCTTCGACGCGTTCCCGCTCACGAAGTGGGCGCTGAGCCCGTCCTGGAAGTAGAGCGACACGTTCCGCATCGGGTCGCCGCGCTCGGGCGACTCGATCTTGATGACCTCGGCGCCGAGCTGTCCGAGGAGCTGCGAGCCGTGCGGCCCCGCGAGGTAGCGGGTGAGGTCCAGCACGCGGACGCCGGCGAGCGGCCCGGCCGTCGGCGCCGCCGGCGCGGGCGACGGCGCCGACGCCGGGGCCGCGGCGAGGGCCGCGCGCACGCCCTCCACGAGCGCCTCGAGCGGCGTGCCCGCGCTGAAGACCCGCGCGACGCCGAGCCCGAGGAGCGCCGGCACGTCCTCGTCCGGGATCGCGCCGCCGACGATCACCCGGATGCCGGAGGCGCCGGCCTCCGCGAGGCCGCGCATCACCCGCGCGGTCAGCTCGACGTGGGCGCCCGAGAGGATCGACAGCCCGATCAGGTCCACGTCCTCCTGGACCGCGGCGGCGACGATCTCCGCCGGCCGCTGGCGCAGGCCCGTGTAGAGCACCTCGAAGCCCGCGTCGCGCAACGCCTGCGCCACGATCTTCGCGCCCCGATCGTGGCCGTCGAGTCCCGGCTTCGCGACCAGGATCTTCATACGACCGCGGGCTCGCGGAACACGCCCCAGACCTCTCGCAGCACGCCCGCGATCTCGCCCACGCTCGCGCAGGCGCGCACGGCGTCGAGGAGCAGCGGCATCAGGTTGTCCTTGCCCGTAGCGCCCTCGCGCAGCGCGGCGAGCGCCTGCGCGACGCGCGCCCCGTCGCGCGTGCGCCGCACCTGGTCGAGGCGCGCCGCCTGGCGCGCGGCCAGGGCCGGGTCGGCCCGGTGCATCGCCACCGGCGGCGCCGCGCGCTTGTCCCGGAACCGGTTGACGCCGACGACGACCCGCGTGCCCGCCTGACGCTCGCGCTCCTGGCGGTAGGCCTCGCGGTGGATCTCGCGCTGCACCCAGCCGGTCTCGACCGCGCGCACCATGCCGCCCTGCGCGTCGACGCGCAGGAGCTCCGCCTCGATCGCGCGCTCCATCCGCTCGGTGAGCGCCTCGACGTAGTACGAGCCCGCGAGCGGGTCGATCGTGCGCGCGGCGCCCGACTCGTGGAGCAGGATCTGCTGGATCCGGAGCGCCGTCCGCGCCGACTCCTCGGTCGGGATCGCGTACGCCTCGTCCCACGCCGCGGTGAACATCGACTGCGTGCCGCCGAGCACCGAGGCGAGCGCGCCGAGCGTCACGCGGGCGATGTTGTTGAGCGGCTCCTCGCGCGTGAGCGAGTGCCCGCCGCACACGTTGCCGAAGCGGAACATGAGGGACTCCGGCCGGCGCGCGCCGAAGCGGTCGCGCATCACGCGCGCCCAGAGCCGGCGCATCGCGCGGTACTTGGCCACCTCCTCGAAGACGTCGGTGTACGTGTAGAAGAAGAACGAGAGCTGGGGCGCGAAGCGGTCGACCTCGATGCCCCGCGCGCGCACGGTCTCGACGTAGGCGAAGGCGTCGGCGAGCGTGTAGGCCGCCTCCTGGACCGCGGTGCCGCCGGCGTCCCGGAAGTGCGCGCCGGCGATCGAGATCGGGTTGAAGCGGGGCAGGCGCTCGGCGCAGAACTCGATCGTGTCGGCGATGAGACGCAGCGAGGGCTCCACCGGGAAGATCCAGGTGCCGCGCGCGACGTATTCCTTCAGGATGTCGTTCTGGATCGTGCCCGCGATCCTCGCCGGCGCGACGCCCTGCGCCTCGGCGACCGCGACGTACATCGCGAGCAGGATCGCGGCCGTGCCGTTGATCGTGAACGAGGTGCTGACCCGGTCGAGCGGCAGGCCGTCGAAGAGGATCTCCATGTCGCGGAGCGTGTCGATCGCGACGCCCACGCGCCCGACCTCGGCCTCCGCCATCGGGTCGTCACTGTCGTAGCCGCACTGGGTGGGCAGGTCGAGCGCCACCGAGAGCCCGGTCTGCCCGTGCTCGAGCAGGTACCGGTAGCGGCGGTTCGACTCCTCCGCGGTGCCGAACCCGGCGTACTGCCGGATCGTCCAGGGACGGCCGCGGTACATCGTCGGGTACACGCCGCGGGTGAACGGGTACTCGCCCGGGACACCGAGCCGCTCGAGATAGCCACCCTCGACGTCCGCCGGCGTATAGAGCGGCTCGACCGGGATCCCGCAGGGCAGCGCCTCCGGCGCCAGCGGCTTCGCCCCGGCGAGCGCCTGCGCCCAGCGCGCCGTCGCGGCCTCGATCCGTTCGCGCTCGTCCATACCTGGCTCCTTAGAGCCTTCTCAGGCTCGCCTCGGGCGCGCGTGCCTGCGGCACCGCGGCCGCCCTGCGGCTCGCACTACCGGCCCTTTTTCAGGCTCGCCTCGGACGGCGGGGCCCCAGCCCCGCGACGTCCTGCGGCTCGCACTACCGTCCCTTCCAGCGCGGCGCGCGCTTCTCGAAGAACGCGCGCACGGCCTCGTCGTGGTCGTCCGACCCCCAGGTCAGGCCGAACAGCGCCGCCTCCAGGACGCCCGCCGCCTCCGCGGGCGCGTCGCGCCCGCCCTGCACCGCCTGCTTGATCAGCCGCACCGAGAGCGGCGGGTTGCCGGCGATGGCCTGGGCGAGCTCGAGCGCCGCCTTGCCGGCCTCGCGCGCCGCCACGACGCGGTCCACGAAGCCGAGGTCCTTCGCCTCGCGCGCCGTCAGCGTCCGGCCCGTCAGCAGGAGCTCGAGCGCCCGCGAGCGCCCGACGATCCGCGGCAGCCGGTAGCTGAGACCCCAGGCGGGCATGATGCCCATCTGGACCTGTTTGAACCCGAAGCGTGCCGTCTCCGTCGCGATCCGGATGTCGCACGCGGCGGCCAGCTCGGTGCCCCCGCCGAAGGTGGCGCCGTTGATCGCCGCGATCACCGGCACCTCGAGCGCCTCGAGCCGCGCGAACACGCGCTGGGTCGCGCGCGCCATGCGGCGGCCCGCCTCCGCGCCGGCGACCTTCTGCAAGGCCTTGAGGTCTCCGCCCGAGACGAAGACGTCGTCCCCGGCGCCCGTGAGGACGACCGCGAGCAGCGCCTCGTCGTCCTCGAACGCCGCGAGCGTCGCGTCGAGCGCGCGGATCGTCGTGGGGTCGAGCGCGTTCCGCGCCTTGGGGCGGTCGATCGTCACGGTGGCGACCGCGCCCGTGCGCTCGACCCGGAGGGCTCCGGACGCCGCGCCGCTCATCGCCGGCTCCCGGCGTCCCGGCGCTCGCGCGCCGCCGCGAGCCCGCCGAAGAAGGCGCCGATGCTCTCGAGCGTGGCGCCGGGCTGGAAGACGCCCGCCACGCCGAGCGCGGCGAGCCGCGGGCGGTCCTCGTCGGACACGATGCCGCCGACGATCACGGGCACGTCGGCGAGCCCGGCCCGTCCCAGCTCGGCGACGAGCCGTCCCACCAGGATCGCCGGCGCCGCGTCCATGATCCGGTACCCGATCGCTTCAGCGCCCTCCTCGCCCGCGAGTCGCGCGATCTCCCGTGGCAGCAGCGCGCCGCCCAGGATCACCTCGTGCCCCGCGTCCCTGAGTCCGCGCGCGACCACATGATATCCGGTGCTGTGCCCGGTGGAGTCCTGGACGAGGAGCACGCGCACGCGCCGCCCTCAGCGTCCGAAGTTCCAGGTGGTCGGCCGGAACGGCTCGCCGAGCGCCGCCTCGCGGACGCGCGCGATCTCGCCGATCGACAAGTACGCCTGCACCGCCTGGAGCATCGCCGGCACGATGTTCTCCCGCGCCTCGTACGCGCGCGCGAGCCGGGCGCGCGCCGCTGCCGCCCGGCCCGCGTCCCGCGCGCGCCGCGCGGCTTCGAGGCGCCGGATCTGCTTGTCCCGCCAGCCCGGCTCGTAGCGCAGGGGCTCGATCCGCGGGGCGCCGTCGCCCTCGTCCGCGGCGTCGCCGAAGCAGTTGACGCCGACGACCGCGAGCTCGCCGGCGTCGATCGCGCGCTGCCGCCGGTAGGCTTCCTCCCGCGTCAGCTCCTGCATGCGCGCGAAGGCGTCGCGGTCGGGCAGCGCCTCGAGCGTCGCGAGGAGGTCGCGCGCGGCAACCTCGATCTGATCCGTGAGCGCCTCGATGCAGAAGGCCCCGCCGAGCGGGTCGACGACCTTCGTGACGCCGGTCTCGCAGGCGACGATCTGCTGGGTCCGGAGCGACAGCGTCGCGGCCGCGCGGGTCGGCGTGGCCAGCACCTCGTCGAAGGAGTTCACGGACATCGACTGCGCCCCACCCAGCGCCGCCGCCAGCGCGTGGAGCGACGACCGCACGACGTTGTTGAGCGGCTGCTGGCGGGTCAGCGCGAGCGCCGAGGTCTGGACGTGGAAGCGCAGCATGCAGGCGCGCGGATCCGTCACGCCGAACCGCTCGCGCACGAGGCGGGCCCACAGCCGCCGCATCGCCCGGTACTTGGCGACTTCCTCGAGGAAGTCGTTCTCGGCGGAGAGGAAGAACGAGAGCCGCGTCGCGACCTGCCCGGCGTCGAGCCCGCGCGCGATGGCCGCCGCGAGCGTGTACGCCCCCTGGAAGCAGCCGAAGGCGACCTCCTGCGGCGCCGTGCAGCCCTGGTCGCGCGTGTTGCGCACCGAGATGCTGGCGCTGTTCCAGCGCGGCATCCGCTGCGTGCAGAACTCGAGGATATCCACGGCGCCGTTGCCGCGGCGCGCCGGCCCCTGGCCCCCCGGCTCGACCCAGTTCTGGATCGTGCCGCGCAGCGCCTCCCACGGGATCCCCCGCCCCTCGGCGAGCGCCAGGAGCATCGCGAACACCGGGATCGAGGAGCCGATCTGGTTGATCGTGACCGCGCGCATGTCGATGCCGTCGAACAGCGTCTCGATGTCCGCGAGCGTGTCGATCCACACGCCGCCCCGGCCGACGAAGCCCTCGGCGTGCTCGGCGTCCGAGTCGTAGTTGGCGTAGCCCATCCCGCACACCGAGAACCCCGTCTGCCCCTGCGCGAACAGGTACCGGAGGCGCGCGTTCGTCTCCTCCGCCGTCCCGATGCCGACCACCTGACGGCGCGTCCACTCCTTCGTGTGGTAGCCCGTCGCGCGGACGCCCCGGGTGAAGGGGAAGGCGCCCGGGAATCCGAGGTCGGTCGCGTAGTCGAGCCGGGCGACGTCGGCCGGGGTGTAGACCGGCTTGAGCGGCAGCCCCGACTGCGTGCGGCACGCGGCGGCCGGCGCCCCCGCGAGCCGCTGGCGCACCTCCGCCTCCCAGACCGCCTGGTGGGCCGCGACGTCGGCGAGGACGACGGGGTCGTACACGGGGCGTCTCCTCAGTACGAGCGCGGCAGCTCGCAGCGGAGCTGCGCGATGATGTTGCGGCACTGCTCGTTCGTGATCGGGCCGATCTGCCACAGCCGCGCCAGTCGCCAGTAGCGCGCGACCTCGCACTCGTTCGTGAGGCCCATGCCGCCGTGGATCTGGATCGCGCGGTCGCAGGCGCGCACGGCGACGTCGGCGGCGTACATCTTGGCCATCGTCGCCTCGGCGCCGCACTCCTGCCCCTCGCTCTGGAGCCAGGCCGCGCGGTGCACCAGGAGCCGCGCGGCGTCGAGCTCGGTGGCCATGTCGGCGAGGTAGTGCTGGATGGCCTGCAGCGCGCCGATGATCTTGCCGAAGGCCGTGCGCTGGCGCGAGTAGGCGAGCGCGGCCTCGTACGCGGCCGCCCCGCACCCGAGGGCCGCGGCGCCGCCGAGGATGCGCTCGTTGTTGAGTGTGGCCAGGAGCTGGTAGAATCCGCGCCCTTCCTCGCCGAGCACGGCGTCCGGTCCGAGGCGCACGTTGTCGTAGAACACGGCGTTCGTGTCCTCGATCGGCACGATCGTGTCGATCTTCCGGATCGTCACCCCGGGCGCCGTCCGGGGCACGATGAAGAGCGTGATCCCCTGCGCCGGCTTCGCGACCCGCCGCTCCGTCCGCGCGACGACCAGCAGGTAGTCGGCTCGCTGCGCGGCCGAGGTGAACATCTTGGCGCCGTTCAGCACCCACCCCTCGCCGTCGCGCTCGGCGCGCGTCTGCATGGCGCCGAGGACGTCGGTGCCGCCGCCGGGCTCCGTGATCGAGAGCGCGAACACGCACTCGCCCCGGGTGATCCGCGAGAGGAAGAACTCCTTCTGCGCCTCGCTCCCGAAGTAGCCGATCGACTTGCCGCCGAAGCACACCGTGTTGAAGAACGGGCCGATGGCCGGGTCGCCGGGCGCCAGCTCCTCGATGAGGATCGCCATGTCCACGATGTCGCCGCCCGAGCCCCCGTAGCGCTCGTCGATGGCCACGCCGAGCCAGCCGAGCTCGGCCATGCGGCGCCACAGCGCCGCGGAGTGGCGGCCCTCGGCGAGCGCCCGATGGATCACCTCGGGCGGGCACTCGCGGCGCATGAACTCGCGCGCGGCGTGGCGCAGCTGGGCTTGCTCGGGCGTCGGGGCGAAGTTCATCGCGCGCTCTCCACGAGCGCGGGCGGGCGGGTGCCCGCCTGGAGCCCGCGCACCAGGTAGGAGGAGAAGATCTCCGCGATCTCCCGGCCGGAGCGGGGGCCGTCCGGGCGGTACCACTTGGGGATCCAGTTCATCGCGCCGAGGAGGGCGAAGCCCACGAGGCGGAGATCGCAGGGCACGAACGCCCCGTCGGCGACGCCGCGCGCGATGATGCCACGCAGCTGGCGCTCGTACTCGTCGCGCTCGGCCTTGACCTCCCGGTAGCGCTCCGCCGACAGCGTGCCCTCCTCGAGGATCACGACGCTCCCGCGGAGCTGGTCGGTGATGCCCTCGATGTACGCGGCGAGCGCCCGCCGGAGCTGCTCGTCCGGCGCCGCGGCCTCGGCCTGCGCGCGCCGGATGCCCTCGAGGCCGATCGCGATCGGCACCTTGCAGCACTGGAACAGCAGCTCTTCCTTGTTCGCGACGTAATAGTAGAGCGCGGCCTTGGTCACCCCGAGGGCGCGGGCGACGTCGTCGAGGGTCGCGCCGTGGTACCCGAGCCGGTTGAAGATGCGGGCCGCCTCGGCCAGGATCCGCTCTCTGGACAGGCCGGGCCGGGCGCGCGTGCGCTGCTCGCCGTTGCGCATCGTGGGAAGCACCTTACTGACCGGTCAGTTAACTGACAATGGGGCGGGCGCCTGGTTTTTCCCCATCATCCGGCCTACGCGCTTCCGGTCACCGGGAACTGGCCCGGCTGCCGGCCGGGGGCGGGGGGACCCGCGAACGCCTGGGCGACCAGCATCCACTCGCGGGCCGCCGGGCCCACGACGACGAGCCCGGTGTCGTCGACGTGGCGCTTGTGGGTGACGACGCGACAGAAGTCGGCGGCGCTGCCGCTGATCCGATCGGCGGCGCGCTCGTCGCCGTCGACGAGGCCGGCGCCCGACGGCAGCGTGAGCTCGACGCGCACGGGCGCCGTGGGTGCCGTCAGGCCCCGGACCACGTACGAGTGGCCGCGCGTCCTGAGCCCGATCACGACGACGTGGCGGACGCGGTCGGTCTCCTGCCGCGGCACCCTGAGCGCGTCGGTCACGTCGTGGCCGTGCGCCCACGCCTCCATCAGCCGCGCGCCGAGAAAGGTCATCGCGCTCATCGACGGGCCGAACCACGCCACCCGGGCCTTCGGCGCGAGCGTCGCGGCGGCCGCGCCGAGGCGCTGACGCGCGGCGCGCCACCAGTCCAGGAGCCCGGCCGGCGCGAGCCCGCGGCCCCGCGCGAGATAGCGCGCCTCGTAGCCGGCCACGTCCCGCATCGCCGCGTCGACCTCGCGCGTGAACGCGGCGGCGTCCGTGATCGCCAGGGCTGCGGCGTCGTCGAAGTGGGCGAGGTGGGCGATGTGGTCGCGCACCGCCCAGCCCGCGCTCGGCGTCGGCGCGGCCCACTGCGCGGGCGTGAGCCCCGCCACGAGCGTGTCGAGGGCCCGCTGTTCTGCGTCGAGATCGCGCGCGAGCTCGTCGAGATCGCGCGCCAGCGCGTCGAGGGGCGTACTCATCCGGCCCCGCGCTCCTCCTCCAGGACCAGGAGGACGTCGTCCCGGTCCACTTGCATCCCCGCGGTGACCCGCACCTCGGTGACCAGCCCGTCGGTCGCCGCCAGGATCTGGTGCTCCATCTTCATGGCCGCGAGGACGACGAGCCGCTGGCCGGCCCTCACCCGCTCCCCCGCGCCGACGGCCACCTCGACGACCCGCCCCGGCATCGGCGCGATGCAGCCGCCCGTGACGCCGGCACGCTCGTGGCGCGGGAAGCGCTCGATCTCGTGAAGCCGGATCTCGCCCGCCGGGGTCTGGATCCAGTGCCGCGCGGCCTCGCGGGTCACGTGGAGCCGGGTCCGGATGCCGTCGAGCTCGAGGTCGAGCCGCGAGCCCTCGAGGCCGACGATGCGCGCCCGCGCCGCGTCGTCCCCGACGCGGCACGCGAACGTCCCGTCCCGCGCGAGCCGGTAGGCGACGCGGATCTCCCCGTCGTCGTGCCGGTAGCGCACCTCCTGCATCGCGCCCGGGTCGTTGCGCCAGCCCGGCGGCACCGTGCGCAGCACCGGGGCGCGGGCCCGACGCGCCGCCTGCCCCGCGAGCGCCGCCGCGACCGCAGCCAGCCGCAGCTCGCCCGCGTCCGGCACCCGCCGGCGCGCGGGGCTGTGGCGCGCGATGAAGTCGGTCGTCGTGTCGCCGGCGAGGAACGCCGGGTGGCGGAGGACGGCGACGAGGAACTCCCGGTTCGTCGTCACGCCGTGCACGCGGAGGCGCTCGAGGACCCGCGCCAGGCGCGCCGCCGCCTCGGTCCGCGTCGGGGCGTGCACGATCACCTTGGCGAGCAGGGGATCGAAGTGGGGCGAGACCTCGCTCCCGCTCTCGACCCCGGCGTCGACGCGCGCGGGCGGATCGGCCGGCGGCGCCCACACGCGCACGCGTCCGGCAGCCGGCAGGAAGTCGGCCGCGGGGTCCTCGGCGTACAGGCGCGCCTCGAGCGCGTGGCCGGCGCGCCGCACGGCGGCCTGGTCGTAGCCGAGGCATTCCCCCCGGGCCACGCGGATCTGCTCGCGCACGAGGTCGAGCCCCGTGAGCGCCTCGGTGACGGGATGCTCGACCTGAAGCCGCGTGTTCACCTCGAGGAAATAGAATCGCCCCTGCGCGTCGAGGAGGAACTCGACGGTCCCCGCGCTCCGGTAGCCGAGCGCGCGCCCGGCCGTCACCGCGCTCGCGCACAGACGCTCGCGCAGCGCGTCGGAAACGCCCGGCGCCGGCGCTTCCTCGATGAGCTTCTGGTGGCGCCGCTGGATCGAGCACTCGCGCTCGAAGACGTGGAGCAGGTGACCGTCGGCGTCGCCGAGGATCTGGACCTCGACGTGACGGCACGCGTCGAGGTAGGACTCGAGGAACAGCGCGTCGTCGCCGAAGGCCCCGGCCGCCTCGCGGCGCGCGCCGGCCAGGGCCGGGGCCAGCTCCTGCGCGTCGCGCACGACGCGCATGCCCTTGCCCCCGCCGCCCGCCGTCGCCTTGACGAGCAGCGGATAGCCGAGCCGCGCCGCCGCGCGCGCGGCGTCGGCGGCCGCCAGCCCGGCGAGGCTGACGCTCGGCAGCGTCGGCACGCCGGCCTCGGCCATCAGCCGCTTCGCGGCGAGCTTGTCCCCCATCGCGGCGATCGTCTCCGGCGCGGGG
>MGCE01000151.1 GCA_001790315.1 Candidatus Rokubacteria bacterium RIFCSPLOWO2_02_FULL_72_37 | reverse complement strand
GTGCGCAGCACCCGCTCGCGGGTGACGAGGTCGGGCACGCGGCGGAGCGGCACGTGGGTCGTCACGTGGATGACCCTGAGCTCTTTGCCCATCAGCAGCATCGCGAAATCGCGCGTGCCGGAAAGGGCGGCGAGGATCTCCGTGTGGCCCGAGTGCGGCACGCCCGCGGCGGCGAGCGCCTCCTTGTTGACGGGCGCGGTCACGACGCCGTGGATCTCGCCCGCCTGGGCGAGGGTGACCGCCGTCTCGATGTAGGCGTACGCCGCGCGCCCGGCCTCCGCGCTCACCGCCGCGCGCGGCAGCGTCCGCATGTCGACGTTGCCGAGATCGAGGACCTCCAGCGTTCCCGGCGCCCAGCGGCAGTCGTGGACGCGCGCGACCGCGTGCAGCGTGAGCGGCGAGCCCACGAGCCCGAGCGCCTCGCCCATGGTCGTGGCGGCCCCGACGACGACGGGACGGCTCGTCTCCGCCACCGCCGGCTCCGCGCAGGCGCGCGCGATGATCTCGGGCCCGACCCCCGCGGGGTCGCCCATCGTCACGCCGAGCACCGGTCTGGTCACGATGCGGTCTCCCGGTGGAGCGTGACGAGGAGATCGGGCGTCCCGAATCCGCCCGCCTTCGTGAGCAGAGCTGGCGCGGTGCGCCCGGGAGTCGACAGGTGACCGAGCGCGAGCCCGGGCCGTGGCGCACCGAGGAGTTCCAGGCGGTCGGCGTCGAGCGCGCGGTAGAGCGCGACGGCGGTATCGCCACCGGTGA
The DNA here is from genome assembly GCA_001790315.1 of Candidatus Rokubacteria bacterium RIFCSPLOWO2_02_FULL_72_37. Taxonomy (GTDB): domain Bacteria; phylum Methylomirabilota; class Methylomirabilia; order Rokubacteriales; family CSP1-6; genus GWA2-73-35. The sequence goes on along the minus strand of MGCE01000151.1, from coordinate 21,661 downwards.
CGACGACCAGATCCCACGCGCGCGCGGCGAGGAGGCGGCGCGCCTCCTCGGCGAGCGCGGCGGCGACGTCGCGAGGGGCCCCCGCGTCGGCGTCGGGCGCGGCGAGCACCTCGAGCCCCGCGCGCCGGGCGGCGCCGAGCTGGGCGCGTGTCGCCGGGTGACGGCTGCCCGCGACGATCAGCCAGCGGCCGCCCCGGGGCAGCCGGGGCGGGGGTGCCTGCAGGCCGACCCGGCGCGCGAGCGCGCCGGCGAGCCCGGCGGCGCCGACCAGCAGCGGCGCTCCCGTGTCGACCCGGAGCGCGGCCTCGACCAGGATCCCGAGGTCGTCGTCGGTCTCCGCGTCGGCGACCGCCACGGCATCCGCGAGTCGCGCCAGGCTGGCGGCCAGCGCGACGGCTCCGGCGCGGACCTCGGCGAGGGGAATCCACGCGACGGGTCGGCCGAGCGCCCTCCGGAGGAGGTCCACCACCTGCGCGATGGCGGTGCCGTCGACCCGGAGCACCCGGTCGCGGACGACGCGGCCCTGCGCGGGAAACGCGGGGCACACCAGGGCGCTCCGGCAGCCCGCGCCGCGCATGAGCGCGTCGATCTCCGCGCCCACGGGGCCGCGCAGCATCGAGTCGATCTTCTTGAACCACGTCGCGCCGGTGGCGCACGCGGAGGCCACGGACCGCTCGACGCGCACGGCCGCCTCGTCCGGGTCCAGGTCTCGCGTCTCGGTGTCGACGACCGCGACGGCCCCCGCGGCGCGCCCGGCGGGCCACACCGTGACGGGCACGCGCCCCCCGCCGGCGAAGAGGGCGCCCGAGTCGCACGCGCCCGTGAGGTCGTCGGCGAGAATCGTGAGCGTCATGGGAATCGGCCCCACTATAGCAGTGTTTACAGACCGTCCACCTCCGTGGAGGTATACTTTTGAGGCGTCCGATGCCACGTACGCTCGTCCTCGTCGCCGTCGCCGTCGCCGCCCTCGGGCTCTCGGGCGTCGCCCTCGTCGTCGCGTTCCGGCCCGAGCCGGAGGCGCACGTCCAGCAGGCGGCGCCGGTGGGCCCGGTGGTCGTGGTGCCCGCGCAGCCGGTGGCGCTCAAGTCTCGCGCCGGCCGCACGTTCGGCTTCGACGTGGCCCTGCGCGAGCTCGATCTGATCCGGCCGTCGCGACAGAAGCTCGCCGAGGACTTCAGCGCCGCGCTCCTCGGCGGTCGCGCGCTCAAGCTCTCCGAGCAGCGGGGCAAGGTCGTGATGATCAACTTCTGGGCGACGTGGTGCCCGCCGTGCCGCGAGGAGATGCCGGCGATGGAGCGCCTCTGGCGGCACCACCGCGATCAGGGCTTCGTGATGCTCGCGGTGTCGGTGGACAGCGTCACCGCGAAGGTCAAGCCCTACATCGACGAGCACGGGTTCACGTTCCCGATCCTGCTCGACCCGGAGATGGACGTCGCGAACGCCTACGGCGTGCGGGCGCTCCCGTCGAGCTTCTTCGTGGACCGGCACGGTCAGCTGACGGCCCTCGCGCTCGGGCCCCGGGCGTGGGACAGCGACGCCTCGCACTCGCTCGTCGAGGCGCTGCTCCGCCGCTGATGGGCCAGTCGGTCGGTGTCGCGGTCGCGTTCGGCGCCGGGCTGTTCTCGTTCCTGTCCCCGTGCGTGCTCCCGCTCTTCCCCTCCTATCTCTCGTTCATCACCGGCATGTCGGTGAGCGACCTCACGACCGATCTCGGTGCGGCGGTGCGCCGGCGGGTGCTCGCCCACTCGGTCGTTTTCGTGCTCGGGTTCTCGCTCGTGTTCGTGGGGCTCGGCGCGTCGTTCAGCGTGCTCGGCCAGTTCCTGCTCGACTACCGCGACTGGATCCGCCGCGTCGGCGGCGTGCTCATCGTCCTCTTCGGCCTCTACATCGCCCGGCTCCTCCCGTTCGCGCTGCTCGGCCGCACGACGCAGTGGCAGCTGCGCGAGAAGCCAGCCGGCTATCTCGGCTCGCTCGTCGTCGGCGTGACGTTCGCGATCGGCTGGACGCCGTGCGTGGGGCCGATCCTCGGGGCGATCCTCTCGCTCGCCGGCACCGCGGAGACCGTGGAGCGCGGAGTCGGCCTCCTCGTCGCGTACTCGGCGGGGCTCGGCGTGCCGTTCGTGCTGTCGGCTGCGGCGCTCGGGCCCGCGCTGCGGTTCTTCAAGCGTTACCGCCCGTTCATCCCGGTGGTCGAGCGTCTGGCGGGTGCCCTGCTGATCGTCGTGGGCGTGCTCGTCTACACGAACTACTACACGGTCCTGAACGCCTGGACGATCTCGCTCACCCCCGAGTGGCTCCTCAAGCGGCTGTAGCCGCGTGCGCGTCCACGTCACCGTTCCCGCCACCTCCGCCAATCTGGGTCCGGGCTTCGACGCGCTCGGGCTGGCGCTCGCGCTGCACAACGAGGTCACGGCCGTCGAGGCCGAGGGTGTGCGGGTGCGCATCGAGGGCGAGGGCGGCCGGCGGCTCCCGCGTGGCGCCGACAACGTGGTCGCCCGTGGCGTTCGGCTGGCCTACGAGGCGGCCGGGCGGCACTTCCGGGGGTGCGACCTCCACTGCGTGAACCGCGTGCCGACCGCGCGCGGCCTCGGTTCGAGCGCGGCGGCCTGGGTGGGCGGGCTCGTGGCCGGCAACGCCCTGCTCGGCGCGCCGCTGTCGCGCGAGGCGCTGCTCGGGCTCGCGGCGCGGGCGGAAGGGCACCCCGACAACGTCGCCGCCGCCCTCTACGGCGGGCTCACCGTCTCGTGTGCGGACGCCGACACGGTCACGGCCGTCGCGCTCCCGGTGCCCGCGACGCTCGGCTGGGTGGTCCTGATCCCGGCGGTGACGAGCGCGACGGCGGAGGCGCGCGCCGTGCTCCCGCCCTCGGTGCCCCTGGCAGACGCGGTGTTCAACGTGCAGCGGGTCGCCTTGCTGCTGGCGAGCCTGCAGGCGCGGCGCCTGGATGCGCTCGGCCGGGCCCTCGACGACCGGCTGCACCAGCCGTACCGGCTCACGCTGTTCCCGTGGATGCCCGACGTGGTCGCCGCGGCCCGCGCCGCGGGCGCGCTCGGCTGCGTGCTGAGCGGTGCGGGGCCGGCGCTCCTGGCCGTCGTTCTGGGCGATGGTCAGGGCGTCGGCGGCGCGATGGAGGCGGCGCTCCGGCGTGCCGGCATCGAGGGCGTCGCCCGCGCCTTGGCCGTGGACGCCGAGGGCACGGTCGCGCGGGTGCTCTGATCGGCGCCGGCGCGGCGCCCCGCTCCCCGGTCGCGATCGTCGGCGCCGTCTGGCTGGTGCTCGCGGTCGCGTACGGTCTCTTCTTTTCCTTCTCAGTGTTCCTGGTGCCGCTCGTCGCCGAGTTCGGCTGGTCGCGCGGCCTGACGGCGGGCGCGATGTCGGTCTCGACGGTGGTGCAGGGGCTCCTGGCCCCGGTGACGGGCGTGTTCGTCGACCGGTTCGGGCCGCGACGAGTGATCCTCGTCGGCGCCGTGCTCCTGTCGGGCGCGTTCGTCCTCGGCGCGGCGATCGAGACCCCGTGGCAGCTCTATCTCTACACCGGCGTGGTCGGCGCGACCGGCCTCGTCGGGCTCGGCTGGGTGCCGATGGGCGTGCTGGTCTCGCGCTGGTTCCGCGAGCGGCGCGGGCGCGCCACCGGCATCGCCTTCTCGGGAATGGGCGTCGGCGTGTTCGTCGTCGGGCCGCTGGCGCAGTGGCTGATCGGGGCCTTCGGGTGGCGCGCGGCGAGCGCGCTGCTCGGCGCCGGAAGCCTCGCGATCGTCCTGCCGATCGTCCTCCTCGTCCTGCGCGATGCTCCCGAGGCCGCGCGGCCGGCGCCATCCCCGCACGCGCGCGCCCGGCTCCGGCCGGGCCCGGGGGACGCCGACCCGACGCTCGGGCAGGCGCTCGGGTCCCGCACGTTCTGGGCCCTCTGGTTCGCGTACCTCCTCACGCCGCTCGCCGTCTTCCCGGTGTTCACGCACCAGGTCGCGTTCGCGATCGACCAGGGCTTCGCGCCGCTCGTCGCGGCCTCGGTGTTCGGCCTCATGGGGCTCACGTCGAGCGCCGGCCGCGTGGGTTTCGGCCTGGCCGCCGACCGGATCGGCGCGCCGCTCTCCGCGACCCTGTCGTTCGGCTGCACCGCCAGCGGCGCGCTCGCGCTGCTGGCGCTCGAGACGTGGCCCCGCGCGGGCTGGCTCGTGCTCTACGCGCTCCTGTTCGGGGCGGGCTTTGGAGCGCGCGGCCCGATCATCACCGCCATGGCCTCGGACCTCTTCGGCGGGCGACGCTTCGGCGTGATCTACGGCGTGCTGAACCTCGCGAACGGCCTGGGGGCGGCCATCGGTCCGTGGTTCGGCGGCGTCGTCCACGACGCCACCGGCTCGTACCGCGTCGCGTTCCTGTCCGCCGTCGCGTTCAGCGCGCTCGGCGCGGGCTGCTTCTGGCTCGCCCGCCCGCGCACGCCTTGACTCGCCCGGAAGCGCGATGCTAAGTGGTTCGGGATGAGGGCCGGGGTGCTCGTGGATCGGGACCTGCGCCTGGCGGTGCGCGAGGGGTGGATCCGCGCGGCCGAGCCGATCACCGACACCCAGGTCCAGCCCGCGAGCCTGGATCTGCGCCTCGGGCCCATCGCCTACCAGCTGCGCGCGAGCTTCCTGCCGTTCCGCCAGACCGTGCAGAGCCGTCTCGGTGAGGAGCTCGGGGACAGCGACCTCGTGATCGACCGTCTCCCGCTCGCGGCGGGCGCGACCCTGCAGCGCGGCTCCGTGTACCTGGTGCCGCTGGTCGAGTCGCTCGCGCTGCCGCCCGAGCTCCGCGGTCGTTCCAACCCCAAGTCCACGACCGGACGACTCGACATCTTCACCCGGGTCATCACCGACGGCACGCCGCGGTTCGACGAGATCCGTCCCGGCTATCGCGGCGGGCTCTACCTGGAAGTCTCGCCGCAGTCGTTCCCGGTCCGCGTGCACGCGGGGGCGTCGCTCAACCAGCTCCGGCTGCTCGCGGGCCAGACCTCGATGTCGGACGCCGAGCTCGCGCGGACGTACGGCGAGACGCCGCTCCTCTACGACGACGACGGCCGCCCGATTCCGATCGAGCGCGCGGTGTTCAACGACGGGCTCTGCATGGGAGTCGACCTGTCCGGGCGGCTCACGGACGGCATCATCGGGTACCGCGCGAACCCGAATCCGCCGGCCGTCGATCTCGCGCGGGTCGATCACTACGACCCCGCGGAGTTCTGGGAGCCGATCAAGCGCCCGGCGCGCGACGCGTACATCCTCGAGGCGAACCGCTTCTACATCCTCGTGTCCAAGGAGCGGATCCGCGTGCCGCCCGAGTTCGCGGCCGAGATGGTCGTCTACGACGCGGGGGCCGGCGAGATCCGGACGCACTACGCCGGATTCTTCGATCCCGGGTTCGGCTTCGGCGACGGCAGCGTGCTCGGCACCAAGGTCGTGATGGAGGTGCGGGCCCGCGAGGTGCCGTTCATGGTGTACGACGGCCAGACCTCCTTCAAGGTGTGGTTCGAGCGGCTCCGCGGTCGGCCCGAGCGCGTCTACGGGGTGGGCCTCGGTTCGTCCTACCAGCACCAGACGCTCACCCTGAGCAAGCAGTTCAGGCGTCCGCAGCAGGGATGATAGAATGACCTCGGCGGCACGTTCCGGCGCGGCATCCCACGGCAGAGGGACCGAGGGGGGGCATCATGGCTGAGCAGCAGAAGAAGAAGGAGACACGCCCCGCGAAGCCCACCGAGGGCGACGACGGCGCAGCGGGCAGTCCCGAGCTCGCCAAGAAGGGCAAGAAGATCAAGGAAGACATCGACAAGCTCCTCGACGAGATCGACGACATCCTGGAGGAGAACGCCGAGGAGTTCGTGAAGAGCTACGTGCAGCGGGGAGGGGAGTAAACGCGTGCCGATCTACGAGTACCGGTGCAAACGATGCGAGGCCGAATTCGAGAAGTACGTTCCCGGGGCCGCGGCGGCCGTCGCGTGCCCGACCTGCCAGAGTGGCGAGGTCATGCGGAAGCTGTCGATGTTCGGTATGCGGACTGCCGGCACCTTCCAGCCGTCGGCCACGCCCGGCGGTGGCTGCTGCGGGGGTGGCTGCGCCTGCCACTGAGGGTTCGCCCCCTCACACCCTGATGGACCTCCGCCGTCTCGAGATCTTCGCCAAGGTGGCGGAGCTCAAGAGCTTCTCGCGCGCCGCGGAAGCGCTCCTGCTCACCCAGCCCACCGTGTCGGAGCACGTGCGCGCCCTCGAGGCCGAGGTCGGCGCCCAGCTCCTGGACCGCCTCGGCCGCGGCGCGGCGCCGACACGCGCCGGCGAGCTCCTGCTGGGTTACGCGCGTCGGCTGCTCGCGCTGGCCCGCGAGGCGCGGCAGGCGCTCGATCAGTTCCAGGGGCGCGTGAGCGGCGAGCTGATCGTCGGCGGCTCGACGATCCCCGGCGAGTACGTCTTGCCCGCCCTGATCGGTCGGTTCAAGGTCACGTACCCCGACATCTCGATCTGCCTCCTCATCGACTCGAGCCACCACGTGAGCCAGTGGGTCGACGAGGGGCGGGTGGAAGTCGGCGTGGTCGGTGCCGCGCCCGTGCCCCGGACGCTCGTCTCGCGCGAGTTGATGGCGGACGAGCTCGTGGTCGTCGTGCCGAACGACCATCCGTGGGCCGGGCAGGAGGAGGTGACGCTCGCCGAGGTGCAGAAGGAGCCCCTGCTCGTCCGCGAGCGCGGCTCGGGCTCGCGCGAGGCGCTGGAGCGCGGCCTGGCCGAGGTGGACACGGGGCTCGCCGCCTTCCGCGTGGCCGGCGAGCTGGGCTCGACGCAGGCGATCAAGCAGGCGGTGCGCGCGGGCGTCGGCGTCGCCCTGATCTCCAAGCGCGCCGTGGAGGACGAGTGCCGGGCGGGCCTCGTGTCGTGTCTGCGCGTCAAGGACCTGCGCTTCGCCCGTGCCTTCTATCTCGTGACGCACCGGGACCGGTCGCGTTCCCCGCTCGCCCAGGCGTTCGTCGAGCTCGTGGAATCCCAGGCCCCCGGCCGCGCGTCCTAACTCCGCGATGGTCGAGCACACGCACGCGGAGGTCCGGCTGACGTCGTACGCCGCCTGCGCCGGCTGAGCGTCGAAGATGGCTCCTGGAGATCTCCAGGAGGTGCTCGCGGTGCTGAGACCGGCCGGCCGCCCGGCGCCCGACGACTTGCTCGTCGGGCTCGGCGCGGCGGACGACGCCGCCGTGTACCGGATCACGCCCGACGTCGCGATCGTCGAGACCGTCGACTTCTTCCCGCCGGTCGTGGACGACGCGTGGACCTGGGGCGCCGTCGCCGCGGCCAACGCGATGTCGGACGTCTACGCGATGGGTGGCGAGGTGCTGTTCGCGCTCGCGATCGCCGGCTTCCCGCGCGAGCTGCCGAAGACGATCATCGCGGAGGTCTTCCGGGGCGGCGCCGAGAAGGTGGCCGAGGCGGGCGGCGTGATCGCCGGCGGCCACACCGTGGTGGATGCTGAGCCGAAGTACGGCCTCTGCGTCACGGGGCGGGTCCATCCAGAGCGCATCCTGCTCAAGGGCGGCCTCCGTCCCGGGGACCACGTGTTCCTCTCGAAGCCGCTGGGCACCGGCGTGATCGCGACCGCGGCGAAGGAGGGTCACGCCGCCGCCGACGTGCTGGCAGGCGCGGTCGCCAGCATGCTCCGGCTCAACCGCGTCGCCGCCGAGGTGGCGCGCGCGACCGGCGCCCGCGGTGCCACGGACATCACGGGCTTCGGCCTCCTCGGACATGCCGGCGAGATGGTGACGGCTTCGGGCGCGGGGCTCGAGATCCACGCGGAGCGCCTGCCGCTCCTGCCCGGCGCCCGCGGGCTCGCCGAGGCCGGGCACTGGAGCGGCGGGATGAAGCGCAACCGCCGCCATGTGGACGCGGTGTTCGGGGAGCAGCTCCGGATCGATCCCGGGGTGCCCGCCTTCCTGGCCTCGCTCCTGACGGAGTCCGAGACGTCGGGCGGGCTCCTGTTCTCGGTGCGGCCCGAGCGGGCGCCGGAGGTGCTCGACGGGTTCGGGCGGCGGGGCGAAGCGTGCTGGGAGGTGGGTCGGGTCATCGCCGAGCCCGCGATCCACGTCCTGGCGTCGTAGCGTCTCGTCGCCGCCACGGAATTCCTGCGGTCGCCGCCGATACGGATCTCTGATAGGAATCGGCCGAACCGATTTGACTCTCGGGAGAATCCCTATAGCCTGGGAGCGCCTCTTTCTTAGCGAGGTGGGCCGGCCGCCGGCCCGCGAATCCAGGTTTCGGAGGCCTCCCATGAAGCGTGTGCCGCTGCGCGGCGCGCTCCTGGCGCTCGCATTCGTCGCCGCCGTCACGCTGCCGGCCCCGAGCGGGGCCGACGTGCCCGAGGTTCTCCGGATCTCGGCGATTCCCGACGAGAACCCGAACGAGCTCCTCCGGATCTACGCGCCGTTCGCCGAGTACCTGGCGAAGGAGCTCGGCATGAACGTGCGGTTCACCCCCGTGGTGGACTACGCGGCGACCGTCGAGGGGCTGGCCGCCAGGAAGCTCGACCTCGTCTGGTACGGCGGTTTCACCTCCGTCCAGGCCGTCCGCCGCACCCAGGGCACCGCCAAGCGCCTCGTGCTTCGCCAGGAGGACGCCGAGTTCAAGTCGGTGTTCATCGCCCGGCCGGGCTCGGGCATCAAGACGCTCGCCGACCTCAAGGGCAGGACGTTCGCGTTCGGCTCGGTCTCGTCCACGTCGGGCCACCTCATGCCTCGCTACTTCCTGCTCGAGGCCGGCGTCAGCCCGGACAAGCACCTGAAGCAGGTCGCCTTCTCCGGGGCGCACGACGCGACGGCGCTCTGGGTCGAGTCCGGCAAGGTCGAGGGCGGCGCGCTCAGTTTCCTCGTCTGGGACAAACTCCTGGCGCGGAAGAAGGTCGACCGCACGAAGGTCGACGTCTTCTACACGACGCCGCCCTACGTGGACTACGTCTGGACCGCGCGTGGCGACCTCGATCCCGGCCTGCGGGAGAAGATCACCGCGGCGTTTCTCAAGCTCGACTACGCGAACCCGACGCACAGGCGGCTCCTCGACCTGCACCGCACGAAGAAGTACATCAGAGCCAACGACGCCGACTGGAAGGGCGTGGAGGAGGCGGCGATCTCCGCGGGACTGCTCAAGTGATGTACGAGCTCCGCGGGATCCGCAAGGTCTTCGCCGACGGCACGGTCGCCGTCGAGGACATCTCGCTGATCGTCGGGTCGGGGGAGCACGTGGCCTTCATCGGCCCGAGCGGGGCGGGGAAGACCACCCTGTTCCGGCTCTTGAACCTCACGCTCCGGCCGACCGCCGGCGCGCTGATCTTCGAGGGCCAGGACGTCTCGGCGCTCTCCGACGCCGGGCTCCGACGCACCCGCACGCGCATCGGCACCATCTACCAGCAGCAGAACCTCGTGGGGCGGCTCCGGGTCGTCCACAACGTGCTCGCCGGCTACCTCGGCCGCTGGTCCGCCGCCACCGCGCTCGCCTCGCTCGTCCGGCCCCGCGACGTCGCGGGCGCGGGCCGCGCGCTCGCGCAGGTCGGCATCCCGGAAAAGCTCTGGGCGCGCACCGACGAGCTCTCCGGGGGACAGCAGCAGCGCGTCGCGATCGCGCGGGTGCTCGTGCAGGATCCGGACGTCATCCTGGCCGATGAGCCCGTGTCGGCGGTGGACCCGTCCCTCGCGGTCTCGATCGTGACGCTGCTCCGCGACCTCTCGCACGAGTCACGCAAGACCCTGCTCATGAACCTCCACAGCGTCGACCTCGCGCTCGGCCATTTCCCGCGGATCGTGGGCGTCCGGGAGGGGCGGGTCCTCTTCGACGTGGCACCCGACAAGGTAGGGCCCGAGCTGCTGGCCGAGCTCTACGCCGGCCACCGGGACGAGGAACTCCAGCTGGAGCAGCTCCGCGATGGCAAGGTTTCCTTCGGCGCGGCCTGCCGACCGCTTCCGGGCTTCCGGAAGTAAGCGACTCTTCCCCTACCTCTTCACCGCCGTCTTCGCGGCGTGCGTGGTCTTCTCCGTGCGCGAGGCGCAGGTGGACCCGCGCGTCTTCCTCGAGGGCGACGCGCTCGGCAACGTCGCGAAATTCGTCCGCGGGATGTTTCCGCCCAAGCTCGACGTCGAGTTCCTCGGTCTGATGGCGGGTCCGGCGATCGAGACCGTCCAGATCTCGGTCATGGGCACGGCGATCGCGATCGCCCTCGGCATCCCGCTGGGCCTGCTGGCGACCTCGTCGCTGACCTGGCGGGGCGTGCTGCACGAGCGGACCAGCCGTACCGGGCGGTGGCTCCTGGGCGTCGTCCCGTACGCGGCCTCGCGCGCCGTGCTCTCGGTGTTCCGCTCGATCCCCGAGTACGTCTGGGCGTTCATGTTCGTCCGCGCCGTCGGGCTCGGGCCGTTCCCCGGCGTGCTGGCGATCGGCGTCGCGTACGGCGGCATGCTCGGCAAGGTCTACTCGGAGATCCTCGAGAACGTGAGTCCCCGGCCGCTCGAGACCCTCCACGCCGCCGGCGCGTCCCGCGTCGGCGTGATCCTCTACGGACTCGTGCCGCAGGCGCTCCCGAACGTGATCGCCTACACCCTCTACCGCTGGGAGTGCGCGATCCGCGCCTCCGCGATCCTCGGCTTCGTGGGGGCGGGCGGCCTCGGGCAACAGATCGAGCTGTCGATGCGGATGTTCCAGTTCGACGAGGTCCTGACGCTGCTCGCGATCCTGTTCGCCCTCGTCGCGTCGGTGGACTTCATCAGTGGCCGGATCCGCGGATGGGTGGCCTGATGGCGCGTGGAGCCGTCGCTCGACCGGGGCGGGCGGCCCCGCTGCTCGTCGGCGTGGGTTTCGCCGCGCTCCTCGCCTGGTCCTGGCACGGCACGGCCGTGGACCTCCCGGGCCTCTTCGGCGGCGAGGGGCTGCGCCAGGTCGCGACGTACGTCGTCAAGCTCTTCCCGCCGGACCTCTCCGCCGGCGCGTGGCGCGACGCGGCGACCGGCGCCGTCGAGACGTTCGCGATCTCGCTGATCGGCTCGCTCCTCGCGGTCTGCGTCGGCCTGCCCCTGTCGCTCCTGGCGACGCGGACGCTCCTCTACCGCGGGATCCTCTTCGAGGCGCGGCGCCCCGGTCCCGGCGCCCGCGCCGTGCGTGTGGCGCTCTACGCGGCGGGCAAGGCGGTGCTGAATCTGCTGCGCACGATCCCGGAAATCGTCTGGGCGTTGATCTTCGTGTTCATGGTCGGTCTCGGCCCGTTCCCCGGCGTGCTGGCGCTCGGCTTCCACACGGGCGGCGTGCTCGGCAAGCTCTTCGGCGAGGTGCTCGAGGACGTGGACCCGGCGCCGCTCGAGGCGCTGCAGGCGACCGGCGCGAGCCGTTTCGCGATCCTCGTCTACGGCGTGCTCCCGCAGGCGCTCCCGCAGTTCGTCTCCTACGCGCTCTACCGGTGGGAGGTGAACATCCGCGCCGCGGCCATGATGGGTTTCGTGGGGGCGGGCGGCCTCGGCCAGCGGATCCACATCGCGATCAGCCTCTTCCAGGAGCACCAGCTCATGACGCTGATCCTGGCGATCTACGCGATCGTGACGCTCGTGGACGCGCTGTCCGCGTTCTTACGCGCGCGGCTCGTGTGAGGCCGCCTGGCTCCGGAGGACGGCCAGCAGGCGCTGCTTGAGCTCGGCCGGGATCTCGACGTCCCGGAGCTTGCTGGCGGCGTCGATCGTGCCGCGATAGGTGTTCACGAAGGCCACGCACGGCCCGCAGCCCTCGATGTGCCACTCGATCAGGTCGCGCGTCTCGGGAGGGAGGGCGCCCTCGATGTACTCCCCGAGGAGCTCGGCGATCTGCCGGCACTCGAGCGAGGACGATCCGGGCGCTCCGCAGTCGGACATCGCGCTCATTATATGTAAGGATGCCCCGACCGCGGCGAGGGATTCCGCGGCCCTCTGGACGGCGCGCGGACGCGCCGGTATGCTCGGTCGCGATGCCCACCCGTGTCGCGCTTCTCGCGCCCTTCGTCGTCCCCTCTGTGCGTGGTAACGCCGTGACCGTGGCCCGGGTCGCCCGCGGTCTCCGCGCGCGGGGCGTCGAGCTCCGCGTCTGGGACCTGGCGAGCGCGCCGGAGGGTGTCGTCGAGGCCGAGGTCGAGGCCTGGCGGCCGGGGCTGATCCACGCCTTCCACGCGTGGCGGGCCGGACCGCTGGCGCTCCGGCTCGCGCGCCGCGCGGAGCTGCCCCTGGTGGTGACACTCACGGGGACCGACGCGAACCACGACCTCCTCGACCCGGAGCGCGCGGCGGTCGTCCGGCGGGTCCTCGAGGGCGCGGCGTGGGTGACCGCGTTCCACACGACCATCGCGGGGCGCGTGGCGGCCGTGCTGCCCGACCTCTCGGCACGGCTCGTCATCGTGCCGCAGGCGGTGCGACTCGGGGCGCAGGAGCCCTTCGACTTCGCCGGCCGCTTCCCCATCGAGCCCGGCGCGCTGCTCTTCGTGTTCCCGGCGGGCATCCGGATGGTCAAGCGTCCGCTCATGCCGCTCGGCCCGCTCGAGCGCCTGGCCGCGCGACGGCCGGAGCTCCGCCTGCTCTACGCCGGACCGATCCTCGACCCGGATCTCGGGGCGACGCTGCTCCGCGAGCTCGCGGGCCGCTCGTGGGCGCGTCACGTCGGCGCGGTGGCCCACGGGCAGATGGCCTCGCTCTACGCCCGCGCCGACGTGGTCCTGAACTGCTCGCTCTCCGAGGGCGGGATGGCGAACTCGGTCCTCGAGGCGCTCTCGCTCGGCCGCGCCGTGCTCGCGTCCGACATCGAGGGCAACCGCTCCCTCATCGAGGACGGCGAGACGGGCCTCCTCTTTCACGACGAGGCCGCGCTCGAGACCCAGGCGGAGCGCCTCGCGGTAGATCCGGCGCTGCGCGCCCGGCTGGGCGCCGCGGGCCGCGCGCTCGTCGGCGGGCGCTTCCCCGAGGCGCGGGAGATCGACGGCTACCTCGACGTGTACGAGAGCCTCGCGCCGGCTCGTACGTGAGCGCCCGGCTCGCACGGCTGCTCGCCCCGCGGTCGGTGGCCCTCGTGGGCTGCCCGGCCGATCTCTCCCGACCCGGTGCCCGTCCGCTGCTCTACCTCAAGCAGCACCGCTACCCGGGTCAGGTCTACCCGGTGAACCCGCGGCACGGCGAGATCGGCGGATTCAAGGCCTACCCGACACTCGCGGATCTGCCCGAGCGCCCGGACGTCGTGTGGATCGGCGTGCCGGGCGACCAGGTGCACGAGGTCCTCGAGGCGATGGCACGCCTCGCGATCCCGAGCGCAGTGATCCTCACCGCGGGCTTCGCCGAGACGGACGAGCACGGACGGCGCCGCCAGGACGGACTGCGCCGCCTCGCCGAGAGCGCAGGGATCACGGTCCTCGGTCCGAACATGCTCGGCTTCATCAACTGCTGGGAGCGCGTGCCGCTGACCTTCTCGCCGGCCGGCGGCCTGGAGCCGCTGCGGCCCGGGGCGCTCGGGATCGCCTCGCAGAGCGGGGCGCTCGGGGGCATCGTCGTCAACCGCGCGTTCGATCGGATGATCGGCGTGAGCGCGATGGTCTCGACCGGCAACGAGATGGGGGTGACGGTCTCGGAGTGCCTCGAGTACTTCGCGGAGGACGCGCGGACACGGACGGTCGCGCTCGTCGCCGAGGGGATCCGCGACGGCGCGCGGTTCCGTGGGGCCGTGGCTCGCTGCACCGAGGCGGGCAAGCCGATCGTCGCGCTCAAGATGGGCCGCTCCCGCGCGGGACGCAAGAACGCGCTGACGCACACGGGCGCGCTGGCCGGCTCCGCCGAGGCGTTCGGCGCGGTCGCCCGGCAGCTCGGGATCGTCGAGGTGGACACGCTCGACGACCTGGTCGAGACCGCGGGCTATCTCTCGCGCGAGGCTCGCGTGCCGCGCCGGGGCGTGGCGGTCGTCGCCACGTCGGGCGGCGCCTCGATCATGACGGCCGACCAGCTCGAGGCGCGGGGGATCCCGATGCCGCGGCTCGCGCCGGCGACGGTCGAGGCGCTCGGGCGCCTGCTGCCCGACTACGCGCGCACGCGCGACAACCCCGTGGACGTCACGGCCGGACTCAGCGAGGATCTGTTCGCGCGGGTGCTCGAGGCGCTCGTGGGTGATCCGGGCGTGGACGGCGTGGTGGCCATGGTGACCGGCGCCCGCGGCGTGGAGCGCGCGGAGAACGTCGCGCGCGTCGCCGCCGCGGCCCCGAAGCCGGTGGTGCCCTGCTGGCTCGGCGGCAGCCTCACCGAGGACGGCCTCGGGTGCCTCGACGCGCGACAGGTTCCGACCTTCCGGAGCCCGCGGGCCCTCGCGAGCGCGCTCGCCGCGGCGCGCGCCTTCGACGCCGCCCGTGCCTGCTGGATCGCGCGCCGGCCGATACCGCGCGGGCGCCCGGCGCCGCTGCCCGTCACGGGCCCGCTCCCCTATGCCGCGCTCGCCTCGCTGGCGGTGCGCTGCGCGGTGCCGCTCGTCCCCGAGCGCCTCGTCGCCTCGCCCGAGGGGGCGGTGCGGGCGGCGCGCCGCCTCGGCTTCCCGGTGGCGCTGAAGGCCGTCGGCCCCGGGCTCGCGCACAAGACCGAAGCGGGCGCGCTCGCGCTCGGACTCGCCGACGCGCGCGCCGTACGCGCCGCCGCCGTGCTGCTGCTCCGGCGCCTGCGCGGCGTGCGCCTCGAGGGGCTCCTGGTGCAGCGGATGGTGACGGGCGTCGAGGTGCTCGTCGGGGTCACTCGCGATGCGACTTTCGGCCCGCTGCTCGTGGTCGGCGCCGGCGGCGTGGAGGCCGAGCTCCGGCGCGACACGGCCTGCCGGCCGCTGCCGGTGAGCCGGCGCGAGATCGCGGCGATGCTGGGCGAGGTCCAGGCGCTGCGGGTCCTCGACGGCTGGCGCGGCTCGCCGCCCAGAGACACGCGCGCGCTCCTCGCCGCGATCGCCGGGGTGGTGCGGCTGGCGGGGGCGCTGGGGGAGCGGCTCCTGTCGCTCGACGTGAACCCGATCGTGGTGCGTTCCCGTGGCCAGGGGGCGTTCGCCGTGGACCTGCTGGCCGCGCTGGTCCCCGCCGATGGCTCCCCGAGGGCGCGGCCGTGCTGCGGTGCGCCGCGCGTGCCAGCCACGCCCGTGCGCCGAATCGAGTAGTATGGTTGCAGGGCGGCACGTGATTATGATGGAGCAGGCTGCTTGACGCTGCTTCGATAATGGCCGTAGTCGCATTGGCGGCGCGTCGCGGGCGCGGGAGGCCTCCAGGGAGGAGAGCCCGATGAGCCAGGAGGAACGAGCGCAGGCATTCGTCGGCGCCTTCCGGGCGCTGCAGACCGAGGTCGAGAAGGTCATCGTCGGCCACGGTGAGATCATCGCCCACGTCCTCACCGGCATGTTCGCGGGGGGCCACGTCCTGCTCGAGGGCGTGCCGGGCCTCGGCAAGACGCTGCTGGTCAAGACGCTCGCCGAGGGGCTCGAGCTGTCCTTCTCGCGTATCCAGTTCACGCCCGACCTCATGCCCTCCGACATCGTCGGGACCAACATCATCGTGGAGGATGCCGACGGGCGGAAGCACTTCCAGTTCCAGCACGGGCCGATCTTCGCGCACATCCTGCTGGCCGACGAGATCAACCGGGCGACGCCGAAGACGCAGTCGGCGTTGCTCGAGGGCATGCAGGAGGGGGCCGTCACGGTCGGCGGTGCCTCGCGCCCGCTGCCGGCACCGTTCTTCGTGCTCGCGACGCAGAACCCGATCGAGATGGAGGGCACCTACCCGCTCCCCGAAGCCCAGCTGGACCGCTTCCTGTTCAAGCTCCGCGTCCGCTATCCCGCGATCGAGGAGCTGAACGCGATCATCGACCGCACGACGCGCTCACGACAGGTCGGGATCGAGCGGGTCATGAGCGGTCCGACCGTGCTCGGTTTCCGCGAGCTCGTCCGCGAGGTGCCCATCGCCTCGCACGTGCGCGATTTCGCCTCCACGATCGTCATGGCGACGCACCCGCAGTGGGAGCTGGCACCCGACGTCACGCGGCGTTACGTCCGCTACGGTGCGAGCCCCCGCGGGGCGCAGGCGCTCGTGCTCGGCGCGAAGGTGCGCGCGCTCGCGGAGGGGCGCTACAACGTCAGCATCGAGGACATCAAGGCGCTGGCCGCGCCGGCGCTGCGCCACCGTCTCATCCTGAACTTCGAGGGCGAGGCCGAGGGGGTGGACACCGACATCCTGGTCGGCCAGGTCGTGGAGAGCGTGGAGGCGGCGTCCGTCGAGCGGAGGGAGCCGTTCCTGCAATGACGCCTCCCGCGCCGATCACCGGCCTCGTGCAGCGGGTCACGCGACAGATCCGGCTCCGTCGCGCGGAGCACGCCGGCGTCCGCGGCGCGTTCTGGGGCGCGGTGGGCGCGGCGCTGGTGCTCGTCTTCAAGGGGCCTCTCGGCGCGGCGTCGATCGGGAGCGCCGTGGCGCTCGTCGCCGTCGGTGTGCTCGCGGGCCTCGCCTGGGGCCTCCTCCGCCGCGTCGACGCCCGGGACGCCGCGCACGTCGCGGACCGGGCCTTCGCGCTCGACGACCGGGTCGCGACCGTCCTCGAGTGGGCCGGGCGCCCCGACCGGTCCCCGCTCGTCGACGCGCTCGTCGCGGACACGCTCGCCCGTGTCGAGGCGCTGGCGCCCCGGCGGATCGTCCGGCGCGTGCTGCCGCGCGAGGCGCGCTGGCTGCCCGTGCCCGTGCTGACGGCACTCGCCCTCTCGCTGGCGCCGCCGGTCCCGATGCCGACGGGCGGCCTGCCGGACTTCCTGCCGTCGCGGGGCGAGGACGAGCGCGAGGAGCGGAGCGCGTCGACGCTCCTCGAGGAGCGCACGCGCGCGCTGGCGAAGCAGCCGCTCAAGCGCGCGATGCTCGAGGAGCGGGATTTCGCGCAGCGCGCCGGCGCGGGCGGCGCGACGAGCCCCGGCGACCTGACGGCCATCTTCAAGGACACGTCGCTCTCCGGCCACCGGCCCGACTTCAACAGCTTCCTGAAGAAGGGCGACGAGCGCCTCAAGCTCCTCGAGCACGTGGATCGGCTGCCGGACCTCCAGTCCGATTTCACGAGCACGTCGTACAAGATGGTCTTCCGCAAGTCGAAGGCGCTGACCTCCGGACTCCGGCCCGACCAGATCACCCCGCAGAAGCTCAAGGAGCTGCTCGAGGAGATGGAGCGCCTGGGGCGCAAGGGGGGGACCTGGGGGGGCGACGCCGCGGAGGGCATGGAGGCGCTCGAGGGCGGCCAGACGGACAAGGCGCTCGAGGCGATGCAGAAGGCGCTCGACAAGATGCGGGCGATGGATGCGGCACAGCGCTCCGGGAAGGGCCTGCGCGGCGGGCGCGAGCGGGATCGCGGCGCGCGTGGCCGCGACGCGGGACGAGGCGGTGGCGAGGGGTACGACGAGCAGGACTTCGGCGACGCCGACGGGCTCCTCCCGGGCCGGGGCCGGAGTCCGATGCCGAAGGGCGAGGCGACGGCGCGCCTGCGCGCGACGCCGTACGACGTGGGCGTCGAGGGCGAGTCGCGACAGGGTCGCAAGGACGGGTACGACACCAACCTCACGGGACGCGCGGGCAGCATGGGCTCGCGCCTGCAGTACCTCGGCGTGATCGGGCAGTACCGGAAGCAGATGGAGGACGCGATCACCCGCGAGCAGGTTCCGCGCGAGTATCACGACCAGATCAAGGACTATTTCCAGGCGCTCGACGAGCGTTAACCCGATGCCGGTCACACGGCACGAGTTCTTCTCGTCGGAGTTCCTGGCGCAGCTCGAGCGTCTGTCGCTCCTCTCCCGCCGGGTGTTCCGAGGCCACGTGAAGGGGGAGCGTCGCAGCCCCCGCCGGGGCCACAGTGTCGAGTTCGCCGACTATCGTCCGTACGGCGTCGGCGACGACCTCCGCTACGTGGACTGGAACATCTACGGGCGCACCGACCGCCTGCACGTCAAGCTCTTCGTGGACGAGGAGGACCTCTGCTTGCATCTCCTCGTCGACGCCTCGGCCTCGATGGAGTTCGGCACGCCGCCGAAGCTCGACCACGCCGTGCGCGTGGCCGCGGCGCTCGGCTTCGTCGGGCTCGTGAACCTGGAGCGCGTGGGCGTCGGCGTGCTCCGCGGACGGGTCGTGGAGGGCTGGCCACCGACGCGCGGACGCAACCAGGCGCAGAGCATGCTCAACTTCCTCTCGGGGGTCCGCGCCGCCGGCGCCACCGGTCTGAACGCCGCGCTGATGGACTACGCGATGCGCGCCCGCGAACCGGGGCTCGCGGTCGTCATCTCGGACCTCCTCGACCCCGAAGGGTGGGAGGCCGGGATTCGCGCGCTCCTCGAGCATCGGTTCGACGTCCACCTGGTCCACGTGCTCGCCCCGGAGGAGATGAACCCCGACCTGGCGGGTGACCTGCGACTGACCGACAGCGAGACCGGCGAGGTGCGCGACCTCACGCTGGACGGCGAGGCGCTTCGCGGCTACCGTGAGCGGCTCCGACAGTTCCTCGAGCGGGCCGAGGGCTTCTGCCGCACCCGGGAGATCGGATATCACCGGGTCGTCACGGACACGCCGCCGGCCGAGTTCGTGCTCTCGGAGCTCAGGGGTCGGGTGCTCGTATGAACTTCCTCTCCCCGCTCGCCTTCGCCCTCTTCGGGCTGGCCGTGCCCCTGGTCCTCCTCTACTTCTTGAAGGTGCGGAGGCAGGAACGGCGCGTGTCGAGCCTCCTCTTGTGGGCGCCCATGCTGCGGGACCGCGAGGCCTCGGCGTTCTTCCAGCGCCTGCAGCGCGATCCGCTCCTGATCCTCCAGGTCCTGGCCCTGCTGGCGCTCTCCCTGGCCCTCGCGCGTCCCGTGGCCACCGTGATGGGTGACGGCGGGCGCCGGGTCGTCGTCGTCCTCGACACCTCGGCGTCCATGCGCGCGCGCGACGTCTCGCCGTCGCGCTTCGATGCCGCCCGTGCGCAGGCGGCGCAGTTGGTGCGGCGCCTGCCCGAGGGCGCGGAGGTGATGGTGATCGAGTCCGGCGTCCAGCCCCGCGTGGCCGCCGCGCTCGGCCGCGACCGGGAGCGGGCGGTCGCGGCGCTCGGTGCCGCCCGGGTCCACGACCTGCCCGACCGCCTGCCCGAGGCGGTGCGCACGGCGCGCGCCCTCGTCGGCGACGACCCGCGAGCCGAGATCCACGTCTTCACCGACGGCGCGTTCCCGACGGCCCAGGCGGAGGCGGTCGGCGATCCGCGCGTGCGGTGGGTGGGCATCGGCCGCCGCAGTCACAACGTCGGTATCACGAACCTGTCGGTGCGACGGACCTACGCGGGCGCGTTCGACCACCAGGCATTCGTGTCGCTGGTCAACTACACGAGCGAGGCCCAGGCGTTCGGCTTCACGCTCGAGGTGGACGGCCGGATGATCGCCGAGAAGGACGTCACGCTCGAGCCGAGCGTCCGGCGGTCGGTGGTGCTGCCGTTCAGTCACGCGGGGGGTGGTCAGGTCACCGCGCGGCTCCGGATCCGGGACGACTTCCCGGTCGACGACGTCGCGTACGCGATCCTGCCGCCGCCGCGGAAGATCGCCGTGCTGCTCGTGAGCCCGGGCAACCTGTTCCTGGAAAAGGTGCTGCGGACCGACCCGCAGGTGGCCGTCGAGGTCCGCACGCCCGAGCAGTACCAGGGCGGGATGGACGAGGCCGACGTGGTCGTGCTGGACTCGGTCACCCCCCCGCGGATCGGCCCGGGGCGGTTCGTGCTCGTGAACACGGTGCCGCCGGACGTGCCGCTCGAGGTGCTCGGCCGGATCGAGCAGCCGACCATCATGGACTGGGACCGCAACCATCCGGTGATGCGCCACGTCGAGTTCGCGAAGGTGGCGATCGAGGACGCGATGCGACTCCGGCCGCTGGCCGCCGGCCGGCCCCTGGTGGAGGCCGTCGGCGGGCCGCTGATCTACGCGCTCGAGGAGCCGGACCGCAAGGCGCTGGTCGTCGGGTTCGATCTGTTCCGCACGGATTTCCCGCTGCGCGTCGCGTTTCCGCTGATCCTCTCCAACGGTCTGCGCTGGCTGCACCCGGCGGGGCTCGACCAGTCGAGCCTTCAGCTCGCGACGGGCCAGCCGATCCTGCTGCCCGTGCCGCACGGCGTCGACACCGTCAAGGTGACGACTCCCGGCGGCCGCGTGGTCCGCGCGCACGTGACCCGCGGCGTCGTGAGCTTCACCGAGACCGACGAGGTCGGGATCTACACGCTCGGCATGGCCCACGGCGAGCTGAAGGTCGCCGTGAACCTCACGGACGCCGACGAGTCGAACCTGGCCCCACGGCCGCTGCCGGCGGCGGCCGGCGCCGGCGCGGCGGCGGCCGTGCCGATGGCGATCCAGCGCGAGCTCTGGCCTCTCCTGGTGGCGCTCGCGGCGCTGCTGCTGGTGGTCGAGGGACTGCTCTACTGGCGGCGCCAGACGGCCTCCCGCCTCCGGCTGCCCCCAAGCCTCGGGGACCGCTGGGCGCTCGCGCTCCGCGGGGCGCTCGTGCTGGTGCTCTGCCTCACGCTCGTCCGCCCGGCGGTGCCCCGCTGGGTGGACCGGATGAACGTGACGTTCCTGCTGGACGTTTCGGACAGCGTGAGCTTCGCGGCCCGGGAGCGCGCGTACCGGTTCGTCGCCGACGCGGTGCGCTCCATGAAGCCGGGAGATCACTCCGGCGTGATCGCCTTCGGCGCGCACGCCGCGGTGGACCAGCCGCTCGGGCTGCGCCCGGCGGCGGAGCGGCCGAAGGCCCAAGTGGACGCGCGGGGGACGAACATCTTCCAGGCGATCCAGCTCGCGCTGGCCATGGCGCCGCCGGGGCAGGCCAATCGCATCGTGCTGCTGACCGACGGCCGGCAGAACGCGGGCAACGCGCTCGCCGGCGCCCAGGCCGCGAAGAACGTCGGCGTCGACATCCACTACGTCGCCGCGCCGCTCACCTTCACCCAGGAGGTCGTCGCCGAGGGGATGGTGCTGCCGCAGGAGGTCAAGTACGGCGAGCCGTTCCAGGCGAAGGTGGTGGTGTGGAGCCACCGGGACACGCCGGGACGCGTCTCGCTCTTCCGCAACGGCACGTTCCTCGGCTCGCAGATGGTGCGCCTCACGGCGGGCAAGAACGTCTTCAGCTACCGCCAGGCGCTCGACACCAGCGGCATCCACGTCTACCAGGCCGCGATCGAGGTCGAGGGCGACACGATCGAGGAGAACAACCGCGCCATCGGCACGGTCGTCGTCCGCGGCCGGCCGCAAGTCCTGCTCGCCGACAAGGATCGCGGCCACGCGCAATCGCTCGCGGCCGCGCTCCGGTCGCAGAACATCGAGGTCACCGTCGTCGAGCCGAACGGGATCCCGAAGGACCTGGCGGGCCTGCAGAAGTACGACGGGGTCGTGCTCGCCAACGTCTCCTCGCTCAAGATGACGCGGGCGCAGATGGGCAACGTCCGGGACTACGTGCGCGAGCAGGGCGGCGGGCTGCTCATGGTCGGCGGCGAGGAAAGCTTCGGCCTCGGCGGGTACTACCGGACGCCGATCGAGGAGGCGCTGCCGGTCACGATGGACGTCAAGCAGAAGGTGGAGATCCCGAGCCTCGCCGTCGTGCTCTCGATCGACCGCTCGGGCTCGATGGCCAT
>MGCE01000150.1 GCA_001790315.1 Candidatus Rokubacteria bacterium RIFCSPLOWO2_02_FULL_72_37 | reverse complement strand
GCTCCTGTTCATCCTGGCCAAGCCCGAGGTCGAGCGTGGCAGCTTCACCGGCGAGCGGGCCGCGATCGAGGGCGCGCGTCAGGTCATCGAGTCCCTCAGGGACGAGTTCCCGGACGTCGAGGTCGGCGTGACCGGGAAACCGGCGCTGGCGAACGACGAGATGACCGCGGCCTTCCGCGACAGCGAGCGCGCCACGGTCCTCGCGTTCGCGCTGACCCTCGCGCTGCTCCTCGTGGCCTTCCTCCGCCTCGGCAAGCCGTTCGTGATGCTCATCGTGCTCGCGCTCTCCCAGTGCTGGGCCATCGGGGTCGCGACGCTCGTCATCGGGCACCTATCGCTCTTCTCGGTGATGTTCATCTCGATCGTCATCGGCATCGGAATCGACTACGGCATCTACTACCTGTTCCGGTACGAGGAGGAGCTGTTCCTCGGCCGCAACCTGCGCGAGGCGATCGAGATCACGGCCGCCCGCAGCGGCCCGGGCATGCTGCTCGGTGCCGTCACCGCGGCCGGGACCTTCTACGTCCTCGGCTTCACGGAGTTCCGCGGCGTCCAGGAGCTCGGGTTCATCGCGGGCACGGCGATCCTCCTGTCGTGGCTCTCGATGATGACCGTCTTCCCGGCGGCGCTCGTCCTGATCGACCGGCGGCACGAGAGCCGGGCGGCCGGCGCGATCCCGCGCGCGATCGCCCTCGAGCGCGTGCACGTCCCGCTGGTGGAGCGGCTCGTGGCGTACCCGAAGTCGGTGCTCCTGTTCGCGGCGGCGCTCACCGCGCTGTCCGTCTGGGGCCTCAGCGCGGTGCAGTTCGACTACAACCTGCTCAACCTCCAGGCGCGAGGCACGGAGTCGGTGGTCTGGGAGCGACGGATCCTCGCGACCGCGGGCCGCTCCGGCTTCATCGCGCTCGCCAGCGCGGACTCGCTCGAGGAGCTCAAGCGCAAGAGCGCGGCCTTCAGCCGGCTCCCGACGGTCTCGGAAGTGGACTCCGCGCTCCTGCTGATCCCCGAGGACCAGGCCGCGAAGCGGAAGATCATCGGCGACTTCGCGCCGCTGGTCGCGCCGGTGCGGGTCGGCCGGCCGCGGCGGGCGGATATCGACCGGCTCATCACCGCGCTGGACACGCTCGAGCGCCGCTTCGCCATCGCCGCGAACGAGGCCCCCGAGGGGGACACCAAGGCCCGGCTCGCGCGGGTACGGGACCGGATCGAGCTGCTCGTCATCAAGCTCCGCCAGACCGACCGTGAGGTGAGCCGGCCCGCCCTGACCCACCTCCAGTCGCAGGTCTACCGGGACTTCGTGCACAACTTCCAGCGCCTGCAGGCGAACGCGTCGCCGCCGCAGGTCGGCCTCGACGACATTCCGAAGGAGATCCGGAACAAGTTCATCAGCCCGTCGGGCCGGTTCCTCCTGCAGATCCAGCCCGCGGTCGATATCTGGGACCGCGCGGGCGCGCACCGCTTCGTGACCGAGCTGCGCTCGGTCGACCCCGCGGTCACCGGGACGCCCGTCATCACCTTCGAGGCGATCCGGTTCATGGAGCGCTCGTACCAGCGCGGGACCGTGTATGCGGTGCTCCTGGTCTCGCTGGCGGCCGCCCTGACGCTCAGGCGCGTGCGCGAGACGCTGCTCGCGCTGCTGCCGCTCGGGCTCGGGATGGTGTGGACCTTCGGGCTGATGTCCTTCTTCGACCTCCAGTTCAACATGGGCAACGTGTTCGGCCTCCCGCTGATCCTCGGCGCGGCGGCCGAGTACGGCTTCAACATCGTGATCAGGTTCATGGAAGGTCGCGATCACGGCGGCCCGCTCGTGGCCCGCAGCACCCTCATGGCCGTCCTCGTGAACGGCCTGACGACCATCGTGGGATTCGGCAGCCTGATGATCGCGGACCACCGCGGGATCTTCGGGCTCGGCCTCCTGCTGACGCTCGGCACGGCCACGAGCCTGATCGCCGCGCTCGTCGTGCTGCCCGTGCTGCTGCGCCTGCTCTACCGTCCACCCGGCGCGCTCCCGCCGCCGGCGCCCGCGGCGGCCGCGGCGGCGCGGCGAAGCTAGCGCGCCGTTCTCCAAGTCAGGTGAAGCCTCGTCGCCCGTGGAGCCGGGCCGCCGGGCGCGCGCGGGAGGGGTCGACGGGATCCGTTCCCGCCACGTGGGCGGCGGGCCGCACGCGCCCGGACGGAGCCCAGCCGCGACGGGGCAGCGCACGCGTGCCGCGTGGTCCCGGCGACCCCTCCCGCGCGCGCCCGGCGGCCCGACGCGCGGCGAACATTCACACGAGTTCGTGGACGGAAGACTGGACTAGGAGCGCTGGGCGAGGAAGCGGACGAACTCGGCCCCTTCGCGGAGCCGGCGCCCGAGCACCCGGCGGTCGCGCAGCATGCCGCCCGCGAGCGCGAAGATCTTGCGCGGTCGGAAGTAGAACCGCCGGTAGAAGGCGTCCACCGAGTCGAAGATCTCGGTGTGGGCCAGGTGGGGATAGCTCAGCGCGCTCTGCTGCACGCCGCGGTCGTCGACGAGGTCGCGGCCGCCGAGCCATCCCTGCTCCTGCGCCTGGCGATGCAGCGCCGTGCCCGGGTAGGGTGCGGCGATCGAGACCTGGAGCGTGTCGGGATCGAGCTCGCAGGCGTAGCGGATCGTTTCCGCGATCGTCTCGCGCGACTCGCCCGGCAGGCCCAGGATGAACGTGCCGTGGATCGTGATGCCGAGCGCCTTCGCGTCGCGCGTGAAGCGCCGGGCGACGTCCAGCCGGAGCCCCTTCCTGATGTTGTTGAGGATCTGCTGACTCCCCGACTCGTACCCGACCAGCAGCAGGCGCAGGCCGTTGTCCTTGAGCACGCGGAGGGTGTCGCGGGGAACGTTCGCCTTGGCGTTGCACGACCACGTGACGCCGAGGCGCCCGAGCCCGCGCGCGATCGCTTCCGCGCGCGGCAGGTCGTCGGTGAAGGTGTCGTCGTCGAAGAAGAACTCACGGACCTGCGGAAAATGGCGCCGGGCCCGCGCGATCTCCCCGACGACGTGGGCGACGGAGCGGGTCCGGTAGCGCTGGCCGCCGACGGTCTGCGGCCACAGGCAGAACGTGCATCGCGACCGGCAGCCACGCCCGGTGTAGAGGGACACGTAGGGATGGAGCAGGTAGCCGATCGCGTAGTGCTCGACCGTGAGGTCGCGCTTGTAGACGTCCACGACCCACGGCAGGGCGTCCATGTCCTCCAGGACCGGTCGCTCCGGCGTGTGCAGGATCCGGCCGTCCGCGCGGTAACTGAGGCCGAGCACCTCGCCGAGCGGACGGCCCTCGGCAACCTCACGGATCGTGAAGTCGAATTCGCTCCGCGCGACGAACTCGATCGCCTCGGATGCGCGGAGGCTCTCCGTCGGGTGCACGGCGACGTGCGCGCCCACGAAGCCGATGCGGAGCCCCGGGTGCTCCCGCCGTAACGCCTCGGCGACCCCGACGTCGTGCTGGAAGGACGGCGTGCTCGTGTGCAGGACCGCGAGGTCGTAAGCGGGCGCGAGCGCCCGCACGTCGGCGAGGCCGAGGCCGTCCGGCGGCGCGTCCACCAGGCGCGAGCCGGGGACGAGCGCGGCGGGCTGGGCCAGCCACGTCGGGTACCAGAACGAGCGGACCTCGCGCCGGGCCTGGTAACGGGAGCCGGCTCCCCCGTCGAAGCCCGCCCACGAGGGGGGATGGAGGAACAGCGTCCGGAGCATCAGGCCGGGAGGATCTCGAAGAGGGTCCAGCACATGACCGGCACTAAGGTATCATGGCGCCCGGCATGCTCGGCCTCGTCGAGCGGCTGAATCCCTTCAAGACGCCGGAGGCGCGGCGCCTCGCCGTTCTCTTCGGCGTCGTCTATTTCGCCCAGGGCATGTGGTACCTGCCGAACCAGACGATCACGATCGTCCTCAAGGACCGCGGGCTCGCCGCCGGCCAGGTCGCCGACTTCTTCCTGCTGAGCACCATTCCGTGGCTGATCAAGCCCGCCTACGGGCTGCTCTCGGATTTCGTGCCGCTCTTCGGCCGCCGCCGGAAGAGCTATTTCCTCCTGACCTGCGGCCTCGCGGCCGGCGCGGGCCTGGTGCTCGCGTCGGGAGTCCTCATCTCCCGGGGGCCGATCCACACCTACGACCTCGGGATCACCCTGTTCGGAACGCGGTACTCGACGGGCTTCACCCTGGTCGCCGGCGTCGGCCTGTTCACTCTGATGGCGCTCGGGCTCGCGTTCACCGACGTGCTCACCGACGCGATGATGGTCGAGCACGGGCGGCCGCGCGGTCTGACCGGCGCCTTCCAGTCGGTCCAGTGGGCCTGCATCACCGTCGCCTCGGTCCTCGTCGGCGTCGGCGGCGGCTGGCTGGCGCAGGCGCGCAGCCTGCGCGGGGCCTTCGCGCTCGCCGCCTGCTTCCCCCTGGTGTCCGTGGCCATGGCGCTGCTCTTCGTGAGCGAGCCGCGGGCCCGGGCCGACGGGGCCGCGCTCCGCGAGACGTGGGCGTCGATCCGGACCGCGATCGGGCATCGCGACCTCTGGGTCGTCGCGGGCTTCATCCTCTTCTGGACGTTCAGCCCCTCGTTCGGCCCGGCGTTCCTCTACTACCAGACGGACACGCTCGGATTCAGCCAGCAGTTCATCGGCACGCTCGGCTCGCTCGCCGCCGCCGCGGGCGTCGTCGGCGCGGCCGCGTACGCGCCGCTCTCGCGCCGGGTCCGCCTCAAGACCCTCGTCAACCTCTCCATCGGCATCGGCGTCGCGGCCACGCTCGCCTACCTCGTCTACCGCGACGCGACGTCCGCGATCGTCATCGACACGCTCTTCGGGGGCGTCGGGATGCTGACGCAGCTCGCCTTCCTCGACCTCGCCGCCAAGTCGTGCCCGCGGCGGGTGGAGGCGACGTTCTTCGCGTTGCTGATGTCGGTCTACAACGGCGGGGGTCAGCTCTCGCAGAACGTCGGGGCGCGCCTCTACGACGGGTTCGGCTACACGCCGCTCGTGCTCATCTCCGCCGGCATGACGGCGCTCGCGTGGCTCCTCGTGCCGCTGGTGCGGATCGACCGCATCGAGGCCCTGGCGCGCGAGGAGGCGGCCGCGCGCGACGCCGCCGCGGCGGCCGCCTCGTCCACGCCTGATTAGTCTGCCGTTCTCGAGGCATGTCGAGCCCCGTCGCCCGTGGAGCCGGGCCGCCGGGCGCGCGCGGGAGGGGTCGACGGGGCCCGTTCCCGCCACGCGGGCGGCGGGCCGCACGCGCCCGGACGGAGCCCAGCCGCGACGGGGCAAGCGGACGCGGGCCGCGTGGTCCGGGCGACCCCTCCCGCGCGCGCCCGGCGGCCCGGCGCTACTCCGTGAGCGACAGGTAGAAGTCCACCTGCGGCGGGCCCGCGACGAGCGGGTCGCGGCGGTCGCGGAACGCGGCGAGGTGGGGCGCCTTCCGGTGCAGATCGAAGGCCGCGTCCGAGCGGTACTGCTCGTAGAAGAGAAAGAGATCCGGGTCCTTCTTGGACCGGTGCAGCCGGTAGACGAGGCAGTCCGGCTCCGCGCGGCGCACCGCCGCTACCTGCTCCGCGAGGATCCCCGCCAGCTCGTCGCCCTTCCCCGGCTTCGCCGACAGCTTCGCGACCACGGTCAGCACGTTCCCCATCACGCCTCCTTGTGTTCGTCGATCCGCGCGGTCCGGCTCGCCAGGGCGTGCGCGCGCCGGAGCCAGGCGAGGGCGCGCGAGACATCCTCGGGCGCCTCCACGTCGAGCTCGACCCAGCCCCGCCGGGCGAAGCGCCGGTGCGGCCGGATCCGCCCCCCCCGGAGGGCGCGGGCCTGGTCGTCGGTGGACAGGCGGATCCAGAGGTCGCGCTCCTTCTCCTTCAGCGGGAAGCACGCGAAGAGGGTCTCGCCCACGAAGTAGCCCCAGCGGCCGAACATCGGCGTGATCCGCACGCCGCTCCAGCCGCCGAGCGCCTCGTTCAGCCGCGCGGCCACGCCGGCGCCGCCCTGCCGCAGCGCCCGACGCGTCTTGCGGCCTCCGCCGAGCCCGCGAACGCGCCGCGCTATGGCCAGACCTGCACGTATCCGAAGCGCGCGCGCTGGCTCACGGCCCCGAAGTGCGTGTCGTATTCGGCCCGGAGCTCCTTGAAGTGCTCCGACTCGAGCAGCCGGTGGAGCGTCGCCTCGTCGGCGAGCTCGTACACGGCCATGTACTGGTACGTGTCCTCGCCCAGGATCGCGCGGTACCGACGCGCGCTGACGGCGCCCTTGAAGCGCAGGAATTGCGGGACGTGCTCCTCGTTGTACCAGCGGTTGAACGCGTCCTCCCGGTCCTTGCGGATGGTCGCTTTCACGACGAACAGCGCTGTCGCCATGGGTCTGGTTCTCCTCGCCGTGGGACTCGAACGCGGCCATTCTGCCATTGACAGGCTGTCGGGTGCCATGCGAAAAGAGGCTTTGCCATGCCCGTCGAGACCAGCGCGCGCGTGAAGTTCGCCGCCGTCGACGGCGCCGCCCAGCTCTTCACTCCGGCGTTCTGCGACTACGTGGCCCTGCTCCATGACCGCCTGCACGCGCGCGCCAGGGCGCTCCGCGCCATCCGGCTGGCGACGCTCGAGCGTGCGCTCAGACAGCACATCGCGCCCGCCCACCCACCGGCCTCCGAAGCCACCACGGGGAGCTGGCAGGTCCCGGCCGTGCCGGACGAGCTTCGCCGGCCGGGGATCGAGATCTCGGGCCCCTGCTCGATCACCTCGATGTTCATCAATGCCCTCAACCCCGGACCCGAGGGCGAGCGCGCCGAGGGCGACCTGGACGACGACGAGGACTCCGGCGGCCACCGGCTCATCGACACGGTGCGCGCCGCGCACAATCGCCTCGCGGCCGTGAACCGCGAGCTCACCTTCGACGACGCGGCGCGGGGCAAGGGCTACCGGATCGCGCCGGGCGAGCTGCCGTTCTTCATGCATCGCGAGCGCGGCCTGCACCTCGACGAGCCCGACGTCACGGTCGACGGGGTCCCCGTCAACGCGGCGATCCTCGGGACGGCCCTGACGCTCTTCTACGCCGGCCGCGCCCAGGCCGGCCGCGGCCAGGGCATCTACTTCTACCTGCCGAAGCTGGAGCACGCGCCCGAGGCCCGCTGGTACCGTGACCTGTTCGACCTCTCGGCTGAGCGCCTCCCGTACCTCGGGAGCGCCACGGTCCGCGGCATCGTGCTGGTCGAGTCGTTGCCCTGCGTCTACCAGATGGAGGAGATGCTCCACGAGCTCGGGCCCTACGCGGCCGGCCTCAACGCGGCGCGCTGGGATCTCAAGGCGTCGATCTTCGAGTTCGTCATGGCGGACCCGAGGCAGGTGTGGCCCGATCGCTTCGGCGTGGACATCAAGACGACGCCGTTCCTCGCGAACATCTTCCGGCGGCTCGTCGCGATCTGCCTCAAGCGCGGGGCCGTGCCGATCGGCGGCATGGCGACGGCGCTGCCCTCCAGCGACCCCGAGGTCAATCGCGTGGCGGCCGAGGCGATCCGCAAGGACAAGGAGTGGGAGGCCGCGCAGGGGTTCGTCCGCGGCTGGGTCGCGCACATCTTCCACATGAAGACGGCCGCCGATCCGTTCAGGCAGCTCCGCGCGAGCGGCTTCTCGCCGACGCCCGCCATGGCGGATCCGGACAACTACCCGGTGCGGCTCGAGGCGCCGGCGGGCCCGATCACGGTCGACGGCACGCGCCGCAACGCACGGATGCTGATCGAGTACGTCGAGGGCTGGCTCACCGGCCGCGGCGCCAAGGGCATCGACAGCCTGGAGGGCAAGCCCGGCGTGCACCCGGCGCTGATGGAGGACCTGGCCACCGGCCGCATGTCGGTCGCCCAGATCGCGCAGCGGATCGTCCACCGGGCGAAGGACTCGCAGACCGGCGTCGTGCATGACGCCGCACTCGTCAGGCGGCTCCTCCAGGAGGAGCTCGCCGACATCCTGCCGCGGCGACAGGGCGCCGACACGCACGAGCGCTACCGGAAGGCCGTGAGGATCGCGTCGCGCTGGATCCGGAACTACACCGACTTCGACTTCCGGAGCCTCGGCTCGTACACCCGCGCCGAGCTCGAGGCGATCGCGGCCGCGCCCGACGCGCTCTCGGGCTAGGGGCGGCGGCCCGTCAGCCGCGCGACCCCGTCACGCGCGCCCGCGTGACGGGGGTCGAGATCGAGGATCTCGCGGTACTCCCGGAGCGCCTCGAACCGCTCGCCGATCGTCTCGTAGGCGCGTCCGAGCGCGGCGCGCGCCTCGAGATTCCTCGGCGCCTGGCTCTTCACGGTGCGCCACTCGTTGATCGCCTGGTAGTACTGCTCGCTCGCCCACAACCGGCGCGCCAGCCCTTCGCGGTAGCGCGTCACGCCCGGGTCCAGCGCGACGGCGCGCCGCAGGTGCTCCACGGCCGCCTCGGGTGCGCCGCTGCCCTCGAGCGCGGTGCCGAGGCCGAACTGCGCCTCGGCGTCCCTCGGATCCGCCGCGAGGGGGCTCCACGCGGCGACCGCCTGCTCCCACAGTTCTCGCGCGAGAAGGTAACGGGCGAGCGTCCGCCGGTAGCGCGCAGGGCCCGCCCCGTCGTCGCCCGCGCGCTCTCGCGCCAGCGCGGCGAGGCGGGCGCTCCGGAGCGCGAACGGCGGCGGGGGCGGCTCGAGCCGCGCCCGGTCCTCCGCGAAGACCAGCGCGGCCCGCAGGCTGTCGAGCGCGCCCGGCTCCGCGCGACGGGCGCGCAGGTCGCCGAGGGCGCGGTGGAGCTCCGGGTTGGCGGGATCCAGGCGCAAGGCCTCGCCGAGCTCCGCCTCCGCGGCGGCGCTCCGACCGAACCCGGCCAGGCCGAGCGCCAGCATATAGCGCAGCGCCGGCTGCTCGGCCTCCTGCGCGCTCTCGAGCGCCGCGCGGTAGGCGGCGAGGCTCGGGGCCGCGAGCC
>MGCE01000149.1 GCA_001790315.1 Candidatus Rokubacteria bacterium RIFCSPLOWO2_02_FULL_72_37 | reverse complement strand
GGCGACCGTGCAGGCCGTGCTCGCCGCCCGCATCGACCGGCTTCCGCACGACGAGAAGCTCCTGCTGCAGGCGGCGGCCGTGATCGGCACCGAGGTGCCGTTCGCGCTCCTCGAGGCGGTCAGCGCCCTGTCCGCCGAGCCACTGCGCGGCGCCCTGCACCACCTCCAGGCCGCGGGATTCCTGCACGAGGCCGGGCTGTTCCCGGACCTCGAATACCGGTTCCGCAACACCCTCACCAGGGACGTCGCATACGCGAGCCTGCTCAAGGAGCAGCGCCGCGCCCTGCACGCGCGCATCGTGGCGGCGATCGAGCGGCTCTACGCCGATCGGCTCACGAGCTACGTGGATCAGCTCGCGTATCACGCCTCGTGCGGCGAGGCCTGGGCACAGGCGGTGATCTACAATCGCCAGGTCGGCGACCGCGCGGTAGCGCGCGCCGCCAACGTGGAAGCCGTGCGGGCCTTTCAGGCCGCGCTCGCGGCGCTCCGTCACCTGCCGCCGAGCCCCGAACTCACCGAGCAGGCCATCGACCTCCGCCTCGACCTCCGCCCCCCGCTCCTCCAGCTGGGTCGGCTGGACGACGTCCTCGCGCTCTCGCGCGAGGCCGAGGAGCTGGCGCAGCAGATCGGGGACGAGCAGCGACTGGCGCGGATCTACACCTACCTCGTGAACTACCACTACCTGAAGGGCGAGACCACGCCCGCGATCGAGTACGGCGAGCGATGCGCGCGGGTCGGCGAGGCCTGCGGCGACGTCGCGCTCCAGGGGCTCGCGCGCCAGTACGTGGGGCAGAGCCTCCACCTGCTCGGCGAGTACGATCGCGCGGAGCGGGTGCTGCGCGAGAACCTCGAGCTCCTGGGCCCGCAGCACCGCGGCGGCACCTCGTACGTCGCGTCCTGCGCCTGGCTCGCCTTCACGCTGGCGGACCTCGGCCGATTCGACGCGGCCGGCGCCTGCCTCGACGAGGCTCACCGGGCGGCGGAGGCCGCGCGCCACCCGTGGAGCCAGGTGATCGCCTGGACCATGACCGGGCTCGTCGCGCTCCGCCGCGGACACCTGGCTCGCGCGGTCCTGCCGCTCGAGCGCAGCCTCGAGGCGTGTCGACGCAAGCATCTCACCCTCTGGCACCCGATCCCCTCGTCGCTGCTCGGGCTCACGTTCGCCCGCCTGGGTCACGTCCGGGAGGGCCTGCAGCTGCTCGAGCACAGCGTCGCGCAGAGCCGGGAGCTCGGGGTCCGCGCGTACCTCGCGGCGTGGACGATCAACCTGGGCGAGGGGCTCCTCACCGACGGTCAGGTGGACCGAGCGCAGGCGGCGGCGCAGGAGGCGCTCGACCTCGCGCGCCGCTGCGGCGAGCGCGGCCACGAGGCCGCCGCGCTCGCGCTGCTCGGCCGTGCGACCGCGCGCCGCACGCCGGACGAGGCCGAGGCTGCGCTCGGACACCTGCAGGCCGCGGCGCAGCGGGCGGAGGCCCTGGGGCTCCACCCGCTGCGCGCCGAGATCCTCCTGGACATCGCCGGCGTCCTCACGCGCGCCGGCGACGTGCCGCGTGCCACGGAGCACCGCGTCGCGGCCGACCGGCTCGCGACCGAGCTCGGCCTGCGCCGCTGGCAGGACCGGTCGGAGACGGAGGTGACGGAGTTGGGCCACCTGTTCATCGTCGCGCGATCGAACCCCGAGCTCTACGACTTCCTCGCGCAGGAGCTCTCCGGGGCGCGGAGGATCCGGGTGGTCCTCGACCGGCGCCAGGACGGGCGCGCGTCCGCCGTGGACGACGATCTCCAGGCCTGGGGACTCGCGCTGGCACCGAGACGACAGCCATGACCGACGACCTCGTCGTCGAACGCGACGGACACGTGGCGAGCGTGACGTTCAATCGGCCCGACGCGCGCAACGCGATGACCTTCGAGATGTACGACGCGCTGCACGACCTCTGCGAAGAGTTCGACGCGGAGCAGGCCGTCAGGGTGGTGGTCCTGCGCGGCGCAGGCGACCGCGCCTTCGCCAGCGGCACCGACATCCGCCGGTTCCTCGACGTCACCACGCGCGAGGACGCGCTCGCCTACGAGGCGCGGATCACGCGTGTCCTCGCGCGCCTGCACGGCATGCGCAAGCCGACGATCGCGATGGTGCAGGGGGACGCTGTCGGCGGGGGCCTCTTCATGTCCCTCGCGTGCGACCTGCGCCTGGCGGCGGCGCATGCGCGCTTCGGCGCGCCGGTCGCGCGCACGCTCGGCAACTGCACCGCGCCGCTCTCGTTCTCGCTCCTGGCGGCGACCGTCGGGCCGGTGCGCGCCCGCAACATGCTGTTGACCGCGCGGCTCGTGGACGCCGCCGAGGCGAAGGCGATCGGCCTGGCCGACGAGGTCCACCCGGCGGTGGCGCTCGCGGCGCGCGTTCAGGAGCTGGCGCGGCACCTGACCGAGCTGGCACCGCTGACGCTGGCCGCGGTGAAGGAGGCCACGCGCCGGGTCACCGCCCCCGCGGCGCTCCGTGACGCCGAGGACATCATCCTCTCCTGTTACCTGAGCGACGACTTCCGTGAAGGTGTGCGCGCCTTCCTCGAGAAGCGGAAGCCCGAGTGGCGCGGGCGCTGATCGGGGGGCTACTGCTTGTCGCGGACCTGCTTCACCAGCTGCTGGAAGGACGTGCGCTGGATGACCTTGTCGAACTGGGTGCGGTAGTTGGCGATGAGGCTCACGCCCTCGATCGCGACGTCGTACGCGCGCCACCGCGCGGCCTGCCGTAGCATGCGGTACTCCACCGGGATCTCGGAGCCTTTCCTGGTGACGATCCGGGTCCGCACGGTCGCGACGTCACCCTCCACGGAGTCGCCGAGCAGCGTGATCCGCTCGCCGCCGTAGAGCTCGAGTTTGCCGATGTAGGAGCGCTCGAGGAGCTCGGCGAAGAGCCGCGTGAACTCCAGGCGCTCGGCCGGGGTCCGTGCGTGCCAGTGGCGGCCGAGGCTGCGCCGGGTGATCTCGTGGAAGTCGAAGATGTCCTCCGCAACGCGGCGGATCGCGTCGCGCCGCTCCTGGGCCCGCGCGGCCGGCTTGAGCGCCGGGTCCTCGAGGATCTTCAGCACCTCGTCGATGCGGGCGAACAGCTGGTCCGCCGGCTCGCCGGCCCACGCGGCCGGGGCTGCCAGTGCCAGCGCCAGCGGGAGGGCGAGCAGCGTCGCCCGGCCAGGCTGCCTCATCAGTTGAGGCTCGTCAGGTTGAGAATCCGGCCTTCGAGCTGGTGCAGGAGCGGCACGTACTCGTCGCTCCCGCACGACGGGCACGTCGAGACGCCCAGCTCGAAGCACTCCTCGCACGCCACGCACACGGCGAGGCTCCGGAGCTGGATCGGGACCCGCGAGAGCGATCTGACCATCGTGCTGATCATTGTCGTTGACCTCCTGCCCAGGCTCCGTCGCAAGGCCGATACCAACCCGGCGTCGAGTCAGAACTGGCTAGATTGACTCATGTTTTCCGGATGGACGATCTCGCCGGCCCCAAGGACTGCGCGATTTCTTACCAGGAGTGCTCCCGCCTGGCTGGCCAGGGGCTGAGCAGGGAGGAGGTGGGCGCTAGCGGCGCGTGACGACGACGATGCGCCCGCGATCACTCACGAACGCGTTCAGGACCCAGCTCACGGCGCTGATCAGGAAGGCGCCAGCGAGCGCCGCCCAGGCTCCGTGGACCTCGAAGCCCCCGACGAGCCGGGACGTGAGCCAGAGGCAGAAGGCGTTCAGCACGAAGAGGAAGAGCCCCAACGTCAGGAGCGTCGCGGGCAGCGTCAGCACGATGAGAATCGGGCGCACGATCGCGTTGACCAGCCCGAGCACGAGGCCGGCACCGAGCGCCGTCAGCACGCTGCTGACGGCGATCCCCGGCACGATCCGCGCGACCAGGTAGATCGCGAGCCCGTTGACGAGCACCCGGATGAGAAAGCCCACGAGCGTCACTCTCGCCCGTCGACGGCGCCCGCGCAACCCTCCCCTGCGGGCGTGTCGACGCTGGTATGCTGGGCCCGCCCATGACCACGCCCGGAAGCCAGCGGTGGGCGGAGCTCGCCGGAACGGCGCTGATCATCGGCGCGGCGCTCCTCGTGCTGTGGCCGTTCGTCGTGCCCATCGGGTGGGCCGCGATCCTCGCCTTCGCCAGCTGGCCCGCGTTCAGGCGGATCGAGCAGGGCCTCGGCGGGCGCACGGGGTGGGCTGCCGCGGTGACGACCATGCTCGTGGTGCTCGTCGTCGTGGTGCCCGCGGTGCTGGTCTCGCTCGCCCTCGCCGCCGAAGCGCAGCGCGCCTTCGTGGACTTCAGGGCGTGGATCGCGAGGGGCCCCGCGGATCTGATCGCGACGGTCGAGCGGCTGCCGGCCGTCGGCCCGGAGCTCGCCGCCCGCCTCGCGGGCGTCCTCGCCGATCCGACTCCGCTCCAGCGATGGGCGGTCGCGCGCGCGGGCACCCTGGTCGGCGCGACGACGAGCGCGGTCGGCGACCTCGGCCGGTTCATGATCGAGGTCGTGCTCGTCGTCTTCACCCTCTTCTTCGTCTATCGGGACGGGGGCGAGCTCGCGCCGGCCATCGACCGCGCGGCCCTGCGTCTCGGTGGACGACGGACGCTGGCGCTCTTCCGTCCGATGGGCCAGACGGTGCGCGCCGTGATGTACGGCACGCTCCTCACCGCGCTCACGCAGGGCGCGCTCGTGACGATCGGATGCTGGGTCGCGGGCCTCCGCGCGCCCGTGCTCCTCGGGGCGCTCACCGTGATCCTGGCGCTGACGCCGATCGGCGCGCCGCTCGTGTACGCGCCGTCCGCCGCGTGGCTGCTGCTCCAGGGACGCCATCTGGCGGGCGTGCTGCTGCTGCTCTGGGGCGTCGTGGTGGTGAGCATGGTGGACAACCTGATCCGCTCGTGGTTCCTCGCCGGCGCCGGACGCGTCCCGTTTCTCCTCGCGTTCTTCGGCGTGCTCGGAGGCCTCATGGCCTTCGGCTCGATCGGGCTCTTCCTCGGCCCCGCCGCGGTCGCGCTGCTCCTCGCCCTCTGGCGCGAGTGGTCCGGCGAGGACGCATGAGCGACGTCGTCGCCCGCGCGGCGCAGCTCGCGTATTTCATGGCCCCGGCGTACATCGCGAACATGGCGCCGCCCTTCGTCAAGTACTGGGGCGGCTGGAACCCGCCGCTCAGCCGGCGCTGGCTCGGCAGCCACAAGACCGTCCTCGGCTTCGCCGCAGGCGTCACCGGCGCCGTCCTGGCCACCCTGGTCCAGTCGCGCCTCGGGTGGGCCGGCGACATCGTCGCGTACGACGACTGGGCGCTCCTCGGGCTCCGGTTCGGGTGCGGCGCGATGGCGGGCGACAGCGCCAAGAGTTTCTTCAAGCGGCGGCGGGGCATCGCGCCCGGCGCCCCGTGGGTACCGTTCGACCAGCTCGACTTCGTCGTGGGGGCGCTCGTGCTCGGCGGGCCGGGGGCCGCGCTCGGGTGGACGGACGTCCTGGTGATCCTCGTCGTGAGCGGGATCGGACACATCCTCGTCAACCACCTCGGCTGGGCACTCGGCATCCGTGAGACGCGGTGGTGATACGCTTCCGGGAGGGACCGACCATGACGGGACGCCAGGGATTGCGGGTACTGGTCGCGGTGGATGGCTCGCCGGGGGCCCGGGCGGCCCTGGCGATGACGATCGCGTTTCCCTGGCCCGCGGGCACCCGCGTGCGCAGCGTCACCGCGCAGCGCAGCGCGGCGATGGGTGGTCGGCCAGCCGCCGTGCGCGCCGGGCTCGAACACGGGTCGCGGCGCGTCGCCGCACGGGCGCGCCGCACGCTCGCGCAGCGCTGGCCGGACGCGGAGGCCGTCCTGGTGGATCAGGACCCGGTCCCCGCGATCCTGGGCGAGGCGCGGCGGATGCGGGCGGACGTGATCGTGCTCGGGTGGCGGAGCCGGAGCGCCTTCCGGCGCCTGCTGCTGGGCGACGTCGTGCGGGACGTGCTGCGCCAGGCGACCTGCGCCGTGCTCGTCGTGAAGCGGCGCGGGCGGGACGTGCGTCGCCTCGTCGTCGGCGTGGACGGCTCGGCGAACGCCCGGCGGGCCGTCGCCTTCGTGGCGGGTCTGGCGCGCTCGCGCGGCACGCGCGTCACGCTGGTCCGCGTCCTCGAGCCCATCGGCGCGCCGTCCCTTGGCCTCATGCCCGCCGCGGTCCGGGCCGCGCTCGCGCGGGAGCTCGCGGCCCTCACGGCCGAGCGGCGGGCGCGCGCGAGGCGTGAGCTCGCCCGCGCGGCGGTGGCGCTGCGCCGCGCCGGCGTCACCCCGCGCCCGCTCGTGCGCACCGGGGCACCGCTCGCCGAGCTCCTCTCCGTGGTCGGCGCCTCGCGCGCGCGGCTGCTCGTGGTCGGCGCGCGCGGCACCGACGGCGTCGCCCGGCTGCTGCTCGGCAGCGTCGCCGAGGGCGCGCTGACGCGGTGCCCGGCGCCGGTCCTCATCGTGCGCTGAGCGCCGAGGCGCCAATCCGGTGTGCCTCTGAGCGCCGATCTGCTGTTCCCGTTCGCTCAGTACTGGTGGCTCTACGCTGCGTTCACCGGCGGCGTGCTGGTCCTGCTCGCGCTCGACCTGGGCGTCTTCCACCGGGACGCCCACGCCGTTGGCATCCGGGAAGCGGCCGTCTGGTCGGGCGTGTGGGTGCTGCTGGCGCTCGCCTTCAACCTGGCGCTCTGGCGCTACGCGCTCTGGGCGTTCCCGCGGGATCCGCGACTCGCGGCGGTCCCCGGCCTCCACCCGGAGGCGGCGGCCGGGGGGGCCGCGCTCGAGTTCCTCACGGGCTACCTGGTCGAGAAGTCGCTCTCGGTGGACAACATCTTCATCTTCGTCATGATCTTCGGGTATTTCGCCGTGCCGGCCAGGTACCAGCATCGCGTCCTCTTCTACGGCATCGCGGGCGCCCTGGTCTTCCGGTCGGTCTTCATCGCCCTCGGCTCGCTGCTGCTGCACCTCCGCTGGATCGCCTGGCTCTTCGGCGCGTTCCTGGTCGTGACCGGCCTCAAGATGATGCTCGCGCCCGCCCAGGGGCTCGACCCGGAGAAGAACCCCGTGATCCGGCTGTTCCGGCGCGTCGTCCCCGTGACGCCGGACTTCCACGGTCCGCGCTTCTTCGTCCGCCTCGACGGCGCGCTCCACGCGACGCCGCTTTTCGTCACGCTCCTGTTCGTCGAGATCACGGACGTGATCTTCGCCGTGGACTCGGTCCCGGCGATCTTCGCGCTGACCGGCGAGCCGCTGATCGTCTACACCTCCAACGTCTTCGCGATCCTCGGCCTGCGGGCGATGTATTTCCTGCTCG
>MGCE01000148.1 GCA_001790315.1 Candidatus Rokubacteria bacterium RIFCSPLOWO2_02_FULL_72_37 | reverse complement strand
CAATCAGAACAGGCCGACGATCCGGCCGCGCTCGTCGAGGTCGATCGTCTCGGCGGCCGGGGTCCGCGGCAGGCCCGGCATGGTCAGCACGTCGCCCGTGTAGGCGACGACGAAGCCCGCCCCGGCGGCCAGGCGCACTCCCCGGACGGTGACGATGAAGTCTCGCGGTCGGCCCAGCTTCGTCGGGTCGTCGGAGAGGGAGCTCTGCGTCTTGGCGATGCAGATCGGCAGTCGGCCGAAGCCGGCCGCCTCGAGCCGCGCGAGCTCCGCCGCCGGACCGGGCGGCAGCACGACGCCGGCGGCGCCGTAGAGGGTGGTCGCGATCGTCTCGAGCTTCCGCGCGAGCGGGAGGTCATCCGGGTAGAGCGGGCGGAACTTCGCCCCGCCGCCGTCCGCCGCGGCGAGCACCGACCGGGCGAGCTCGGTGCCGCCCTCCCCGCCACGCTCCCAGACCCGCGACACCCGCGCCGGGACGTCCAGGCCGGCGCAGGCCTCGAGCACGGCCGACACCTCCGCCTCGGTGTCCCCGGTGAAGTGGTTGAGCGCGACGACGACGGGCACACCGAACGCGCGGACGTTCTCGACGTGCTTGGCGAGGTTCGCAAGCCCGGCGCGCACCGCCACCACGTTTTCCGCCCCGAGGTCCCCGCGCGCGACACCGCCGTGCATCTTCAGCGCGCGGACGGTGGCGACGACGACCGCGACGGCCGGCCGGAGACCGCCGATCCGGCACTTGATGTCGAAGAATTTCTCCGCACCGAGCTCGGTGGCGAAGCCCGCCTCGGTGACGACGACGTCGCCGAGCTTCAGCGCGAGCCGTGTGGCCACGAGGCTGTTGCAGCCGTGGGCGATGTTGCCGAAGGGTCCGCCGTGGACGAAGGCCGGCGTGCCCTCGAGCGTCTGCACGAGGTTCGGCTGGAGGGCGTCCCGCAGGAGCACGGCGAGGGAGCCGGCGGCCCTGAGGTCACCCGCCGTCACGGCGCTCCCGTCCGCCCGCTCACCGACGACGATGCGGGAGACGCGCGCCCGCAGGTCCGCGACGTCGTGCGCGAGACAGAGGATCGCCATGAGCTCGGACGCCGCGGTGATCTCGAAGCCCGACTCGCGCGGCACGCCGTTCCCGGTCCCCCCCAGCCCCAGCACGATCCGGCGGAGAGCGCGGTCGTTCACGTCGAGCACGCGCGTCCAAGCGATTCTCCGCGGGTCGAGCCCGAGTCGATTGCCGTGGAAGAGATGGTTGTCCACGAGTGCCGCGAGCAGGTTGTGGGCGGCCGTGATCGCGTGGAAGTCGCCGGTGAAGTGGAGGTTGATGTCCTCCATCGGCGCCACCTGGGCGCGCCCGCCGCCGGCGGCGCCGCCCTTCAGGCCGAAGCACGGACCGAGCGAGGGTTCGCGGAGCGCGATGACGGCGCGCCGGCCGAGCCGGCGGAACGCGTCGCCGAGCCCGACCGTCGTGACCGACTTCCCCTCCCCCGCCGCCGTCGGCGTCATCGCGGTCACGAGCACGAGCGTCGCGTCGGGCGTGGCGCTCAGGCGCTCGAGCACATCGAGGTGCACCTTCGCCTTGTGGGCGCCGTACGGCTCGAGGTCCTCGTCGCGGAGACCGAGTCCCGCGGCGATCGCCCGGATCGGCTGCAGGGTCACCGCGCGGGCGATCTCGAGGTCGTCCTTGGCCATGTCCCATGTCCTCCCGGCGGGTCCGCGACGCTCACCCGCGGAGCGGCTCGATCCGCACCGCGCAGACCTTGTACTCCGGGATCTTCGAGTCGGGATCGAACGCGGCGTTGGTCAGGAAGTTCGCCGCCGAGTCCGCGAGCTTGACGAACGGCACGAAGACCGCGCCGGGGCGCACGGCCTCCGTCACGTGGGCGAAGGCCGTCAGCTCGCCGCGCCGCGATGCCACACGGATCGGAGCCCCGCTGTCGATGCCGAGGCGGCGCGCATCACCGGGGTGCACCGCGACCTCGAGCCGCGGCGCCAGCTCGAGCAGACCCTGCACCCGCCGCGTGAGGGTGCCGCCGTGCCAGTGATAGAGGAGCCGGCCGGTGTTGAGCACGAACGGGTACTCCGCGTCGGGCAGCTCGGCCGCCGTGACCGCCGCGCGTGCGGGCACGAAGCGCGCGCGGCCGCGCGGGAACGTCTCCGCGTAGAGAAAGCGCGTCCCGGGGTGGTCGGGCGCCGGGCACGGCCACTGGAGCCCCCCCTCGCGGTCCAGGCGGGCGTGCGACAGGCCCCCCAGAAACGGCGTGAGGCG
Source organism: Candidatus Rokubacteria bacterium RIFCSPLOWO2_02_FULL_72_37 (assembly GCA_001790315.1). GTDB lineage: Bacteria > Methylomirabilota > Methylomirabilia > Rokubacteriales > CSP1-6 > GWA2-73-35. The sequence continues at coordinate 24,756 of MGCE01000148.1, read as the reverse complement.
CGCGAGCTCGTCGAACACCGTCGCCGCGTCGGGGTAGTCGAACTGCCCGTGGACGTCGAGACCGAGCCGCGCGGCAACGCGCCGGGCGAGCTGGCACGTGATCCACCAGTCGGGGCGGGCGAGCCCCGGGGGATCGAGCGCCCGGCGCACCCGCTGCACGCGGCGCTCCGAGTTCGTGAACGTGCCCTCCTTCTCCGCGAACGCCGCCGCAGGCAAGAACACGTGGGCGCGCTCCGCGGTCTCGTGCAGGAAGAGATCCTGCACCACGAGCAGGTCGAGCTGGCCCAGCGCCTTCTCCGCGTGGTGCAGGTCGGGCTCGGAGAGCAGCGGGTTCTCGCCGACGACGTACATGGCGCGCATCTCGCCCGACAGGCACGCCTCCACCATGTCGGTCACCACCATCCCCGGGGTGGCCGGCGGCCGGACTCCCCAAGCCGTCTCGAAGCGGGCCAACGTCTCGCGGGTATACGCCTGGTACCCGGGGAGGTTCGTCGGGATGCACCCGGCGTCGCCGCAGCCCTGGACGTTGTTCTGACCGCGCAGCGGCGAGATCCCGCTGCCGGGGACGCCGAGCTGGCCCGTCACGAGCGCGAGGTTCAGGAGCGCGTGGGCGTTGGCGGTGCCGCTGACGTGCTGGGTGATCCCCATGCCCCAGACGAGGCATGAGCCCGCGAACGGCGGCCGCGCGTACCACCGCGCGGCCTGCGCGATCGCCTCCCGCGGCACACCGGTGACCACCTCGGCCCGCTCGAGCGTGGCCTCCGCGAGCGACGCCCGCCACGCGTCGAAGCCTTCCGTCCGCGCGCCGACGAACTCCGTGTTCGCGAGCCCCTCGTCGAGGACCACGCGGGCCATCGCGTTGAACAGCATCACGTCCGTGCCCGGACGCTGCTGCAGCCACAGGTCGGCCTGGTCGCAGAGCTCGACGCGCTTGGGGTTGACGACGATGACGCGCGCGCCCCGGCTCATCGCGCGGCGGAAGCGGACCGCGATCACGGGGTGATTCGCGGAGGCGTCGGAGCCGACGACCATGAGGCAGCCGGCCTCCTCGTAGTCGAGATACGAGTTCGAGGTCGCCCCCGAGCCCATCGAGACGAGCATCGCCTCCACGGACGGCGAGTGGCACAGGCGCGTGCAGTGGTCCACGTTGTTCGTGGCCATCACCGCGCGGACGAACTTCTGGATCACGTAGGCGTCCTCGTTCGTCGCCTTCGCGGAAGCGAGGCTTCCGAAGCGGCCCCGGTGACGCACCAACCCCTCGGCGGCCACGTCCAGGGCCTCGTCCCACGAGGCGGCCTGCCAGCGGCCGCCGCGGCGGACGAGGGGCGTCGTCACGCGGTCGGGCGCGTGCACGAAGCCGGTGCCGAACCGCCCCTTGACGCAGAGCATGCCGGCGCTCGACGGATTCAGCGGCGTATCGCCGGCCATGAGCGCGAGTCGCTCGTCCTCGCCCACGTCGAGCGCGAGGCCACAGCCGACTCCACAGTAGGGGCACGTGGTCTCCACCGTGCGGGCGCGCTTCGCCGGGGCGTCCTTCGGCCGGAGCGCGCCGGTCGGGCACGTCGCGACGCACTGGCCGCAGGAGGTGCACGCCGACGACGCCAGGGTGCCGTCGCCCGCGACACCGACCTTCGCCGCGTGCCCGCGCCCCAGCAGCGCGATCGCGCCGATCCGCTGCACGTCGCCGCAGGCGACCGTGCACCGTCCGCACAGGATGCACGCCTCACGATCGAGCACGAAGAACGACTTGCTCGCGTCGGGCGCGAAGCGGTGGAGCGGGGCATACCCCGGCGCCGCCAGCGCGTGGTGTGCCGCGGCCGCGCCGAGCTCGCCGAGGGAGTCCGCCTCCGTGCTCGACGTCAGCATCGAGAGCGTGAGATCGAGGACGCCGCGGCGCACGCGCTCCGCGTCCGGATGCGCGGTGGAGACCACCATGCCCTGACGCGCCGGCAGGTGACAGGCGGCCGCGAGGCCGCGCTGGCCCTCGACGTGGACGAGGCACGTGCGGCAGGCGCCGAGCGGCGCCCGGTCCGGATCCTTGCAAAGCTGCGGCAACGGCAGCCCCAGGCGATTGACGCCGTCCAGGACCGTGGCGCCCGCCGGCAGCTCCAACGGCTGCCCGTCGATCGTCAGCGTGAGCTGGTTCATCGCGCGAACTCCTCCGGGAACTCCGCGAGCCCCGACAGCACCGCGTACGGCGCCGCCTGGCCGAGCCCGCAGAGTGACGCCGCCTCGACGACTTCCGCCAGCGCCCGCACGCGCTCGGCATCGACGGGTCCCTCGAGCATCGCGGCGAGGCGCGCGGTGCCCTCGCGGCACGGCGTGCACTTGCCGCACGACTCGCGCACGTTGAACGCGAGCAGCGTCCGCACCGCGTCCCGGATCGACGCGGCGGCGTCGAGGGCGACGACGCCGCCGGTCCCCGGGTTCACGGGGCCGCGCGGAACGAGCGGAGCGTCGAAGCTCCGCGGGTGGACGACGCTCCCCGACGGCCCGCCGACGATCGCGGCGCGGAGCGGGCGGCCGCTCGACGATCCGCCGCCGACCACCTCGAGCAGAGTCCGGAGCGTCGCCCCCGTCTCGAGCTCGACGACGCCCGGGCGGCGCAGGTGGCCGGAGAGCCCGAAGAGCTTCGTGCCGTGCCCGCCACCGAGCGCCGCGAACCAGGCGCCGCCGCGCTCGACGATGCGCGGCACCGCGGCGAGGGTCTCGACGTTGTTGATCACGGTCGGCCGCCCCCAGAGTCCGGACGCCACGGGAAACGGTGGGCGCGTGCGCGGCATCGCGCGGCGGCCCTCGATCGACTCGAGCAGCGCCGTCTCCTCTCCGAGCACGAAGCCTCCGAGGCCGCGCCGGACCTCGACGGCGAGGGAGAAGTCGGTCCCGAGGATCCGCTCGCCGAGGAGGCCCCACGCCTGCGCCTGCTCGATCGCCGTCGCGATGCGCGCCGCCGCCAGATCGGCCTCGCCGTGGACGTAGACGATGGCGCGCGAGACCCCGACGGCGAAGGCGCAGAGCAGCATCCCCTCGAGCACGCCGTGCGGGTCCCCTTCCATGAGGTGACGGTCCTTGACGATGCCGGGCTCGCCCTCCTCCGCGTTGACGACGAGGAACTTCGGCTCCCCCGGCGCGTCGCGGCACGCGGCCCACTTGATCGCAGCCTGGAAGTAGGCCCCGCCGCGGCCCTCGAGCCCCGAGGCGCGCACCTCCGCGAGCACGCGCGTCGGGTCCGCGATGTCGATGGCTTGCGCGAGCGCCGCGTACGCGCCGGCGTCGATCGCGGCGCCGATGTCGGTCGGGTCGATGACGCCGCAGCGCTCGAGCAGCACGCGCCGCTGGGCGGCCAGGAACTCGGCGGCGCCGGCCGGGCGCGGATACGGCGCGCCCGAGACGACGTGCTCGACGAACCGCGGGACGTCAGCGGCGGGCACGGTCCAGGTGCCCGTCGACTGCCCCGCCTCGACGCGGTGCACCACCGGCGCCGCCCAGCACATGCCGTCACAGCCCGCGGCGACGACGGCGGCGTCGAGTCCGCGCGCCGCCGTCTCGGACCTGAGGGCCTCGAGCGTCTCGCCTGCGCCGACCGCTTCGCCGCACGAGCCCTGGCCCACGACGAGCCTGAGCGCGCGGCGCCGCCGCTGAGCCTCCTCGCGCAGCGCCGCGAAGCGCGCGAGCGGCGTGCCGGCGACGCCCCGCGGCGGCTCCGGAGCGTGGACGGCCGGCGCGGCCGCGGCGAACGTGCCAGGCCCCGCGGGCGCGCCCAGGAGGCGCTCGAGATCCGTCCGCGCGACGCGGCCCACGCGCCGGTGGCCGACCTCGACCACGGGCCCCACGCCGCACGCGAACGCGCAGTCCATCGCCTCGAGCGTCACCGCTCCGTCGGCGGTCGTCGCCCCCGTGGCGACGCCGAGGCGTCGCTCGCATTCGAGCAGGAGATCGACACCGCCGGCGATCCGGCAGCTCACGCCCGTGCACACGCGCACGAGCCGGCGCCCGGGAGCGGTCAGACGGATCTCCGGGTAGTGCGTCGCGACGCCCCAGACCTCGCTGGCGGGCACGCGGAGGTGGGCGGCGATCGCGGCGAGCGCCTCGGGCGACACCGAGCCCTCGGCGCGCTGCACCGCGCCGAGCGCGGGGAGGAGCCACGTCCGCTCGCGCGGGAAGCGGGCCAGGAGGTCCACGGCGGGCGGGCCGAACAGTCCCATGTTTCCTGATTGTACCGGGTGCGGCTAGCCTCCCGTGAACTGTCCGAGCAGGGTGATACGGTCGCCGGGCCCGAGCGGCGAGTCCAGCGTGTGGTGGAGATCGAGGACCGCGTCGTTCACGAGGACCTCGATGTGCTCGCCCAGGGCGTCCCCGTGCCAGAGCGCCTCGTGCAGCGCCGGGTAGCGAGCCGACAGGCCGGCCAGGACGGAGCGGACCGTCGTGCCGGTGTGGAGCGGCTCCTCGAACACGCGCCGCCCCGAGCCGTCGCCGCCGACGAACTTCGTCACCCAGGCGACGACTTCCACGGGCACCGTGCCGCTCACTCGCCAAGACCGACCGACGGGCGTCGGAAGCTCCTTCGGCTGCATCCGCTATCGCTTGGTGCCGCGCGGCCGCCGGCGTGCCACCCCGGTGCGGATCGCCGCGTCCGCGACCGCGGCGGAGACCGCGGGCACGACGCGGGCGTCGAACATCGACGGCGTGATGTACTCCTCCGAGAGCTCCTCTTTCGTGACGATGCCGGCGAGCGCGTGCGCGGCGGCCAGCTTCATCTCGTCGTTCACGCGCCGGGCGCGCACGTCGAGCATCCCGCGGAAAAAGCCCGGGAAACAGCACGAGTTGTTGATCTGGTTCGGATAGTCGGAGCGGCCGGTGGCCATGACGCGGACGTGGGCGCCGACCTCCTCCGGGAGGACCTCGGGAACCGGGTTCGCCATCGCGAAGACGATCCGATTGCGCGCCATGGACTTGATGTCCTTGACGGACACCACACCGGGGCCCGACAGGCCGATGAAGATGTCGGCGCCGGCGAGCGCCTCCGACACCGGGCCGCGCACTCGGTTCTCGTTGGTGTGCTTCGCGAACCACTCCTTCATCGGGTTCATGTTGTCCGTGCGCCCGCGCCAGAGGGCGCCGGCGCGGTCGCAGGTGATGATGTGCTTGGCGCCGGCGTGCATGAGGAGCTTGGCGGTCGCGATACCGGAGGCGCCGGCGCCGGTGAACACGATGCGCACGTCGCCGATCCGCTTCTTGACGACCTTCAGGGCGTTGAGCACCGCCGCGAGGACCACCACCGCCGTGCCATGCTGGTCGTCGTGGAAGACTGGGATGTCGAGGTCGCGCTGGAGCCGCGTCTCGATGTCGAAGCAGCGCGGCGCCGAGATGTCCTCGAGGTTGATCCCGCCGAAGACGGGCGCGATCGCCTTGACGATCGCGACGATCTCGTCCACCTCCTTGGTGGCGAGGCACAGGGGGAACGCATCCACCCCGGCGAACTCCTTGAAGATGAGCGCCTTGCCTTCCATGACCGGCTGGGCGGCGCTCGGGCCGATGTCGCCGAGCCCGAGGACCGCGGTGCCGTCGGTCACCACCGCCACGCAATTCTGCTTGATCGTGAGCGCGTAGGCCTTCTCCGGATCGTGGTGGATGGCCATGCAGACGCGGGCCACGCCAGGCGTATACGCCATCGAGAGGTCGTCGCGCGTCTTGACGCTCATCTTGCCCCGCACCTCGATCTTGCCGCCGAGGTGCATGAGGAACGTGCGGTCGGAGACGTTGACGACTTTCGCGCCCTTTACCGCGCGGATCCGCTCGACGATCTGCTGGCCGTGGCGTTCGTCCCTCGCCTTGAACGTGAGGTCCCGCGTGATCGTGGACTTCCCGACCTCCACGAGGTCGATCGCGCCGATGTCGCCGCCGTCCTTGCCGATGGCCGACGTCACCTGGCCGAGCATGCCCGGCCGGTTCTGAATCTCCAGCCGGACCGTGAGACTGTAGCTCGCACTCGGAGCCTGCATGGTGGTGCCTCCTCTGACGGCGCGGAGACTAGTGAAACGGCGCTAGTCCCGTTTCCTCCGCCCGTTCGTCCCATGAGTGGCCGGTATTTTACAACTGTTGGAGCATGGACCGCGAGGTCGAGGAGAACCTCCGCGTTGCGGCCGGGTAGCCGCGGGAGTACGCTCATGGCCAATCCACGACGTGCGGGGGACCCGATGATCGACGTCAAGACCGCCGACCGGGAACTGGCAGCCTACATTCGACCGCAGACCTTCCCGGTGGCCATCCGGATGCTGAGGCCCGGCGAGGCGATTCCCGACAGGGCCAAGCGCCCGGCACGCGACTTCAAGAAGCTCAGCATGAACTGTCAGGTCGTCGACATGGCGAGGCGCTACGGCTGGACGATCGCCCTCACGCGCGAGGACAGCATCTGCTCCCTCGGCATCGCCGCGCTGGGGCTCGAGAAGCCGACCCACCTCCACAACTCCGGCACCCTCTGCGAGGGCATGTACACGGAAACCAAGGAGGCGGGGCGCCGCTCCGAGGCGGCCGTGGACAAGTTCCGCCCGGGCGAGTACGACGGGCTGCTCGTCGCGCCCCTCGACCGCGCGACGTTCGAGCCCGATCTCGTCTGCGTCTATGCGACCCCCGCTCAGGTGATGCGCCTGACGCAGGCGGCCCTCTGGAAGCGCGGGGGAAAGCTCAGCTCGTCATTCGGCGGGCGCATCGACTGCTCAGAGATCGTCGTCACGACGATGCGCACGGGCGAACCCCAGGTGATCCTGCCCTGCTCCGGCGACCGGATCTTCGGCCAGACCCAGGATCACGAGATGGCGTTCACGATCCCCTGGCATCGCATGGAGGAGATCGTCGAGGGCCTCCACGGCACGCACGCCGGGGGCATCCGCTACCCGATCACCCAGTTCATGGAGTACGAAGCCAAGCTCCCTCCGAGGTACATGGAGGCGAACCGCGTCTGGGACGTGCAGCACGGGCGCGCCCAGTTCACGAACCGTGACCGAGTCGTCGCCGCGTACAAGCGGTCGTTCGCCGATCGCGTGCCCGTCTACCCGATCGTCGCCTCGTTCGCCGGAACACTCGACGGCCTCTCGATCGAGGAGTACTGCACGAACGTGCCGAAGGCGATCAAGGCGATGCTCAACTACTTCGAGCGCTACCAGCCGGACGTCGTGCTGGCCTACAACGACCTCGCGAAGGAGGCCGAGGCGTTCGGGTGTCGCGTCAAGTACTCGGACTACGTCGTGCCCTCGATCGATCGGCACGTGCTGCAGGAGGACAAGAAGGCGCTCGCTCGGCTGGCGATGCCCGACCCCTACGCGACCGCGCGGCTCCCCGGCTTCCTCGAGCAGTGCGAGGCGCTCGTGCAGGCCAAGCCGCCGACCGCGATCGGCGCGGTCGCGGTGGGCCCGTGGACGATCGCGATGCTGCTCCGCAACCCCGAGACGATGCTCCTCGACACGTTCGAGGACCCGCAATTCATCCACGCCATGATGCGCGTCACCACCGACTTCTGCAAGCTCTGGGGTGACGCCATCGTCAAGACGGGCATCGGGCTGTCGTTCTCCGAACCGACCGCCTCCATCAGCCTGATCTCACCGGACAACTATCGCGAGTTCGTCGCGCCCTACCACAAGGAGCTGGTCGACCACTTCAAGGCGAAGAAGGTGGGCGTCACCACTCACATCTGTGGCACCACGTATCCCATCTTCGAGGACGTCGTCCGCTGCGGTTTCACGACGTTCTCCTTCGACCTCGACCAGCAGGCGGACCCCACGCTCTACGTCGACCAGCTCGCGCGGTTCATGGAGGTCGCCCACGGGCGTGCGGTGGCGATCGGCAATGTCGACGCGACGAAGTTCGAGAAGACGACGCGAGAAGCCATGTACGCGGATGTCAAGCGGTGCGTCGACACGGCGGCGCGGCATTCGGGTTTCATCCTCTCCACCTCGTGCGAGATTCCGCCGCGCTCGAACCCGGAGATGGTGCAGTGGTTCATGGACGCCGCGCACGAGTTCGGTCGGTACGAGCGGATCTTCGACGGGGCGGAGCCCGGAGGAGCGAGCACCCGCTAGAGACGCTCCGGGGGCCGACCTCCCGTGGCCGGCCCCCGGGAACACCGCGGCGTTCGTCAGAACTCTCTCACCGCTCGGCTCGCGCCGCGACGGCGCTCCCCTCGCACGCCCCCCAGACCGTTCTCACCGCTCGGCTCGCGCCGCGACGGCGCTCCCCTCGCACTACCACTTCACGGGCTTGGAGGGGCGGTGAGCGTAGCCGCTCTCGCGCCCGCCGCCAGGACCACGGCCGGGTCCGCCCGGTCGCCCACCACCCGGCCGCCCGCCGCCCGTCCGTGGCGCCTGGGGGTTCGACATCTCGACGGAGATGCGGCGGCCGTCGAGCTCACGCCCATTGAGCTGCGAGATCGCGGTCTGGGCTTCCTCGGTGGTCGCCATCTCGACGAAGCCGAAGCCGCGCGACTGCCCCGAGAACCGGTCCGTGATCACGGTCGCGGAAACGACGTTGCCGCACTGGGCGAAGAACTCGCGCAGTCCCTCGCTGGTGGTGGAGTATGCGAGCCCGCCGACGTACAGTTTGGCTGCCATCTGGATCTCCTCGGAATTTCTCTTCCGCTCCCTGTCACGCCCCGCGAACGCGGAAAGAACCTTTCATCGGAGGCGAGTCCGGCCTATCCGGGTGACACTCCGAGTGTACACGCGTGGCGGAGCCGCGCAAGCTCAGCGCGTCAGCGTGGCACCCGGCGGGCCAGCGAAGTCGTCGAACTCCGAGGTGATCCGCAGCTCGGGCTCGGGCGCGTCCGTGAACAGGCTGGTCCGGGGCGCCCGCGCACGGGCCTCACCGGCGAGGCACGAGAGCTCCAGCAGCGAGCCCGAGAGCACGAGGACGAGCAGTCCGGCGACGAGGATGCGGACGGTCAGAGGCCGCATGGCGCCTCCGAGCCGAGCGCTTTGGCGAGTAGGTCCTCGACGGCCGGGGGACGCGTCACGACGTGAAAGCCGGCGAGCTCGAAGCCGACACGCACGTCGAGCGCGGTCTTCGGCCGGACGACGACGACCACCGGCACGCCAGGCGCGACGCGCTCGAAGAGCGCGGCGTGCTCCCGCGGTGCCAGCCGCAGTTGCTCGACATCGACGACGATGATCGACACGCTGCCGGTCAGCAGTGACCGCACACCCTCGCAGAGATTCTCCGCCATCAGTACGCCGAGGCCGCGCTCGAGGCAGGCGAGACCCAGCGTCTGCATCGCCGTCCGGTCTCCATCGATCATGAGCACGCGATTCATTCACGATCCTCCACAGCCGGACAGACAGCAAGGTGTGTGCCACGCTCGCCTCGAGCGAAAACCTCCACGAATTCCGTGGGGAGCGTTCGCGAGGAGTGCCCGTGAAGTATGCGCCGATCCGGGCAGAAGGCCCGATCGCCTGGACTCGGCGCCCGACGAGCCCCTCCCGACTCAGCGGTACTCTTCGGGGGTGATCGCGTAGCCGAGGATCTTCCGGTAGAGCGTCTTCGGGTCGATCGCGAGCAGGGCCGCTGCCTTGCCACGGTGGCCGCCGACCTGCCTGAGCGTCGCGATGATGTGCTGGCGCTCGATGGCCTCGAGGCTTCCCCCCGTCGACGCCGGGGGCGGCGCCTGCGCGCCCCGCACCTCCGGGGGAAGGTCCTCCGGACGGAGCTCCTCGTCCTTGGAGAGAATCACCGCACGCTCGATCGCATGGAGGAGCTCGCGCACGTTGCCGGGCCAGTGGTAGGCCTCGAGCGCCGCGAGCGCGGCCGCGCCGAGCCGCTTGACGCCGTACGCCGCGTTCGCCTTGACGAAGTGCCGGGCCAGGAGCGCCACGTCCTCGCGCCGGTCGCGCAGCGGCGGCAGCTGCACCGCGATCGTGTTGATCCGATAGTACAGATCCTGACGGAACTCGCCGCGCCGCATCGCCTCCGCGAGGTCGCGGTTCGTGGCGGCGACCAGCCGGACGTCCACGCGACGCGGTCGGGTGCCACCGACGCGGAAGAACGTGCCGGTCTCGAGCGCCCGCAGGAGCTTGACCTGGCTGTCGAGCTCCATCTCTCCGATCTCGTCGAGAAACAACGTCCCGTCGTCCGCCAGCTCGACGAGCCCTGGCTTCGTGCCGACCGCCCCGGTGAAGGCCCCCTTCTCGTGGCCGAAGAGTTCCGACTCGAACACCTCGCGTGGCAGCGCGCCGCAATGGATGGGCACGAAGGCGCGTGCGGCGCGCGGGGAGCGCTCGTGGATGGCGCGCGCCACCAGCTCCTTGCCGGTGCCGCTCTCGCCGAGAATCAGCACGGTGGAGTCGGTCGGAGCGACGCGCTCGATGATGCGCAGCACCTCCTGCATGCGCTCGCTGCGGGTGAGAATGCCGCCGAACGGCTCGGCGCCGGGTGCGTGCGCGCGCAGCGCGACGTTCTCCCGCAGGAGCTGCGCCTTCTCGGCCGCCTTGCGGATGACGACGTCCAGCTCCTCGATCTTGGTCGGCTTGGTCAGGTAATCGTACGCGCCGAGCTTCATGGCCTCGACCGCCGTGGAGACCTCCTGGAAACCCGTCATCACGATCACCTGTGGCGGCTCGAGGACGTCCCGGAGCTCGCGCAACACCTCGATGCCCTCCTTGCGCGGCATCTTCATGTCGAGCACGGCGACGTCGTAGGCCGTCTCGCGCATCCGTTCGAGCGCCGCCACGCCGTCGGCCACACCGTCCACCTCGTGCCCACGTCGCGCGAGCTCGCGCACCATGAGCTCTCGCAGGTTGCGCTCGTCGTCGGCCACCAGCACGCGGATCGGGCGGCTCACAGCGGCAGGACCACGCGGAAGATGCTGCCCTTGCCGACGCGCGAGGTGACCTCGATACGGCCCCCGTGGTCGGCGACGATCCCTTGCGCGATCGCGAGCCCGAGTCCGGTGCCCTGCCCCGGCACCTTCGTCGTGAAGAAGGGATCGAAGACCCGCCCGAGGTGCTCCTCGGGGATGCCCTGGCCCTGGTCCTCGAGCTCGACTTCGAGCTCGCCACGCACCATCCGGGTGCGCAGCGTGAGCGTCCCGCGCCCCTCCATCGCCTCGAGCCCGTTCGAGGCCAGCCCGAGGAAGACCTGGCGGAGCTGGCCCTCGTTCAGCGTCACGGGCGGCAGGGCCGGGTCGAGCTCGGTGACGAAATGGCTCTCCGCGAAACGCGACTGGTGCGAGAGGAGCTCGACCGCCTTCAGGAGCAGCGCGTTCACATCGGTCGGCGCCCGGCGGCTGCCCGGGTCGCGGACGAACTGCAGGAGGCTCCCCGTGATCTCCTTGCAGCGGAACGCCTCCTCCTCGATCAGGCCGAGATAGCGGGGGAAGTCGGCGAGCTCGGGGCGGGCGGCCAGATCACCCTCGCGGAGGCGCCCCTGCAGCGATTCCGCGCACCCGGCGATCGTCGCCAGCGGGTTGTTGAGCTCGTGGGCGACGCCGGCGGCGAGCCGGCCCGCGGTCGTGAGCCGCTCCGTGAGCAGCATCTGGCGCTCGAGACGCTTGGCCCGCGTCACATCCTCCACGAGGAGGACGGCGTGCGTGACGGACTCCGCGGCGGGCTCGAAGGGGGCGACCGTGAATCGGAAGATCCTGGCCTCGCCCGCGATCACGAGCTCCTCCTCGAGGGTGGCGACCCGCCGCGTCTCGAACGCCTCCCGCAGAAACGCCTCGACGGGCGCGACCCGGGCGGTCGGGAGCATCCGCGCGACCGAGCAACGCGCGGCGGCATCGCACGCGAGCGCGCGTGCGCCCTCGCGGTTGGCCCGCACGACCGTGAGCGTCGCGTCGAGCACGAACACGCCCAGCGGGAGCGTCTCGAGCACCACCTCGACGAACCGCTTCTCGGCATCGAGCTCCCGCGTGCGCTCCGCCACCATGCCCTCGAGCTCGGTGTACAGTCGGGCGTGCTCGAGCGCGATCGCCGCCTGATCGGCGAGCGCCAGCAGCAGCTCCTCCTCGCCGGGCGAGAATTCGTGGACGTCGTGGCGGAACACGCTGATCGCGCCGATGGCTCGCTCGCCCACCCTGAGCGGTGCGGCGAGCATCGAGCGGAACCCGCTCGCCTGGGGCAGCTGCGGGAACTTGACGCGCGGGTCCGTGTGGAGATCCCGGCTCTGCACCGGCCGGCGCTCGAGCACCGCGCGGCCGCCGATGCCCTCGCCGACGCGCAAGCGGATCCGGGAGACCATCTCGGGCGGCAGGTCGAGGCTGGCGACCGACACGAGCTGGTCCGTCCCGGGCTCGATCGTGCTGAGACCGCAGGAGTCGGCGGCCAGCACACTGCGCGCCTCCTCCATGATCACGCGGATCGTGCGCGAGACGTCGAGGCTGGCGGTGACCGCGCGCCCGGCTTCGAGGAGCGCCCGGGTCTCGCGGGCACGCCGCACGCTCTCCTCGAAGAGCCGGGCGTTGTGGATCGCGATCCCCGCCTGCTCGGCGAACGCCTCGAGCACCCGCTGATGGTGGGCGGTGAAAAACCCCGGACGGGCGGAGAAGGCCGAGATGACGCCGATCACGGAGCCGCCGACCTTCAGCGGCACGCAGAGCATCGACCGGATCCCTTCGCGCTCGTCCACGTCGCGTCGGGCGGAGCGCGGGTCGGTGCGAACGTCGTCGACGAGGATCGCCGCCGCGCCCTCGGCCGCGCGCCCCATGATGCCCTCCCCCACCGGCATCGACAAGGCCCGCCACTCTTCGCTCCGGAAGCCGTGCGCCGCGGCATGCACGAGGCGCGAGCGGGAATCGTCGAGCAGGCCGATTCCGCAGCCGGTCGCGCCGATCAGGCTCGTGACCGATTCGCTGATCCGTTCGAGGACCGAGGCGACGTCGAGGCGCGCCGAGATCAGCTGGCTCGTCGTGTACAGCGCCGCGAGCTCGTCCGCCCGGCGCCGGCTCTCCTCGAGCAGACGCCGCTGCTCGATCGCGGAGGCGAGCGGGCGGGCGAGCTCGGCGACGACTTCGACATCGGCGTCGTCGAAGGCCCTGCGGCGCGCGGCGGCCAGCGTGACCGCGCCGAAGACGCCGCCGCCCGCGACCAGGGGCACCAGCACCACCGCGCGCCAGCCGTGTTCGAGGAAGACACGCCGGCTCGCCTCGGGAATGTCGCCCTGCTCGGCGTCGTCCACGCGCACGGGCGCGCCGCCGGCGACCACCCGCGCCAGGAGCGTGCCGGCAATCGGCATCCGGGCATCGCGCCCCGCCTCGAGCGGGAGCGTCCGGGCGGTGACGTCCACGATCTCGAACTCGCGCCGCTCGGCGTCGAGCAGCGAGATGCCGACCGAGTCGAAGCGCACGAGCGTGGCCGCGCCCTCGGCGAAGGCGCGGAAGACGTCGTCCAGCGACCGGCTCGAGACCATGAGCCGCGTGATCTCGTTCAGCACCGACATGCGCAGCGTTCGTTGGTGGAGCCGCCAGACCTGCTCGAGCGCCTGACCGAACTCGCGCGGGAAGCTCCGCGCCAGCGTCCCCCGGCCGAGGGCCCGCCGCGGGCCGACGAGCACGAGCGTCCCGACCGCCCTCCCGGGCTTCCCGAGCGCGGCGCGCAGCACCGCGGCCCGACCGCTGCGCTCGGCGCCCGGCACCGCGGCGGTCTCGAGGCGCACGCCGCGCGTGGGCGCTTGCGCGGCCGCGGCGAGCCAGCGCCGGAGCGTCGCCGGCAGCCGCCCGGCACCCGCCGTCACGACCAGCGGGTCCTCGCGCGGCGGCCTGAACAGGAGCGCCCCACCCGCGGCGCCGGTGAGGCCCACGAGGCGCGCGAGCGCGCGCTGGAGCCCCTCCGCGACCGAGGCGGCCGTGGTGAGCGGCACGAGCAGATCCGGGAAGACGCGACCGATCTTCATGCGCTCAGGGCGGCGTCAGGACGCGGCCAGGCAGGCTGCCCGTGTGCTCGCCGTCCTTGACGACGAAGCGACCATTGACGAACACGTGCTCGATTCCCTCGGGGTAGCGGTGCGGATCCTCGTAGGTCGCGCGGTCGGCCACGCGGCGCGGGTCGAACACGACCAGGTCCGCCCGCGCTCCGGGCGCGATCACTCCGCGGTCGCGGAGGCCGAGTCGCCGCGCCGGGAGCCCGGTCATCTTGTGGATCGCCTGGGCGAGCGGCAGCACGTGCTGCTCGCGCGCGTACTCGCCCAGCACGCGCGGAAAGGTCCCGTAGCTGCGCGGGTGCGGCTTGCCGGCAGCGAGCTCGCCGTACGGCGCGAGCGCCGAACCGTCGGAGCCGATCATCACTCCGGGGTGCACGAGGGCGCGCCGGAGGTCGGCCTCGTCGAGCTGGAAGAGGATCATGTACGCCTTTCCCCCCTCGGCCGCGATCAGGTCGAGCGCCGCGTCGACCGGGTGCAGCCCGCTCGCCGCCGCGAGCTCCGAGAGCCGCTTGCCCTCGGCGTCCTTGCGCACGGCGCAGTAGGACACCATGACGTTCTCCCACCCGACGCGATCGAGCAGGCTCTGGCCGCTCCCGGGAGCCTCCAGCTCGTGACGGATGCGGGCGCGCACCGCGGGGTCGGCAAGGCGCGCGCACATCGCGTCCACGCCGCCTTCGAGCGCCCAGTCCGGCAGCAGCGTCCGGAGCGTGGTGCTCGACGCGGTGTACGGGTAGACGTCGGCCGTCACGTCGAGGCCCTCGGCGCGCGCGGCGTCGATCAGCGCGAGCGCGTCGGCGACCTTGCCCCAGTTCGGCCGGCCCGCCGCCTTGATGTGGCTCACCTGCACGGGCAGCTCGCCCTCCCGCCCGACCCGGATGGCCTCGGCGACCGCGTCGAGGAGCGCCGCGCCCTCGCCGCGGATGTGGCTCGCGTAGAAGCCGCGGTGGCGCGCGGCCACACGCGCGAGCGCGATGATCTCTTCCGTCGTGGCGTACGATCCCGGCGCGTAGATCAGCCCCGTGGAGAGCCCCCACGCCCCGTCCTCCATCGCCTCGCCCATGAACCGCTGCATGCGGCCGAGCTCGCCGGCGTCGGGGGGGCGGTGGGCGAAGCCCATCGCGGCCACGCGCAGCGTGCCGTGGCCCACGAGCTGGATGACGTTGAGCGCGGTGCCGTCCCGATCGAAGGCGCGCAGGTACTCGCCGACCGAGCGCCACGCGAAGTCCATGCCCGCCGGCACGTACAGGGCGAACCCGCGCAGCTCGTCGAGATGCTCGGTGGCGACGGGCGCCGGCGAGAAGCCGCAGTTGCCGACCACCTCGGTCGTCACACCCTGCCGGATCTTCGACTCGGCCCGTCGGTTCGCCCAGAGCCGCCAGTCCGAGTGAGAGTGCATGTCGATGAAACCCGGCGCCAGCACCCGGCCCGCGGCGGCGAGGCGCGTGCCGGCGGGCTCGCGCGACAGGTCACCGACCGCGACGATCGTGCCGTCACGGACACCGACGTCGGCGCGGCTGCCCGGAGTCCCGGTGCCGTCCACGACGGTCGCGCCCTCGATCTTGAGGTCGAGCACGGAGGCTCTAGGGTACCGGAGTCGCGCCCGGGCCGAGCACGCCTTCGCACCAGCCGGCCACGCCGAGCAGGCGGGCCGACGCCCCGGCGGCCTGCACGAGCTGGACGGCGAGCGGCAGCCGTGAGGTCGTGAGGCCGCTCGGCAGCGAGATCGCCGGGACGCCCGCGAAGCTCCACGGCGCGCAGTGCCAGGCGTCGCCCGTGGACGCGAGCCCCGCGGGGGCCGGCGCGGGCGCGGAGGGCGAGAGCAGGGCGTCGTGCGCCACGAGCAGCGGCATCACCTCCTCGCGGAACGCGAGCCGCGCGCGGTTGGCGTGGATGTAGGCGGCGGCGGAGACCGTGAGTCCCGTCTCGACGAGCTTCCGGACCTCGGGGCCGTAGTCGGCGGCGTGCCGCGCGAAGGCGGGAGCGTGGTACGCGGCGGCCTCGGCCTCGAGGACCACCTGACCCGCGGCGTGGACGCCCGCGAAGGACGCCGGGAGCCGCACCTGCTCGACGCGCGCGCCGGCGCGGGCGAAGGCCTCGGCGCACGCGCGCACGTGCGCCGCCACCTCGGGCGTCGCGCGCTCGAGCAGCTCGGGGGCGAGCGCCAGGCGCGGCGCGCGGGCCTCGACAGGCTCGAGCGGGTGGCCGAGCAGCACACCGAGTGCCTGCACGACGTCCGCGACGCTCCGCGCGAAGAGGCCGACGTGATCGAGCGACCAGGCGAGCGGCACGACGCCCGCGGCGGGCACCAGGCCGTGAGTCGCCTTGTAGCCGACCACGCCGCAGTACGCCGCGGGCCGGAGCACCGAGCCTACGGTCTGCGAGCCGAGCGCGAGCGGCACCATGCCGGCCGCCACCGCCACTGCCGACCCCGACGAGGAGCCGCCCGGCGTGTGCGCCGTATTCCACGGGTTCCGCGTCGGCGCGGGGTCGCGGTAGGCGAACTGCGTCGTGTGCGTCTTGCCGAGCACGACCGCGCCGGCGCCGCGCAGCAGCGCGATCGAGGCAGCGTCTGCCGCGGGCCGCGTGTGAGCGAAGGCGGCGGCGCCCGCGGTGGTCGGGAGCCCGGCGACATCGAAGATGTCCTTCACGCCGAGCGGCACGCCGTGGAGTGGGCCGCGGAAGCGCCCGCCGCGCGCCTCCGTCGCGCGCTCGCGCGCGGCCGCGCGCGCGCCCTCGGCGTCCACGTGCACCCACGCCGCGAGGCGTCCATCAAGCGCGCGGATCCGCTCGAGACACGCCTCCACGAGCTCGACTGGATCGAGCGTCCCGCGTCTGATCTGCGCCGCCGCGTCCCGCACGCCGAGCGCGGCCGGGGCGGTCACGGGCTCGCTCCCAGCCGATGGTCAAACGCGGGCGGCATGCGTATCCCGTAGCGCGGCGAGCACGCGGGCGGCGACCTGGTCCGGCCCCAGGCCGGTGGTGTCCACGGTGACGTGGGCGAGACGGTAGTACGGCTCGCGCGAGCGGTAGAGCGCCTCGATTTCCTCCGGCGTCCGGCCCTGGAGCATCGGGCGCGCGCCGGTCCGTCGCGCGCGCGCGACCAGCTCGGCGAGATCGCCACGGAGCCACACGACGGTGCCGAGCGCGCGCAGCGTCTCCATCCGCTGCTCGCGGCACGGCAGCCCACCGCCGGTGGCGATGACCTCGCCGGACTTGAGCCGGAGCGCCTCGACCGCCTCGGCTTCGAGCTCGCGGAAGCGGGCTTCGCCCTCGCGCCGGAAGATCTCGGAGATCGAACGCCCCTCACGGGAGGCGATCATGTCATCCGTCTCGACGAAGCACCGGCCGAGCCGGCGCGCGAGCAGACGCCCCACGGAAGACTTTCCGGCGCCCATGAATCCGACGAGGATGACGTGGTTCCGCGGCATCCTGCGGGCCGGCTAGCCCCGCCCCGGGGCGCGCGTGCGGCCGCGCACGACCGCGGCGATCCTGCGGATGTGCTCGGGGTTGGAGCCGCAGCACGCGCCGACGATGTTGCACCCGGCCTCGAGGAGGGCCGGGTACTCCCGCGCCATCGCGTCCGGGCCGAGCTCGTACGTCACGGTGTCGCCGGTCGTGATCGGCAGCCCGGCGTTCGGGTACGCCACGAGCGGCGCATCGGTCGCGCCACGCATCTCGCGGATGATCACGATCGCGCGATCGGGGCCGCGCCCGCAGTTCATCCCCACGACGTCCGCGCCGGCGGCGAGGAGGCTCTTCGCGACCTCGGCCGGGCTCTCTCCCCACATGGTCCGGTCGCGATCGTTGCCCTCTTCGTACTGGAAGAACATCGTCGCCATCACCGGCAGATCGGCGGCCTGCTTGCAGGCGCGCACCGCGGCCACCGCCTCCTGCGGGAACATCATCGTCTCGATCGCGAACAGATCGACGCCGCCCGTCGCGAGCGCCTCGGCTTGCTCGCGGAACGTCGCCTCGTAGGCCTCGTCGGTCACGCCCTCGTCGAGCGCGTAGTCGACGGGAAGCCGGCTCGTGGGGCCGATCGAGCCCGCGACCCAGCCGCCGCCGGAGGCCGCGGCTCGCGCGAGGCGCGCCCCCTTCTCGTTGAGCTCGCGCGTGCGGTCACCGATCCGGTACTCGTCGAGCTTGAGCCGACTCCCCCCGAAGGTGTTGGTCTCGACGATCTGGCTCCCCGCCTCGAAGTACGCCCGGTGGATCCCGCGTACGATCTCGGCGTGCGTGTCGTTCCAGAGCTCGGGACACGCGCCGTTGGCGAGGCCCGCCGCGAAGAGCATGGTCCCGTATCCGCCGTCGAACACGAGCACGTCGCCGGCCCGGACGCGCTCGAGCACCTCCCGGCCACGTCCCCTCACGGGGCCACTCCTGTCGTCGTGCCCCCGAAGGCCTTGGCCTTGACGACAGCGAGCGTCGAATCCTTCGCGTAGCCGTCGGCGCCGATCTCGTCGGCGAACGCCTGGCTCACTGGCGCGCCCCCGATCATCACTTTCACCCGTTCCCGCAGTCCGGCCCGGGCCAGCGCGTCGATCGTCCGCTTCATCCCGGGCATCGTCGTGGTCATCAGGGCCGAGATGCCTACGATGGTGGCGCCGTGCTCCTCCACGGCCTTGACGAAGGCCTCCGGCGCCACGTCGCGACCGAGGTTGACGACCTTGAAGCCGGCCCCTTCGAGCATCATGGCGACGAGATTCTTGCCGATATCGTGCAGGTCTCCCTGGGCGGTCCCGATCACGACCACACCGAGGTACTCACCGCCCTGCGCCGAGGCGGTGATCAGGGGCTTGAGGAGGTCCAGACCCGCGTACATCGCCCGGGCGGAGAGCAGCACCTGGGGCACGTAGTACTCGTTGCGACGGAACTTCTCGCCGACCACGTCCATTCCCGGGATGAGTCCCTTGAAGATCAGCTCCCTCGGGTCGATCGCGAGGTCGAGCCCCTCTCGCGTCTTACGCGCCACGGTCTCCCGGTCGCCGACGATCAGCGCTCGCGCCATCGTCGGGTAATCGAACGTGTCCGCGCTCATTGCATCCCCTCCGGGCTATCTTACAGCGATTTCCGCCGGACGAACTCCGTGATCCGGGTCTCCGTCTCCGGTGGCACGCCTTCGAATGCGATGCCGGCGGTGTTCCCGTCCCTCCACACGACCGCGCCCTCGACGACGAGCGGCGGCAGCACGGCATCGTCCGCGCTCTGCACGCGCACGCTCATGCCCGGGCCGAATGTCTCCGGAAGTCCGAGCACCGCGATGCCGCCGGCACCGAGGTCGCGGACCCGCACCGTGCCGCTGCCCGGCGCGCCGCTGACGGTCACCGCCCCGGCCGCGCCGAGGCCGGTCCGCGGGTGGCGCCGCATGTCACGCGCCAGCACGCCCCAGATTCGCACCGGCAGAACCCGCCCCTTCACGCCGACCGTCCCCAGCCGCCGCACGAGGAATCGTCCCTTGACGGCCTCGTACGTCGACTCGCTGATGATGATGGTCGCGGGATACTCCTTCGTGAGCGCCTCGAGGTGTGCGGCGATGTTCACGACGTCGCCGATGGCCGTGTACTCCAGCCGCTGCCGCGCACCCATCGTGCCGACGAGCGCCTCGCCCGTGTTGATCCCGACACCGTTGCGCACGCTGCTGCCGAGCCGCGACTCCCAACGAGCGGAGACGGCGAACGTCCGCTCCTGCAGCGCCAGCGCCGTGCGCACGGCGTTGATCGCGTGCTCGGGGTCGTCGATCGGCGCGTTGTACAGCGCCATCACGCAATCGCCGACGTACTTGTCCACCGTACCGCCGTGGTGGAAGATCACTTCCGTCATCTCACCGAGGTACTCACGCAGCATCTCGACCACGAGCTCGGGCGCGACGCGCTCCGACAGCGCGGTGAATCCACGGATGTCCGAGAAGAGCACGGTGACCATGCGGCGGTGCGACTCGAGGGTCAGCTCGCCGCGCTGCCGAACGATCTCGGCGAGAACGGAGGGCGAGAAAAACCGCGACAGGCGGCTCCGCTCGCGCTGCTCGCGGACGAAGTCGGCGACGACCGCGGTGCCGTAGCCCAGGACCAGCGCCAGGGTCGGCGCGACCGGACGACACCAGACGTCCCACCCGGCGAAGGCCACGACGGCGCCGGCGGCGACGGCCGTCCCAAGGAGCGCGGCGGCGGCGAGCGCACGGAGCGCCCGGAGGCGCGCGACGAGCGCCGCGCCGGCGAGGGCCGCCGCGAGCGCGAGAACGGCGCTCACCCACCGGGGCGCCTCGCGCACGGCGATGCCGAGCAGGAGCGTCTCCAGGGCGTTCGCGTGGAACTCGACGCCCGGCATCGTCCGGGCCGCCGCGAAGGGCGTCGAGTACACGTCCTGGAGGATCGCGCTCGTGGTGCCGACGAGCACGATCCGGTCGCGGAACGTCGCCGGCGGCACCTCCCCCCGCACGACGCGGTGGTAGGGGATCCACGGGTACGACCGCGGGCCACCACGGAAGTTGACCAGCGTCTCGGGCGACGCCGGCAGCGGCGCCGCCCGGATCCCGGCCGCCTTCGCCAGGCCGTGGAGCTGCGCGTCGAACGACGCGAAGACGCGATCACCGAGCGAGTATCGGAGCAGGACCCGACGCAGGCTGCCGTCGGGATCGACGGGCACGCTGACCGGGCCGACGGCGGCCGCGCCCCGCCGGATCACCGGCAGGGGCTGGTTGAAGTCCACCTTGGTGTAGCCCGGCTCGGACACCAGCGTCACCGCGGCGGCCAGGACGACGCGGCCTGCCCGCGCGACCGCCTCGCCGAGCGCCTCGTCGTCGCCGGGGCCGCGCGGCGACGGCTCGGAGAACAATACGTCCACGCCGATCGCGATCGGGCCGTCCGCGGCGATCGTCTCGATGAGCTTGGCGTGGAGCGCTCGCGGAAACGGCCACGGCAGATCGAGCTCGTCGAAGGAGTCCTCGTCGATCGTGACGATGATGATCGGCGTCACCGGCACGCGCGCGCCGCGGAGCTCGAAGAGGCGGTTGAGCGTCGCGAGCTCCACCGGCTCGAGCGCGCCGACCGCTACGAGCGCGACCGTGACGAGCCCTGTGACCACGCCCCAGCGCACCGTCCGGATGGCGGTCATCCGTAGGCAATGTATGCTAGTATCGCGCCGGGATGAAGATACGCGTGCTCGGGGCCTTCGGAGGCGAAGGGTTCGGGCATCGACCTTCCTCCTTCCTGATCAACGACCGGGTGCTGATCGACGGCGGCTCCGTGACGGGCGCGTTGACCGTGCCCGAGCAGCTCGCCATCGAGTACGCGATCGTGTCGCACGCACACCTCGATCACATCGCGGGGATCGTGTACCTGACCGAAACCCTCGGCTTCTGCGAGACCGGCGCGGCCGTCACGATCGCCGGCATCGATCCGGTGGTGGCGACGCTCCGGGCGGGCGTCTTCAACAATATCCTGTGGCCGGATTTCAGCAAGATCCCGCACGTCGACGTCCCGGTGGTGAAGTACCGCACGCTGGTCGAGGATGTCGAGCAACGGGTCGGCGATCTCTGGGTCACCCCCGTCCAGGTGAACCACACGGTGCCGACGTCGGGGTTCATCGTGCACGACGGAACGGGCGGCATGATCTACTCGGGCGACACCGGCCCGACGAACGCCCTGTGGGCAGCCGCGCGCGGCCTCCACGGCCTCAAAGGCGTGATCCTCGAGTGCGCCTTCCCGAATCGCCTCGGGCAGCTCGCGGCCGTCGCGAAGCACATGACGCCCGAGTTGATCCGCCGCGAGCTCGACAAGCTGCCCCCGAACGTGCCCGTCTGGATCTTCCACGTGAAGCCGCAGTTCCACGAGGAGATCGCCGAAGAGATCGAGCGGATCGGCAACGAGCGCGTGCGACTCCTCGAACAGGACCACACCTACTCCCTCTAGGCGTCACGCCTCCGGCACCAGCACGACGGTGTCGCTCGAGACCTCGATGCGCACGCGATCGTCGAGCCTGAAGATGCGCGTGTCGCCGGTCGAGGGCACCTCGACGCGAACGGGCAGGTCGGCGCCGATCTCGATCTCGTAGATGTGACGCGCGCCTTCGAACACGCGGAGCGCCACGCGCCCTGGAATGCCGGGGCCCCGCGCCATCGCGGCCTCGGTGATGGACAGCGTCTCCGGCCGCAGCACCAGGAGCCCCCGGCTCCCCTCGCGGAACGCACCGATGCCCGCGACGGGAACCCGGTGGCCGCCCTGCGTCTCGACGACCACGCCCAGGTCGCGCACCTCGACGACCCGCACAGGCAGGAAGTTCGCCGGCCCGAGCGCTTCGGCGACCGCGCGGCTCGAGGGCCGATGGTAGAGCTCGTCGGGGTCGCCGACCTGCAGCACCCGGCCGCCCTCCATCACGGCCAGCCGGTCGGAGAGCGCGAGCGCGTCCGCCGCGTTGCGTGTCGCGTGGATCGTCGTGACGGCCAGGTCGCGGTGGAGTTTCGCGAGCTCGAGCCGCAGCGCCTTCCGCGCCACGGGATCGATGTTGGCGAGCGGCTCGTCGAGCAGGAGCACCCGCGGCTCGACGGCCAGCGCGCGCGCGAGCGCGAGGCGGCGCCGTTGCTCGATCGTGAGTGCGCCGGGCCGGCGCGCTTCGAGGCCGGCCAGGCCCAGGCGCCCCAGCACGGTCGCGACCTTGCGGTCGATCTCCGCGCGCGCGAGCCCCTGCTGCTCCAGACCGAACGCGACGTGGGCGCCGACCGTGAGGTGCGCCCAGAGCGCGCCGTCCTGGAAGACGTAGCCGATGCCGCGCCCGGCGGGCCGCACACGGGAGATGTCGTGGCCGTCCACGAGGACGCGACCGGCGGTCATCGGCAGGAAGCCCGCAACGGCGTGGAGCACGTCTGACTTGCCGGATTTCGGCGGACCGAGCACGGTGAAGAACTCGCCGTAGCGGACGTGCACCGAGACGTCGTGCACGCCGGGCGGCCCGCCGCCACGCGTGGCGAGCCCGTCGATCCGGACGTCGACGAGCGGCCGCGCGCTCACGCCCGGCTCCCCGCGCGCGCCATCGCCGCGAGCGGCAGGCAGGCCACGCCGATCGCGGCCAGCACGAGGTAGAGCGCCTGCGTCGGTGCCCACGTGAGCAGGGTCGTGGCGACGACCGGGCCCACGAACGCCGCACCGATCCGCGCCGAGTTGATCACGCCGATCGCGGCGCCCCCGGCGCGCTGGGCGAGGCGTGCGACCACCAGCGGGAAGACCGGGGCGATGCAGAGCACCTGGAAGAAGCGCAGCACCCCGTAGGTCCACACCGAGCCGACCACGCCCAGCAGCCCGAGGAACACGGACGAGGCCAAGAGCAACCCCGGGATCAGCCGCCGCTCGGGGAGGAGCTCGGCGAGCCGGTTGGTCACGAGCGCGCCGAGCGCCGCCGCCGCGCCCGAGACGAAGATGAGGAGGCCGCCGATCTCGAGCGTCCGGGCGGACGCCACGCCGAGGTCGGGCAGCACCTGCGGCAGGACCGAGGTCAGGAAGAAGACCTGCGTGGAGCCGCCGAGCACGAGCAGGGCGACCGCCGCCACCTCGCGCAGATGCGACGGGCCCCGGCTCGCACGCGGCTCGACGACGTCCGGCGCCGGCAGCCCGCTCCACTGGACGAGCACCCCGCAGCCGAGGAGGATCAGGCCGCCCAGCACGAACGAGGCCCGGAAGCCGAGGCGTGCGGCCGCGATCGCGCCGGCGAGCGGGCCGATCACCTGCCCGATCGTCATGCCCGACTGGATCGCGGCGACTTGGCGACGCACCTCGGTCGGATCCGCCGACCGCCCTGCACTGATGAAGGCGAACGTCGACGCCGCGCCCATCACGCCGAGGACGAGCCGCGAGGCGAACAGTTCCGGCAGCGTGCGGGCCAACGCCATGCCGAAGAACGCGAGCCCCTGGAACGCCTGGGTGGACACGTAGCAGGCCTTGGGGTCGAGGCGCTCGCCGATGCGCCCCCAGAGGGGCGCGGTCACCACGGTGACGAGCGGCGAGATCCCGAGGATCCATCCGGTCCACCGGAGCGTGGCGGTCGCGTCGAGCGTCGTGATCGTCTGGATGTGGAACGGGAGGCTCACGTACACGAAGGACCAGGCGAACGAGCCGCAGAACATCGCGACCGGGAGAGTGTGCGGCCCGCCCAGCCTCACCGGCGCAATCGGAGCGGGCGCGTGCAGGGCATCGGTGCGTCGATCGTGTCAGATCGCAGCCGAAGATGCAACCCGGGGGCGACCGCGGCGCCGCCGTCGAACGCGCAGGCTAGGAGAGCTCGAGATGCCTCCGCGCGGTCGTCCGGCTCGGAGCGCCACCCCAGAGGCGCGCGACGACATCCGCTTGCCGGGAGCACCGCAGCGTGCTGGCACGGTAGCCGACGCACTCGCGATACTCCGGGCTCGAGCAGACACGCTCGAGGGTGGAGGGCGCCGGGACGCGCACCCTGCGCGGCGGCCGGCGGCAGTACGCGGAAACCGGATAGAGCCACAGCCGGTCGGCCGTCACGGGGACCAGGAACGGACACGCCTCGGACCGCCTCACGGTGAGCGTGGTAGGTTTGTCGGTCACGGCACCCTCCTTGGCGGAAGCATGAAGACCGCGCGTCATCCCCTTCCGGCTATATACGCCAGATGGCCCAGGTCCAGAGAGTCAAAAATCGTGCGAGATCCCCTCGAACTAGTGCGAGCAGAGCAGATTCGTACCGCAAACGGCGGGTCTACTCCACCTGGACGAGCGGCACCCGGACCTCGCGGCGGGCGCCGTCGCGGATCACCGTCAGGGTGACCGTCTTCCCGACCCCGGCCGCCTCGAACACGTCGCGCAGGTCGTCCTCGGACTTCACGGGCTTGCCGTCCACCGCCACGAT
>MGCE01000147.1:399-16644 GCA_001790315.1 Candidatus Rokubacteria bacterium RIFCSPLOWO2_02_FULL_72_37 | reverse complement strand
CCCGCGCGACCGGATCGCCGACGAGGTAGACGAAGTTCTGCATCGGCCCCAGCTCGAGCTGTTTGAGATAGATCGTGTCCTCCGCCACGAGGCTCATCGTACCCCACCCCCGTCGACTGCGCTAGAATCGGTCCCCGGATTCTTCCAGGACAACCTCCTGCCGCGCCTCGTGCGGCTCGGTCTGATCTCGCCGCGCATCGAGCCCCGTTACCGCGAGATCGGCCTCGTCGCCTGACGGCTTCTCGCGCGCGCGTCAGCCCTTGAGGTCGTCCGGGAGCTTCGGCAGCTCGCCGAGCTGCTTGGCGTCCACGGCGTAGATCGCCGGGCCCGCCGTCGTCCGGACCCACGCCCGCTCGCCTTCGCGCTTGCCGACGGCGACCGTGGCGAGCGTCGAGCCGTCGGCACGGAGCAGCGTCGCCTCGAAGATCGGCGCGTCGAGACCAAACCGGGCGGGGTCCTCGCCCTTCGGGGCTGCGACCTCCTTCCACTTGAGCGCGCGGAGCGCGAAGAGCAGGTTCTCGACGCTCGCCGCCTTCGCGGCCCCGGACGCCCCCTCGACGAACCGCCAGGCGAAGTCCCCGCTGCGCTCGACGACGACGGCGGTGCCGCCCGCCGCGAGCCGCACGCGCTTGACGTCCCTCGGCTCGAGCCCCGAGAGCAGGGTACGGTCGCGCAGGTCCGTGACCGAGCGGCCGAGCTCCTCGAGCGCCTTGGCCTCCACCAGCACGACGGGACCGCGGTCGTCCAGGGCGGCATAGACGCTCTGCGCCCCGCCGCGCCGGTCCGTGGAGGGCGCGAGCAGGAGCGTCTGGGCCCGACCGCCCTCCTCGGTCAGCGTGAGCCGCACGGCGGGCTTCCCGAGATAGCGCGGGATCCCGGAGGCATCGTCCGTCAGGAAACCCTGTGCGCGCAGCTCGCGGAGCTTGAACAGCACGGCGCCCACCTCCACCTGGTCCGCGGGCACGGCCTCGGGGGCGACGATCCGCCATTGGTTCTTCTCACGCGTGACCGTGACCCGGCCCCTCGCGCTCTCGATGTCGAGCCGCGTGACCTTGTCGCGCTCGAACGCGATCACGACCCGGTCACGCAGCACCGCGACGTTCTTCGGCACGGCGGCCCAGACCGCCTCGGGCAGGAGGAGCAGCGAGGGCTCACCCGGCCGCATCGCATAGACGCCCTTCTTGTCGCGATCCGCCCGCCCGAGGAGCAGGGTCCGGCTCGTCCGCTCCTTGTCGCGCCCGGTGTGCAGCGTGAGCCGTACGGGCCGATCCAGCCCGAATGGCTGCAGGGACTTCGGCGTCTCCGCGACGAACTCCGCGACGCGGGCGCCGTCGAGCTTGTCCAGGAACTCGCGCACCGTGTCGGCGTCGGCGGGGAGAGCGCGCGGTCGGACGAGTCTCCAGCGGGCGTCGACCTGCTCCACCGCGAGCGTCTCCTCGGGCAGGACGATCTCGAAGCCCGTGACGGCGCGCTGATCGAAGGCGAGCACGGTCTTGTCGCGGAAGTCGGCGACGGGGCGCGTCGCGTCGCGCAGGACGTTGTCGGAGACGACGAACACCGCCGGCTTTCCCGCCTCGCGGGCGTAGACCCACACCCCGGTCGGATTCTTCGCGCCCAGCACGAGACCCAGCTGTCGGCCATCCTTGAGCCGGAGCATCACCTCGACGGCGGGCCTGTCCAGGCCGAACTCGGCGAGATTCGCTGGCGTCGCGGCGATCTCGCGGTCGCTCCGCGCCGTGACGATCGTGGTCAGCGTCTCCTCGATCTTGCCCCCGTCGCCGCGGGCGGTGACGGGCGCCTGCAGGTGCCAACCGTCCTTCTCGCGCCTGGCCCGCACCGTGTCGTTGGCCCGCTTGAGCTCGAGCTCGGCGACGTCCGCGAGATCCGCCGAGAACACCCGTCCCTTGCGCGCCTCGGCGCGCTCGCGCTCGGGCCCGAGCCGCACCTCGTAGACGTAGTAGAAGGCGCCGAGCGCGATGAGGATCACGGCCAGGAGCGCGGTCGTCTGCCAGCGCATCGGCGACCTACTTCGCGGCGCGACGGCGGAGGACAGCGGCGACCCCGCCCACGAGCGCGATGGCGGGCAGGATCACGACGGGCAACAAGAACACCATCTGGGCCTGCTGGGAGTTCATGAAGACCGGCGTCGGATTCGCCGTCCGGGGCCGGATCGCGATCTGATCCTCCTCCTCGGCGAGCCAACTCACGGTGTTGAGGAAGAAGTCACGGTTGCCCTGGAGGTTGAGGAACTGGTTGGCGGCCAGGTTCGACGTCCCGTACACGACGATCCGGGCCTTGTCCAGCGTCGCCACCATCGCGACCGCGAGCGGGCCCTTCGGATCCTGGGCATCGGGCCGCGCGGTGCCCCGCTCGAGCCCCGCCCGGTCGGTCTCGCCCCAGCTCTGCGGGCTCGTCCGCGCGAGCGCCGCCACCGCGACGCCCTTGGGCGGCGTCTTCGCGGCGGCGAGCGAGCGGGTCAGCGGGAAGAGCGTGCTCACCCCGCCCATCTCGCGCGTGATCGGGTGCCCCTCGTATTGCTGGACGATCGGAACCTCCGGACCGATGCCGAAGAGACGCCCGATCGGGTTCTCCTCGACGACGAGGTCCTGCCCCAGGTCGACACCGTACCGGGCGACATAGGCGCGGAGCCCCTCGCTCTGGAACGGATCGGCCATGACGAGGAGCTTGCCGCTGGCGCGAACGTAGGTGTCGAGGGCCTCGAGCTCGGGCTGGAACGGGTCGGTGCGGGGCCCCGGCACGATCACCAGAGCCGCGTCGGCCGGCACTTTGCCGGCGCGCGCCAGCACCAGGGGCTTCACCTCGTAGTTCGCCTTCTCCATCGCGGCCTTCGCCTCGGTGAAGCCCGGCTTCTCGGAGTTCGTGAGCTCGCGCTCGCCGTGCCCCTGGACGACGTAGACCACGCGCTTGCCCTCGCGCGTGACCTTCACGAGCGCATTGGTGAGCTTTTCCTCGTCGGCGTCGAGCACCTTCTCGGACTTCGCCTTCGTCTCGAGGACCACGGTGCCGTAGGATTCGACACCGTACCGCCGCGCGAGACCCGGCTCGCGGTCGGGGTCCACGACCCGCCAGGTGAGCCGGCCCTTGGCGAAGCGCGCGTACTGCTTCAACAGGTCTTCCGCCACGCGTTTGCCCGGCTGATCGCTGCGGAAGAACGCGACCGCGCTCACGTCCGTCTTGAGGCTTCCGAGGAGCTGGACGGTCTGCGGCGCGAGGCTGTGTCGCAGGTTCTCGGTGAGGTCCCAGCGCCAGTTGTGCCGGTACGAGAGCCCCTCGACGACGCCGATCACGCCGAGCAACAGCACGACCGTGACCGCGGTGTTGACTCCATAACGGAGCGTACGGCCGCCGATCGCGCCCCGCAATTCGCCGACGCGCGCCAGGAGCGAGGCCCCGACGAGCAGGAGGCCGGCGAGCAGGACCCAACCGCGCTGCGCCGCCCAGGCCGGGCGCGCGAACGGCAGGACCACGGCCACCGCCAGCACGGCCAGCCCGACGTAGCCGCTCCAGTCGAGGATCTTGCGGATCATCCCTTCCACCGCCGGGCTTCGAGCGAGCGCAGCGCGAGAAAGAGCGCCAGGATCGTGAAGTTCAGGTAGTAGATGATGTCCTTCGTGTCGAGGACGCCCTTCGCGAAGCTCTCGTTGTGCTCGAGGATCGACAGGTGCTGCAGCACCCGGCCCACGGCACCGCCGGCGTAGTCGGCGCTCCAGCCGAGGATCCAGAAGATCAGCAGGGTCCCGAAGGTCGTGATCGCCGCGACGATCTGGTTTTCGGTCAGAGACGACGTGAAGATGCCGACGGCGATGAAGGCCGCGCCCATGAGGAGCAGGCCCAGGTAGCCCGTGAACACGGGCCCCGTCTCGAGGCGCGCGAAATAGGCCACGATCCCCGGGTACAGCACCGTGAGTCCGAGCATGACCGCGTACAGCGCGAAGGCCGCCAGGTACTTCCCGATCAGCACGGCGCCATCCCGCACCGGGAACGTCAGCAGCAGCTCGATCGTGCCCGAGCGTCGCTCCTCGGCGAAGAGTCGCATCGTGAGCAACGGCAGCAGCAGCAGGAGGATCACGCTGACGTTCGAGAAGAGCGGCCGCATCACGCTGTCGGTCACGTTCAGGTCACGGGCCATCGCCGGATTCATCGCCGATTGCATGGACGCGAGCGTGAAGAACGCGAAGATGCTGTAGAAGAAGTACCCGGCGATGAGCAGGAAGATCATGACGACCACGTACGCGACCGGCGACGTGAAGTACAGTCGCATCTCCTTCTTGAAGATCGGCCAGACTTTCACGGTGCCACCTCGCCCCCGGCCACGGCCGACGCCTCTTCGCCCGCGACGATCCGGATGAAGACCTCCTCGAGCGTCGTGCCGACGCGCTTGAGCTCGAGCAGGCTCCACTGCTGCTGGGCCGCGAGGCGGGAGATCTCCGCCCGGACGTCGCGTTCGCGCGCGGACTCGACGACGTAGCGGCCGGCGCCGTTCGTGGTCGCCTCGTCGTGGACGGACACCACGCCGGGAATCGCGCGGATCATCTCGCGCACCGCCGGGGGCGGCCCGACGATCTCCACCTCGACGCGCGCCGTCGGAAAGAACTGCTCCACGAGTGTGTCGATCGGGCCCTGGGCGACGATCGCCCCCTTGTTGATGATCACGACCCCGCCGCACACCATCGACACCTCGGGCAGGATGTGCGTCGAGAGGATCACGGTGTGCCGGCCCGCGAGCGCCCTGATGAGCGAGCGGATCTCGGTGATCTGGCGCGGGTCGAGCCCGATCGTGGGCTCGTCGAGGATGAGCACCTCCGGATCGCTGACGAGCGCCTGGGCCAGCCCGACGCGCTGCCGGTAGCCCTTCGACAGCTGGCCGATCAGCCGGTTCTGGACGTCGGCGATCATGCAGCGGTCCATGACGTCCGCGACGCGGCGCCGGCGCTCGCCGCGTGCCACGCCCTTGACCTCGGCGACGAAGTCCAGGTACGGCGCCACGCGCATGTCGGTGTAGAGGGGCACGCTCTCCGGCAGGTAGCCGATTCGCCGCCGCACCTGCATGGATTGCGTGAAGACGTCGTAGCCCGCGACGCGGGCGGTCCCGCTGGTGGCCGGCATGAAGCAGGAGAGGATGCGCATCGCCGTCGACTTCCCGGCGCCGTTCGGCCCGAGAAAGCCGACGATCTCGCCCGGCGCGACGCTGAACGAGACGTCGCGGATCGCGGTGACCGGGCCGTACTGCTTGGTCAGTCCCTGGACTTCGATCATTCGAGGTCAGTCACGGAGTATACAACGACCGGCTACGTCGCGGGTACTACCGGCATGATCTCCTGCAACCAGGCAGGCAGCACGATCATGGTGCTGGTGACCGGGTCCAGGCAGGCGTGCCGCGTCCAGCCCGTCGCGACCTTTTCTCCGGCGTCGTTCCGGATCTCGTACGCGAAGCGGAAGCTCGCCCGTCGGCGCTCGTCGATCCAGCAGCGGACCTCGAGGAGATCGTCGAGTCGCGCGGGTTTCACGAACCGGATGCCCGCCTCGACCACCGGCAGGTGGACCTTCTGGTCCACTTCCGACATGGGGTACCCGTGCTGTCGGAGGTACTCCACCCGGCCCACCTCGAAATACGTGAGGTAGTTGCCGTAGTAGACGACCTTCATGCAGTCCGTGTCCTTGTAGCGGACGCGCAGGGGGGTGGAGACGATCATCTCAGAGGTATTGCCCGTAGCGGATCTTCTCGACGATGCCGCGCACCCCCTTGTACCCGTCGATGGCGTCCAGGAGGTTGTCCGTGGTGACGAGCGACGCCTCACCCGTCTCGGCCGCCCGGTGCACCTTGGCCTCGATGGCGCGTCGGACGATCACCGAGATGTCCGCGCCGCTCATGCCCCCCATGACCGGCAACACCTTGCGGTAGTCGATCGACTCGAACAGCGTCCGCCCGGCGTTCTTCTCCGTGCGCGCGCGGATCAGCTCGAGGATCTCCCGCTGGCCGTCCGGGTCGGGCAGCGCGACCTCGACCAGGTGATCGAGCCGGCCCGGCGCCACCAGCGCCGGATCGATCGCGTCCGTGCGGGTCGTGGCCGCGATGACGAGCACGCGCGCGGAGGCGTCGACCGCGTCGAGCTTCTCGCAGAGGGCGGCCACGAGCCGCGCGCTCGCCTCGCGCGCCTGCGGCGGCGGCAGCAGATGCTCGAGAGAGAGCGCCTCGGCCTCGTCGAGGAAGAGGACGGCCTTGCCCTCCGCCATCGCGATCCGGAGGATCTCCTGCAGCAGTTCGCCCGTGTTCGCCCCGAACTTGGACGTGAGGTTCGTGAGCTTCAGGTGGTAGAAGATCGCGCCCGACGCCGTGGCCAGCGCCTGCGCGAGCTTCGCCTTCCCGGTGCCCGGGGGACCGTACAGCAGCACGCCCTTGGGCGGCGCGATGCCCCATTTCGTGTAGAGGTCCGGGTTCGTCAGGGCCAGGGAGAAGCCCTTGAGCCCCGCCTTGGCCTCGCGGAGCCCGCCGACGTCGTCGAGCGTCACCGTCGGGCGGATCGTCGTCTCCACCCGCCCCGTCAGATCGCCGAACTTCTCTCCGAGCTTCGCGAAGACGTCCTCCAGCCGCCGCTGGATCGCCCACTCCTGGTCGTTGCGCTCGGTATCCGCCATCGCGTCAGATGCTCGGCCGGCGCGGGCGCACATCCCCCCCGCCCCCCTTGTCGAACACACGCTCCTCGACCAGCACGGGGACCTTCGCGCGGATCGCGAGCGCGATCGCGTCGGAAGGGCGTGCGTCGAGCTCGAGCTCCGTGCCGCCGGCCCTGAGGTAGACCGTGGCGTAGTACACGTCGTCGCGGAGGTCGGTGATCACGGCCCGCACGAGCGTGACTTTCAATCGTCCGAAGAGCGTGAGGAAGAGATCGTGCGTGAGCGGCCGCGGGGGGGTGATGCCCTGGAGCGGCACGGCGATCGCCACCATCTGCGCGGGATCGATCGCCATCGAGAACAGGCGTCGGTCCCGCTTCCCCTGGAGCATGACCGTGGGCTGGCCCGTGGTCTGGTCCGTCACCACGGCGATCACCTCGACCTCTTGCGCGCCGCTGGCGCGCGGCGGCTTGGCGTCCTTCGGCTCGGGCGCCAGATGCCCCTGCCCCGGCACGCCCAGCAGGGCGACGGTCCACAGCACGATCGCCACGACGCGTACCTTCCTCCTCATGTCCGCTCCCCCGGTCGACGGCGTCAGCCCAGTATAGCGCGGCTACCCGGTCCGGCCCGGCGCGAGCCGCAGGCTGAGCCCGGCGCCAGCGAGCAGCAGCGCCGTGAGCAGGCTCCACGTGGCGGCGTAGCCCACGGCGTGCGTGACGTACCCGAACACGAGCGCACCGCCCGTCTGTCCGACCAGGAACACGGCGCTGAACAGCCCGACCACCACGCCGCGACGCGTCTCCGGCGTCTCGTCGGTGACCAGCGCCGCGAGTCCGGGATACAGGAAGCCGTGCGCACCGCCCGACAGGAGGCCGGCGAGGAACAGGACCGTGAGGACCGGCGTCGAGCCCGAGCGGTCGACGAGCAGCGCGAGCATCGCGAGCAGCGCCGTGCCGATGGTCTGCACGAACATCGACGGCACGATGACGGCGGCCCGGCCGAGCGTGTCGAGGAGGCGCCCGCCGAAGACGCGCACGCCGATCGCCGCCGTCGCGTACGCCGTGTAGAAGAGCGCCAGCGTCCGCACCCCGAGGCTCTCGGCGAAGGTCGGCAGGAACACCCAGATCGTGCCCCCGCCGAGGCCGAAGAAGAGCGTGACCGCCATCGGGCGGCGCCAGAGCTCGGCGAGGCCGCCGCTCTCCCAGACCGACGCACGCACCGGTGGCGGCGCGTCGCGCCGGCCGCCCGGGAGCCGTCCGACGAGCACCCAGGCGACCCCCGCCAGGAGGGCCGCGAGCAGGAACAGCGGCCGGAAGCCGAGACCGCGGACCACCCACTCGCCGACGAGCGGCGCGATCGCGGTCGCCGCGAGCCCGGACACGCCGTAGATGCCGAGCGCCCAGCCGCGCCGGTCGGGCGGGACCAGGTCGATCACGTACGAGTAGTTCGCGACGAAGAACGCGGAGAAGCCCAGGCCCTGCATGACGCGCACGAGCGCGAGCGCAGGAATCGCCGGCACCGCCGCGGCCAGGAGCGCCGACCCGCCGACGAGGCCCACCCCCGCGAACATGAACGGCCGACGGCCGATCGCGTCGATCCACGGACCGATCAGCGGCTGGCAGACGATGCCGACGGCGTTGTAGAGGCCCATCACCACACCGATCTCGATCTCGGTCCCGCCCCGCTCGTGGATGTGGAGCGGCAGGAGGATGAAGGCGTTGAGGCTGGAGAAGAAGAAGAAGTTGGTGACGGTCGCCCGCAGGAACGGGTTGTCGGCTAGAATGGACGGCACAATCGATTATCGCATGGTGACCATAGCCTCGGTGCTGAAGCGGTCCTTCGACGACCGCGCCGGCGAACAGCTCGTCACGCTCGATCCCGCGCTCCAGGGCCTCCCCGACACCGCGCACGGCGGGTCCGTGCTCGCCGTTTTCGACGCCGTCGCGAGCGTCGCGGGAACGCGCGCGGTCGGTGGGACCTACAGGAGGCGGGTGCCGCTCGGCGTCCCCCTCGCGCTCGCGCACGGCCGCGAGGGAAACGCCCACGTGTTCGCGCTCCGCGGCGAGGACGGCTCGGTCCTCGTCGACGGCCGTGTGGCGGCCGCGCGCGCCACCGACGACCTCGCGCACGCGGCGCAGCCGGCGGCGCACGCTGCGGACGGCCATCGGCTGCCGATCTCGCGCGCGTGTTTCGCGTGCGGCACCGACAATCCGCTCGGCCTGCAGGTCCAGCTCGCGTTCGACGAAACGACGGTCTCGGGCGCGTGGACGCCGCGGGAGCCGTTCAGGGACGCCGACGATGCGCTCGCGCCGGCCGCGCTGACCACGTTGCTCGACGAAGCCGCGTTCTGGTTGGGCGCGCTCGCGACGGGGGAGTCCGGCATGACCACCGTGCTGGACGTCACGCTGCACCGCCGCGTCCCGTTCGGCACGCCGATCACGGTGGCCGGCCGCCGTGCGTCCGCGCGGCCGCGCCCCGACGACCGGCGTTACTGGGACACGGAGGTCGCCGCGTACGACTCCGCGGGCGCGCGTGTCGCCTCGGGGCGTATCACCTTCGTCGCGGTGCGTGGCGCGGCCCGCCGCCTCGTGGCCGGCATGCTCGCGATCAACGACGCCGACATCGTTCGTCGGGTCTTCCCGGCCTACGCGCCCGCGCGCGCGTGAGCCTCCGCGCCGCGCGCTGGATGATGCTCCTCGTGCCCGCCTCGCTCTACGTCTTCTCGTGGCTGCACCGCGTCGCGCCTGCGGTCGTGGCGACGGACCTCATGCGCGCGTTCGCGATCTCGGCCGCGTCGCTGGGCAACCTCTCGGCCGTCTACCCGTACGTGTTCGCCGTGATGGCGCTCGTCGCGGGCTCGCTCGCCGACACCCTGGGACCGCGCTGGACGATCGCGCTCGGCGGCGGGACGATGGGGCTCGGTGCCGTGCTCTTCGGCGTGGCGCCGTCGTTCTCGGTCGCGTTCGCCGGCCGGCTCCTGGTCGGGCTCGGCGCCTCCGTCATGCTGATCGCCTGGCTCGCCCTGGCCTCGGCCTGGTTCCGTCCGAACGAGTTCGCGACGATCTCGGGCTGGACACAGACCGTCGGCAACCTCGGCGCGCTCGTCGCCGCGACGCCTCTCGCGCTCCTCGTGGGCGCCGTGGGCTGGCGGGCGACGTTCGTCGTCATCGGCGGCGTCACCCTCGCCCTCGCGGCCGCGGCGGCGACGCTCGTGCGCGATCGGCCCGAGGCGATGGGGCTCCCCGCGGTCAACCCCGAGCGTACGGGTCCCGCGGCGCCGACGCTGCGCGAGGTCGTGCGCGGGGTGCCCGGGATCGTGGGGAACCCGCGCTCGTGGCCACCGATTCTTACCGCGGGCGGCGTCTACACCACGCAGATCACGTTCCTCGGACTCTGGGGCGTCCCCTACCTGACGCAGGTCTATGGCCTCGGCCGCGTGGACGCGGCCACGCTCGCCTCGATGATCGCGATCGGCATGGGCGTCGGCGCGCCGCTCGTCGGCTGGCTCTCGGACCGCTGGCTCGGCCTCCGGCGCCTGCCGATGCTGGCGTTCGCCGCAATCTACGCCCTCTGCTGGATACCCCTCGCCGTGCCAGGCCTGCGGGTGCCGGTGTCGCTGCTGGCGCCCTTCTTCTTGCTGATGGGGCTCACGTCCGCGGGCCTCGTGCTGATCTGGAGCTGCGTTCGCGAGGTGAACGATCCGGCGCGCGTCGGCATCGCCGTCGGCTTCTGCAACCTGCCCATCTTCCTCGGCATCGCGCTCCTCCAGTGGGTCACGGGCGCGATCCTGGACGCCAGGTGGAGCGGGCTCGCGGTCGCGGGGGCGCGCGTCTATCCCCCGGCGGCGTGGGAGGCCGCATTCGGCGTCTGCCTCGCGCTCGCGGTCGCCGCCGTGGCCACCGCGTGCTTCGTGACCGAGACCCGCTGCCGCAACGTCTGGACGCGAAACGAGCTATGATCGGGCCGATGCACCCACGAGGAGGATCCTCATGACCAAGACCACGCAGCTCGTCCTCCCCCTGAAGTCGCGGCCGGGCGTCCTCGCGAAGGTCTGCCGGACACTCGCCGACGCGCGCGTGAACATCGTTGCGATCTGCGCGCCCGAGGCTCGCGGCACCACGCGCGTCCGGATGGTCGTGAGCGACCCGACGCGGGCCGCGCGGGTCCTGACGAAGGCCGGCTACCGTGTCCAGAAGGAGCGCGCGCTCCTGGTGCGGCTCACGAACAAGCCCGGCGCCCTCGGCCGCGTCGCCGCCAAGCTCGCCGGCGCCCGCAAGAACATCAAGTCCTGCTACGCCAGCACGGCGGGGCAGCGGGCTGCGGTGGTCCTCACGCTCTCCTGAGCGCGGCGGGGATCACCCTGGGAGCCGGGTCTCAGGGTTCCCTGAGGTCCCGGAAGAACGCGCGGACGTCGGCCGCGAGCGCCTCGGGCTCCTCGAGGGCCGCGAAGTGGCCGCCTGCGGGCATCACCGTCCAGCGGCGGATGTCGTACATCCGCTCGGCCCACGCCCGGGGCGGGAGCAGGATCTCGCAGGGGAAGGCCGCGTACGCCGTCGGGACCGTCACGCGCTGTCCCTCGGGAATCGGCCACGGCCGGTGAACGCGGGCGTAGTAGGGCCAGAAGGACGAGCCGATCGCGCCCGTGACCCAGTAGAGCATCACGTTGGTGAGCAGCGTGTCCTTCGAGAAGCGCCGCTCGACCTGTCCGCGGCAGTCGCTCCAGGTCCGAAACTTCTCGACGATCCACGCCGCGAGCCCCGCCGGCGAGTCGGTGAGGCCGTAAGCGAGCGTCTGGGGCTTGGTGCCCTGGATCCACTGGTAGCCCGTCTCCTCCCGCTGCCAGTGACGGAGCTGGTCGAGATAGCGGCGCTCCTCCTCGGTCGGCGCGGCGGTCGCGGTCACGTCCCGGCGCAGGGCGAGGAGGTTCAGGTGGATGCCGACGAGGCGCTGCGCGTGCGCGTAGGCCAGCCGCGAGGTGACGAACGCCCCCCAGTCGCCGCCCTGCGCGGCGAAGCGCCGATAGCCGAGGACGTCGGTCATCAGCTCGGCGAAGACGTCGGCGATCTCCTCGACGCCGAAGCGCGGCTGTCCGGGCCGGAACGACAGCGTGTAGCCGGGCAGCGACGGCGCGACGACGCTGAACGCATCGGCCGGATCACCGCCGAAGCGGCCGGGGTCCGTGAGGAGCGGGATCAGTCGCTCGAACTCCACGATCGAGCCGGGCCAGCCGTGAGACAGCAGGAGCGGCAGTGGATGCGGTCCCACACCCGGCTCATGGATGAAGTGAACGTCGTGCCCGCCGACCGCGACCGTGAACTGTCGCAGCCGGTTCAGCCGCGCCTCGTGCACGCGCCAGTCGTACCGCGTTCGCCAGTACTCCACGAGCTCCTGCATGTAGGCGAGGCTCGTGCCGAACCGCCAGCCCGCATCCGGCGGCTCGTCGGGCCAGCGCACCCGCTCGAGGCGCGCCCGGAGGTCGTCGAGCACCGCGTCGGACACGTGGAGCGTGAACGGACGGGGCGTCATGGCGTCCCGGCCCGCTGCGCGGCGTCCACCCATGCCTGCCACTCCGCGGGAGCAGGGCCGACCGCCACCCGCGACCCCGCGCGCACGAGCGGCGTCCGGAGCAGCCGGGGCTCGACGAGCGCGCGCTCGAGGAGACGCTCGGGCGAGTCGCCCGCCACGTGCAGGCCGAGGGCGCGGAAGCGCTGGCCGCCCCGGTCGATCACGGCGGCGGCGCCGAGGCGCTCGGCGAAGCGCCGGAGCTCACCGCGCGCGGCCGGGCGCTCCCGGAGGTCCACGAAGTGGACCGCGATTCGCCGCTCCGCGAAGAAGCGGAGCGCCTTGCGCGTGTCCTGGCAGTCCTTGAAGCCGAAGATCTGAACCGTCAGCTCCAGCACAGCGCGGCGCGCTCCCTCAGCGCGTCCCAGACCTCCGGTGGAACCGCCGGGCTCCCGGGAGGGTTCGTGCGGCCGGTGAGCGGGCCGTGGAAGTCCGAGCCGCCCGTCGCGATCAGGCCACGCTCGCGGCAGAGCGCGCGATAGTGCGCGGTCTGCGCCGTCGAGTGCTCCGGGTAGTAGCACTCGATGCCCTGGAGCCCCGCCGCGGCCAGCTCCGGAACCAGATCGTCCCGGCCGGCGAGGCCGGGGTGCGCGAGCACCGGGACGCCACGGGCGCGCCGGATGACGTCGACGGCCTCGACGGGCGTGAGCCGGCGGCGCGGGACGTGCGCGGATCCGCCGGCGCGCAGGTAGCGGTCGAACGCCTCGCGAACCGACCTCACATAGCCGCACTCGACCATCACCCGGGCGACGTGGGGCCGGCCGGCGGAGCCCTCCCCGACGAGGGCGAAGACCGCGTCCACGTCGATCGGCATGCCCAGCTCGGCGAGCCGAGCCGCGATCCGTGCGATCCGCAGGCGCCGCTCGGCGCGCTGCTCGCGCAAGAACTCGTGGAACCACGGGGCGTCCCAGTCGATGAGGTAGCCGAGCACGTGAACCTCGGCGCCGGGCACGTCACAGTTGATCTCGAGCCCGGGCACGATCTCGAGCGGCGAGTGCCGGGCCGCCTCGTCCAACGCCTCGGGCAGTCCGTCGGTCGAGTCGTGGTCGGTGACGGCGAGCACGCGCACGCCGTGCCGGACCGCCAGGCGTACCAGCTCCCGGGGCGTGAGCCTGCCGTCGGAAGCCGTCGTGTGCGTGTGCAGGTCGACGCGGCCGCGAGAACGGAGCATTCACTCGGTCGTCAGGTACGTCAGCAGCGTGCGGACGGCGACGCCCGTCGCGCCCTTCGGCGCGAGCGGGAGATCCTTCTCGGTGAACGCGGGGCCGGCGATGTCCAGGTGCGCCCACGGCGTGGCGCCGGCGAACTCCTTGAGGAACAGGCCCGCGGTGATGGCGCCGCCGCCGCGCGGCCCGACGTTGTTGAGGTCGGCGACCTCGCTCTTGAGGTGCTCCTTGTACTCGTCGATGAGAGGCAGCTGCCAGACGAGCTCCCCCGCCCTCTCGGCGGCGCGCAGCAGCCGGCCGGCGAGCGGCTGGTCGCTCGCCAGGAGCCCTGCGCAGAGCGGGCCCAGCGCCACGACGCACGCGCCGGTGAGCGTCGCCACGTCGACGATCTCGTCGGGCGCGACGCGCCTCACCGCGTAGCAGAGCGCGTCGGCAAGCGTGAGCCGCCCCTCGGCGTCGGTGTTCCCGACCTCGATCGTCGTGCCGTTCATGGCGCGCAGCACGTCGCCCGGGCGTATCGCCGAGCCCGACGGCATGTTCTCGGTGGCGGCGATGAGGCCGTGCACCTCGACGCCGGGCCGGAGCGCGGGCAAGGCCCCCATGACGCCGAGCACCGCCGCGGCGCCCGACATGTCGTACTTCATCCGGAGCATGCCCTCCGACGTCTTGAGGTCGAGGCCGCCCGAGTCGAACGTGATGCCCTTGCCGATGAGCGCGATACGTCTGCTGGCCCGGCCCACCGTCCGACCGTCCGGGGTGTAGCGCAGGTGGATGAACCGGGGCGGCTCGGCACTTCCCGAGGCGACGCCGAGGAACGCGCCCATGCCGAGGCGGCGGCACGCGGCGCGGTCGAAGACGCGGATCGCCAGCCGCCGCTCCCGCGCGAGCCGAACGGCCGCGCGCGCCAGGGCAGCCGGGCTCAGGTCTCTCGCAGGCGTGTTGACCAGATCGCGCGCCAGTGCCGTTGCGCGGCCGAAGGTCTCGCCCCGCTGGACACCGTCGGCGACCTCGCGCGCGCGCCGGGCGTCCGGCTCGGTGACCGTGAGGTCGGTGACGGCGCGGTCGGCCTTCTCGTGCTTGTACTGCTCGAAGCCGTAGGTGCCGAGCACCGCGCCCTCGGCGAGGGCCTGCGCACGCTCCCGCGCCGGTAGCCGGTCGCCGAGCACCTCGGCGGCGACGGAGCGCGCGCCGAGGTCACGCGCGCGGCGCAGGGCTGCGGCGGCGGCCCGCCGGAGCACCTCGGCGGTCGTCTCCGCCCGGGGGCCGAGCCCGGCGACGACGATGCGCCGACCGTTCGCGTGCAAATGCGTCACCTCGCCGACCTTCGCCTTGAACCGCTCCGCCTCGAGCACGCGCCGCACCTGGCCACCGGCCGCGCGGTCGAACCGCGCGAGCGCGTCCGGCAGCGTTTTCTCGTCGGCGTAGAGGCCCGCAACGACCGCGTCGGCGGCGACCTCGTCCAGCCGCTTGGTCGCGATGGCGACCTTCACTCGATCCTCTCTCCTTCCAGGGCCTCGGCCCGGCGGATCATGTCCACGAGCCCCTCGGTGACGTCGAGCTCGCGCACGCGCGCAAGCTCGACCCAGCGCACCTCGGCGGCGTCGCTGCCCGCGACGGCGTTCCCGATTTCCGGACGCACCAGGTAATCCACCAGGACGTAATGATAACGGACCCGGCCCGCGTCGTCCCTGACGACGCGCTCGACCAGGCCGGCGAGGCCGACGACGCTGACCGTGAGCCCGCACTCCTCGGCGACCTCGCGCCCGACCGCCGCGTGCAGCGTCTCGCCGAGGCGGACGAGCCCGCCCGGCAGGCTCCACTTGCCGACGCCGGGCGGCCGGCCGCGGCGGACGAGGAGCACGCGGCCCTGATCGAGGATGACGGCGCCGACGCCGATCCGCGGGTGCTCCGGGTACTCGCGGCTCACGCCGCGCCGGCCAGCCAGGCGTCGGTCGAGTACTTCTCGTCGACGAGCGCCTCGGCGAGCGCCGCCTCCTCACCCGAGAGCCCGCCACGCTCGAGGACGAGCCCGTGCTCGGCCGCGAACGCGCCGGCGAGCGCCTGCGCGACCTCGTCGAAACCCGGGCGGCGCCCGAGCGCCGCCTCGAGCGTCGTCAGCGTCGCGCAGGGGTCCGCGGTCGTCGGAAAGAGCGCGGCGAGCCGCGGCGCGTCCACGCCGAGCAGGACCGCGCCGTGCTGGAGAAACGCGGTCCCCTGCCGGCGCTGCGCGCTGCCGACGACTTTCCGGCCGCCGATCTCGAGCTCGTAGCTGCCGGCCCGCGCGAAGCAGAAGGCCGGTGTCGGATCGCTCGAGGGCGCGACCGGCACCATCTCGACGGGCGCGCCGAGCGCGCGCAGGCCCCGCGCGAGCGCGCGCCCGATCCAGTGGTAGGTCTCGAGGAGATCGGCGCCGATGTCGAGGTCCGCGGCGGTGGCGGCGACGCTGTACGTCAGCTCGCGCTCGGGGCCGTCGTGATAGATCGCGCTCCCGCCGGTCGGACGGCGCACGAGGCCGACGCCGAGTGCTGCGCACGCCGCGACGTCCACGTCGCCCGCGAGCGGCTGACCGTAGCCGAGCGAGACCGTCGGCGGCGCCCAGGCGAAGAAGCGGAGCGTCGGCGGCGAGGTGCCCGCCTGGCGCCCGCGCCAGAGGGCCTCGTCCACCGCCATGTTGGTCGCGCCCTCGGCGGGCTCGGTCGCGAGCAGGCGCCAGGTCCGGCCGCGCGGTCTGTCCGTCACGCCCCTAGCATCGCACGGGGCCGCGGGGCCCGTAACCCCATGTCCCCGGACTTCTTGTTACCTAAGCATGCCTTCTGGAAGACAGCGAGTCGTGTCGACGGAGAAGACCGTCCGACCATCGGCGGGCACGCTAACCTTCCAGTCG
>MGCE01000147.1:0-367 GCA_001790315.1 Candidatus Rokubacteria bacterium RIFCSPLOWO2_02_FULL_72_37 | reverse complement strand
CGGCCTTCGTCTGGTCGAGGCGCTTGACCGGCGTCGTCACCGGAGCATCGTGGATCACCGCGGCGGTCGTCTCCGCCTCGCGCGCGATCCGGAGCATCGCGTCGCAGAATTCGTCGAGCGTCTCCTTGGCCTCGGTCTCGGTCGGCTCGATCATGAGCGCTTCTTCGACGATCAGCGGGAAATACGTAGACGGCGCGTAGAAACCAAGATCGAGAAGCCGTTTCGCGATGTCCGTTGCCGTGACCCCGAGTTTCTTTTGCCGCCGCGCGGAGAGCACGCACTCGTGCATGCACGGCCCGGGCACGGCCACATCGTAGGCACCCTCGAGGCGCTTCATGACGTAGTTGGCGTTGAGGATCGCGTTCTC
>MGCE01000146.1 GCA_001790315.1 Candidatus Rokubacteria bacterium RIFCSPLOWO2_02_FULL_72_37 | reverse complement strand
AGCTCTTCGAGAACACCTTCCGGTCCGTCAACATCGCGCTGGTCAACGAGTTCGCGATCATGTGCCGGCGCCTCGGCATCTCGGTCTGGGAGGTGATCGGGGCGGCGGCGACGAAGCCGTTCGGGTTCATGCCGTTTTACCCGGGCCCCGGCCTCGGCGGTCACTGCCTGCCGTCGGACCCGCACTACCTGTCGTGGAAGGTGCGGCTCGCTGGCTACGAGCCGCGCTTCATCGCGTTCGCGGACGAGATCAACCGGCAGATGCCCGCGTACGTCGTCGGGCTCCTCGCGGACGCGCTGAACGACCGGAGCCGCGCGCTGCGCGGCTCCCGCATCCTCGTTCTGGGCGTCGCGTACAAGCCGAACGTGGGCGACACGCGGGACTCGCCGGCGCTCGAGATCCTCGAGACGCTCGCGCGCAAGGGCGCGCAGGTCGAGTACCACGACCCGCTCGTGCCCGCGGTGCAGGTGGGCGCGACGACGCTCCGGTCGATCGCGTGGAGCGCCGCCGCCCTCGGCGGGCGCGACGTGGTGCTCGTCGTCACGCCGCACGACGGCTACGACTGGAAGGCGATCGTCCGCGACGCGCGGCTCGTGGTGGACACCCGCAACGCGACCGGCGGCCTCACGCCCGTCCCGCCCAACGTCATCCGGCTGTAGCCTCCGATGCGCACGCTGGCCGCCGTGGTGGTCTCGCTGCGCCCGCGGCAGTGGCTGAAGAACCTGTTCGTCTTCGCCGGCCTGATCTTCGCCCAGAAGCTGTTCACTCCCGCCGCCTGGATCGCGCTCGCCGCGTTCGCGCTGTTCTGCGCCCTCTCCGGGGCGGTCTACCTCCTCAATGACGTCGCCGACCGCGACCGCGACCGCCTGGACCCCCGCAAGCGCGCCCGGCCGATCGCCGCGGGCCGCCTCGGCGTCGGCGTCGCGCTCGCGGCGGCTGCGGTGCTGGTCGCCGGGAGCCTCGTCGCCGCCGCGTTCCTCTCGCGCGCGTTCCTCGCGACCGCGGTCGCGTATCTCGTGCTGCTGACGGCCTACTCCGTGTGGCTGAAGCACCTCGTGATCGTGGACGTCATCGTGGTGGCGTGCGGGTTCGTGCTGCGCGCGGTCGCCGGCGCGGTGGTGATCCGCGTGGAGATGTCGGGCTGGCTGCTGATCTGCACCATCTTGTTGGCGCTCTTCCTGGCGCTCGGCAAGCGGCGCTTCGAGTACCTGTCGCTCGGGGGCGACGCGGTGGCGCACCGGCCGATCCTCGCCGAGTACAGCCCGGCGCTGCTCGACCAGATGATCGCGGTCGTCACGGCGTCCACCGTGACGGCGTACGCGCTGTACACGATGTCGCCCGAGACCGTCGCGAAGTTCCACACGCAGCTGCTGCCCGCGACGATCCCCTTCGTGCTCTACGGGGTCTTCCGCTACCTCTACCTGCTCTACCGGCGGCAGCTGGGCGGCAATCCCTCCGAGCTGCTCCTCGGCGATCGGGCGCTGCTCCTGAACGCGCTCTGCTGGATGCTGGCGGTCCTGCTGATCATCTACGGCACACGGCTGGAGTAGAATCGAAGTCTATGGCGAGTCAGGTCGCGATCCTCCGGACCCGCCCGGACACGGTCGTCGGCGACTACGGGCGGCTGATGCGGCTGGTCAATTACGACCGGGTGCTGCGACGCGATCAGGACCTGATCCTGAAGCTCAACCTGTCGTGGACGAAGTACTTCCCGGCGTGCTCGAGCCAGCCGTGGCAGCTGGACGGCGTCCTCGCGACGCTCCTCGAGGACGGGTTCGACCGCGCGCGCATCCTCCCGGTGGAGAACAGGACCGTCGTCACGGATCCGGTGGCGGGCTGTCGCAACAATCGGTGGGCGCCGGTGCTCCGGCGTCACGGGCTTCCCTTCATCCCGCTGCCCGACGTCGAGTGGGTCGTCTATCCGTTCAAGAGCCCGCTGCTCAAGCTGAACGCCATCTTCCCGGAGGGGATCGAGATCCCGAAGATGTACGTCGGGAAGAACATCCTCCACGCGCCCACCTGTAAAGTCCATGGCCACTCAGTGACGACGGGTGCGGTCAAGAACGCGTTCGGTGGACTGCTCAAGGAGGTCCGCCACTACGCGCACGAGTTCATCCACGAGGTGATGGTGGACCTCATGTACATGCAGCGCGAGCTGCACCCGCGCGTGTTCGCCGTCATGGACGGCACGGTCATGGGTGACGGCGCGGGCCCGCGCACGATGGTGCCGCGGGTGGGCAACCTGATCCTCGCCTCCGAGGACCAGGTGGCGATCGACGCGATCGCGGCGAAGATCATGGGCTTCGACCCGCTCGCGATCCCGTACTTGCGGATGTGCGCGGAGCGGGGGCTCGGCACCGCGGACCCGCGGAACATCGAGCTGGTGGGCGACGTGGACGCCGCCGCCGTCGGCCTGGGCTTCACGACGCGCCGGAGCCTCGTGATCTGGGGCGATCAGCTCATCCGGCGCGGCCCGCTGCGTCCGCTCAAGCGCCTGCTGCTCCACTCACCGCTCGTCGTCTGGGCGCCGTTCGCCTCGAACGTGTACCACGACCTCCTCTGGTATCCGACCGTGGGGCGCGCGCGGATCCGCGCCTTCGCGGCCACGCCGTGGGGGCGACTGTTCCAGACCTACTGACATGATGGCCCCCGTGCGCGTGCGCTTCGCGCCGAGCCCGACGGGCCATCTCCACGTCGGCGGCGCCCGCACGGCGCTCTTCAACTGGCTCACGGCCCGCCACCACGGCGGCGCCTTCGTCCTGCGCATCGAGGACACCGACCGCTCGCGCTCGACCGACGAGCACATCGCCTCGATCGTCGAGGCGCTGACGTGGCTCGGGCTCGACTGGGACGAGGGTCCACCGGCGCCGGGGTACCGGCAGACCGAGCGCCTCGAGATCTACCGGGCGCACGCCGAGCAGCTGCTCGCCGCGGGCCGTGCCTACTACTGCGACTGCGCGCCGGAGGAGCTCGACCGGCAGCGGCAGGCGGCCCACCAGCGTGGCGAGACGTTCCGCTACTCGGGGCGCTGCCGCGACCGCGCCCTC
The DNA here is from genome assembly GCA_001790315.1 of Candidatus Rokubacteria bacterium RIFCSPLOWO2_02_FULL_72_37. GTDB lineage: Bacteria > Methylomirabilota > Methylomirabilia > Rokubacteriales > CSP1-6 > GWA2-73-35. Next base: position 3,073 of record MGCE01000146.1, on the reverse strand, counting down.
GGCGCCGGGGCGCTGCGCCTCGCGATCCCGCCCGCGGGCGCGACCGTGGTCGACGACCTGATCCACGGCCCGGTGACCTTCGAGCACGGCCAGCTCGACGACTGGATCCTCGTGCGGACCGACGGCACGCCCACGTACAACTTCTGCGTGGTCGTGGACGACGTGACCATGCAGATCACCCACGTGATCCGGGGCAACGACCACCTGTCGAACACGCCGAAGCAGATCCTGTGTTACGAGGCGCTCGGATACGCGGTCCCCGCGTTCGCCCACGTCTCGATGATCCTCGGCGCCGACCGGAGCCGCCTCAGCAAGCGCCACGGCGCGACCTCGATCCAGGCCTTCCGCGACGCCGGGATCCTCGCCGAGGCGATGGTGAACTACCTGGCGCGGCTCGGCTGGTCGCACGGCGATCAGGAGATCTTCTCGCGCGAGGAGCTGATCGCGCTGTTCGACATCAAGGACGTCGCTTCCTCCGGCGCCATCTTCGACGCGACCAAGCTCGAGTGGCTCTCGCACGAGTACCTCAAGACGAAGGCCGGCGCCGCCCTCGCCGCGCTCGTCGAGCCGTTCCTGCGCGGGGCCGGCCTCCCGGCGCCCGCCGACCCGGCGCGGCTCGCCGCGATCTGCGACACCGTCAAGGAGCGGGCGAAGACCCTCGTGGAACTGGTCGAGCGGGCACGCTTCTACTTCGAGCCGCCGGCCGCGTACGAGGCGAAGGCCGCCCAGACGTTCCTGACGCCCGAGGGGGCCCGGCGCCTCGACCTGCTCTGCGCGCGCCTGCCCGCCGAGCGCGCGTGGACCCCCGCGGTGATCGAGCAGGCCTACCGGACGCTCGCGGCGGAGCTCGGGCTCAAGCTCGTGGACCTCGCGCAGCTCTCGCGCCTGGCCTTGACGGGCGGGACGGCCTCGCCGCCGATCTTCGACGTGGTGGCGCTGCTGGGCCGGCAGGAGGCGCTCGCGCGCCTGCGCCGGGCGCGCGCCGCCGCGGGCGGCGCGTCGTGACGCTCCTGCTCGCGCGCCACGGTCAGACCGCCTGGAACGCGGGCCGGCGCTTCCAGGGCGGGAGCGACGTCGGGCTGTCCGACGTCGGGCGCGCCCAGGCGGCGGCGCTCGGCCGGGCGGTGCGCGACCGCCGGCTCGCGGCCGCGTACGTGAGCCCGATGCGCCGCGCGGTCGAGACGGCCGAGATCGCGCTCGCGGGCGCGGGGATCCCGCTCGTGCCCCTCGAGGAGCTGCGGGAGCTGTCGCTCGGGGAGTGGGAGGGGCGCACGGTCGACGAGGTCCGGGCGCTCGCGGGCGACCCGTATGCGGCGTGGGTGCGCGCGCCGCTCGACTGCGCGCCGCCCGGCGGCGAGCCGCTGCGAGCCGTCTGTGCGCGCGTCCTGCGCGCCGTGGATCGCATCGGCGCCGCCCACCCGAACGGCGACAACGTGCTCGTGGTGGCCCACGGTGGCGTGCTCAGCGTCTACCTCTGCCACCTGCTGGGCCTCTCGTTGAACCACCTCTGGCGCCTCCGGCTCGACAACGGCTCGCTGTCGATCGCGCGGCCGCCGCGGCTGATCCGGATCAACGACACCACGCACCTGCCGGCCGCGCCCCGTCGCGCGTGGTTCGAGGCCGTCCCGGGCGAGCCGTCGCCGTGACGGTGCTCCTCGCCCTGTTCGGGGGCATCGCGCTGCTGCTGTACGGCATCCGACAGAGCGGCGAGGCGCTCCAGCGCGCGCTCGGCGGGCGCCTGCGCCACTTGCTGACGGGGCTCTCGCACAACCGCTTGGTCGCACTCCTCTCCGGCGCCGCGGTCACCGCGATCATCCAGTCGTCGGCGGCGACGACGCTGATGCTCGTCGGCTTCGTCTCCGCCGGCCTCATGACCTTCCGGCAGACGCTCGGCGTGATCCTCGGGGCCGACATCGGCACGACGTTCACGGTGCAGCTGATCGCGTTCCGCATCACCGACTACGCCCCGCTCCTCGTCGGGCTCGGGTTCACGATCGCGTTCGTCGCGCGCCGCCGCGCGATCAAGGAGATCGGGCAGACGGTGCTCGGCCTCGGCCTCCTGTTCCTCGGCCTCAAGCTGATTCTCGACAACGCGGGCGCGATCCGGAGCGCGCCGGTCGCCGTGAGCCTGCTCCAGAGCGTCGCCGGCAGCCCGATCCTGGGCGTCCTGACGGGCGCGGTCTTCAGCGCGCTGGTCGCCTCGTCGGCGGCCACGCTCGGGCTCGTGCTGGCCTTTGCGCACGAGGGGATCCTGCCGCTCGACAGCGCGGTCGCGATGGTGCTCGGCGCGAACATCGGCACGTGCGCCACCGCGCTGACGTCGTCGGTCGGCGCCGGGGCCGAGGCCAAGCGCGTCGCGGTCGCCCACATCGCTTTCAAGCTGCTCGGCGTCGCGCTCGTGCTGCCGCTGGTCGAGCCGTTCGCGGCGCTGGTGACCCACACGGCGGCGACTCCGGCGCGGCAGATCGCCAACGCCCACACCCTCTTCAACCTCGGCATCAGCCTCGTCTTCCTGCCGTTCACCCCGCTCGCGGCGCGGGCGATCGAGGCGCTGGTGCCGGCGGGCCAGCCGGGCGACAATCCGTTCCGCGCCCGCTATCTCGACGAGCGCTCGCTCGACCAGCCCTCGCTCGCGCTCGGCCAGGCGACGCGGGAGGCGCTCCGCATGGCCGACGTGGCGCAGGGCATGCTGCGGGACGTGCCGGTGGTGTTCGCGACGGACAACCGGGAGCTCCTCGAGGACGTCGAGCGGCGCGACGACCAGGTGGACTTCCTCGAGCGCGAGATCAAGCTCTTCCTCGCGCGGCTCGGCCGGGAGACGATGGGCCCGGACCTCTCGCGCAAGGAGATCGAGCTGATCTCGGTGATCGGAAACCTCGAGAACATCGGCGACATCATCGACAAGAACCTCATGGAGCTGGCGCGCAAGAAGCTCTACCAGGGCCGGCGCTTCTCGGACGCGGGCTGGGCGGAGATCGTGGATTTCCATGCCGTGGTGTCCAAGAACCTCGAGCGTGCGCTCGCCGCGTTCGCGGCGAACGACCGGGCGCTGGCGCAGGAAGTGCTCGATCAG
>MGCE01000145.1 GCA_001790315.1 Candidatus Rokubacteria bacterium RIFCSPLOWO2_02_FULL_72_37 | reverse complement strand
GCGCGGGCGCTCGGCACGCGGGCGCGCGTGACGCTCGAGCCGTTCGGCTACGAGGCGATCCGCGCCGCGAACCGGATCACGTTCGGTCGCGCGGCGGTCCCGCACTACGCCTTCGAGGAGGCGCGGGTCGTCCTGTCGTTCGGCGCGGATTTCGTCGAGACGTGGCTGTCGCCCGTCGCGTACACGAGGGCGTTCGCGCGGATGCACACGTTCCGGGACGGCCGCGCGGGCACGTTCATCCACGTGGAGCCGCGCCAGTCGCTGACCGCGGCGAACGCCGACGAGTGGATCCGCAACGCACCCGGCACGGAGGGACTGGTCGCGCTCGCGATCCTCAAGCTGATGCTGGAGGATGGACTGGTCGACCGCCGCTTCGCCGACGCCGTGGTCGGGATCGATGTCAAGAAGGTGGCCGCGGGGAGTGGTGTCGACGAGGCGACGCTCCGCCACGTCGCCAAGGCGTTCGGTCACGCCAGGCCCGGCCTGGCGATCGGGGGCGGCGTGGCCGTGAGCGGCTCGAACGCCACCCGCACGCAGGTGGCGATCAACCTGCTCAACGCGGCGGCCGGCAACGTCGGCCGAACGATCCGGTTCGGCCCGGACGCGGCGTGGGGCAAGGTGACGCCGTACGCGGAGGTCGCGGACCTCGTCGAGGCGATGGCCAGGGGCGAGATCGAGGTGTTGCTCCTCGGCCAGGGCGTGAACCCCGTGCACGCGCTTCCGGCTGGCCTCAAGTTCGCGGCGGCGGTCCGGAAGGTCGGCCTCGTCGTGAGCTTCGCCACCCAGCCGGACGAGACGACAGCGCTCGCCCACGTGGTCCTGCCGGACACGCACTGGCTCGAGGCGTGGGGCGACTTCTCGCCGCGCGAAGGCGTGACGGGACTGCTCCAGCCGACGATGGCGCCGGTCCGCGATGCCCGCCAGACGGGGGACGTCCTCCTCGGCGTCGGTCGTGCGGTCCTGGGCAGCGAGGAGGGCAAGGGCCCGTTGCCGTGGGCGTCGTTCGAACAGTATCTCAAGGCCGCCTGGGAACCGGCCGTGCGCGGGGAGTGGGCCGGCGCGCTCCGGCAGGGCGGCGTGTGGCGTGAGGTCGCGCCCGTGGCCGTCCAGGCCAAGGCGGGCCCGGTCGAGGCGGGCGCCGCGGCGCTCGAGGGTGACGCGAGCGGGTTCGCGCTGCTCCCGTACCCCTCGCTGCGCTTCTACGACGGGCGCGGTGCGAGCCACGCGTGGCTCCAGGAATCGCCCGACACGATGACCCAGGCGGTGTGGGACGCGTGGGTGGAGGTCCCCGCCGAGGCCGCGACCCGGCTCGGCGTCGCGACGGGCGACGTCCTGCGCGTGACCTCGCCGCACGGGGCGATCGAGCTGCCCGCCTACGTGTCGGCGACACTCCACCCGACGGCGGTCGCGATCCCGCTCGGGCACCGCTACGCGCCCTACCACGTGCCCCGCTACGTGGCCGCCGCGCCGACGGCGATGACCCCGGCGGCGCTCCTGGGTCCGGCCCGGGACGCGGCCTCGGGCGGCGCCGCGTGGCTCGGCGTGCGGGTGACGCTCGCGAAGACCGGCGCACGGCGCCCGCTCGCGATCTTGCAGGCCACCCACGACCAGGACCAACGGGACCTCGCGCAGCACGTGGATCTGCGGGCGGCGCGGGAGCAGGCGCTCCGTGGTCGCGCCGCGCCGCACGAGCCGATCAGCATGTACGCCGACCACGTCTACCCGGGCTACCACTGGGGCCTGGCCATCGACGTGGACGCGTGCGTCGGCTGCCAGGCCTGCGTGGTCGCCTGTCAGGCCGAGAACAACGTGCCGGTCGCGGGCAAGGCCTCGGCCGCCTACGGCCGCCAGCTGCACTGGATCCGCATCGAGCGCTGGGCCGAGGGGCCGGCCGCGCAGCCGGCCAACACGTTCCTGCCGATGCTCTGCCAGCACTGCGAGGTCGCGCCGTGCGAGCCGGTGTGCCCGGTCTTCGCCGCGTACCGGACCGAGGAGGGGCTGAACGGGCAGGTCTACAACCGCTGCGTCGGCACGCGCTACTGCGGCAACAACTGCCCCTACCACGTGCGCCGCTTCAACTGGTTCCAGTACGAGTTCCCCGCGCCGCTCGAGGTCCAGCTCAACCCGGACGTCACCGTGCGGCAGCTCGGCATCATGGAGAAGTGCACGATGTGCATCCAGCGGATCATCGCCGGCAAAGACCACGCCCGGGACGAGAAGCGGACGGTGCGTGACGGCGACATCCTGACGGCGTGCCAGCAGACGTGCCCGACCCAGGCGATCACGTTCGGCGATCTCAAGGGGGAAAAGAACGCGGTGAGCGCCCTGCGGCACTCGCCGCGGGCGTACACGGTGCTCGAGGAGCTGGGAACGCGGCCGGGCGTGACGTACCTCAAGAAGGTCGTCCGGGAGCACGCGTGAGACCCCCGACCTTCGCGGACGTCAACCGCGACGTCTTGCGCACGCTCGAGCCGCCGGGCAACCGCTACTTCGCCTGGATGTGCGTCGTCGCGCTGATCCTGTCGGCGGGCATCCTCTTCTGGGCCGGCCAGGTCTGGTGGGGCATCGGGATGGCGGGCAAGCGCGTCCCGCAGATGTGGGCCCTCTACATCACGACGTTCGTGTTCTGGATCGGCATCGGGCACGCGGGCACGCTGATCTCGGCGGTCCTGTACCTCTTCCGGGCGCGCTGGCGGACGTCCATCTATCGCGCGGCCGAGGCGATGACGATCTTCGCGGTCATGACCGCGGGCCTCTTTCCGCTGATCCACGCCGGGCGCATGTGGTTCGCCTATTTCCTGCTCCCGTACCCGAACCAGCGGTACCTCTGGCCGAACTTCCGGTCGCCGCTGGTCTGGGACGTGTTCGCGATCTCGACGTACTTCAGCATCAGCACCGTCTTCTTCATCGTCGGCCTCGTCCCGGACGTCGCCGCGCTCCGCGACGCCTCCACGGGCTGGCGGCGGCGCATCTACGCGATGCTCGCGCTGGGCTGGGAGGGCTCGGACACCCAGTGGCGTCACTACCGGCGCGCCTACGGCCTGTTCGCCGCCCTCGCGACGCCGCTCGTCCTCTCGGTGCACAGCGTCGTGTCCTGGGACTTCGCCATGGCGCTCGTTCCGGGCTGGCACTCGACGCTGTTCGCGCCGTTCTTCGTCGACGGCGCGATCTTCTCCGGGTTCGCGATGGTCGCCGTGCTCGTGCTTCCGATGCGGCACTTCTTCGGCCTGCACGCGTACATCCAGGACAGGCACCTCGACGCGATCTCGAAACTCATCCTGGTGACCGGCCTCGTGCTGACCTACTTCTACGTCTGCGAGATTTTCACCTCGCTCTACAGCGGTGACCACATCGAGAAGGCGTCCCTGTTCTGGAAGGTCACGAAGACCTACGCGTGGGCGTTGTGGCTCATGTACTTCTGCAACTGTGTCGCCCCGCTGGTCTTCTTCGTGCGAAAGGCGCGGACGAACCCGGTGGTGATCTACGTCGTCTCGATCCTCGTGCTCATCGGGATGTGGTTCGAGCGCTTCAACATCATCGTGCCGTCGCTCGGCCACGGCTTCTATCCGTACGCGTGGGGCATCTTCGTGCCGTCGGCGACCGACACGGGCATCCTCATCGGCAGCTTCGCCTGGTTCTTCCTGCTCTTCCTCGGATTCATCAAGGTGATGCCGTCGCTCTCGATCGTCGAGGTGAAGGAGACCCTCCCGCCGCCGATGAGGGACAAGGGCCATGGTGGGCAGCACTGAGACGATCGTCGGCGTCTTCGCCCACGTCGACACGACGGTGCGCGCCCTCGAGGAGCTCAAGGCGAAGGGGTATCACGACCTCACCGTGTACACGCCGGTGCCGGTGCACGAGATCGAGGACGTGGTGGAGCGTGACCGGCCGGTGAGCCGTGTGCGCCTGTTCACGCTGCTCGGGGGCCTCACCGGAGCCTTCTCGGGCTTCATGCTGACGATCTGGTCGGCGATGCAGTGGAACCTCGTCACCGGCGGCAAGCCGATCGCGTCGATCCCGCCGTTCGTCGTCATCGCCTTCGAGCTGACGATCCTTTTCGGCGGCATCGCGACCCTGATCGGCATGGTGGTCCTGGGCCGGCTGCCCAAGCTCCGGCCCTCCCCGGCCTTCGACCCGCGCTTCACCCGGGACCGGTTCGGGGTCGCCGTCCACTGCGTCCCGGGCCGCGGGGGCTCGGTGCGCGAGATCCTGGGCGCCGCCGGCGCGGAGGAAGTGAAGACGGTATGAAGTACGTCTTCATCCTCACGCTGCTGATCGTCGCCGCCGCGGGCGGCCTGATGGGCGTGGCGCTGGTCGTGCGCTGGAACGACAACATGACGCAGACGCCGCGCATCATGCCCGGGGAACGCGTGTTCCGCATGCCGGCGGGCGTGGTGCCGCGCGGCGGCGAGCTCGTGATCCCGAAGGAGCAGCGCGACCTCGCGGCGAAGGTGCCGAATCCGATCCGGAAGACGTCGGAGTCGATCGCCATCGGCCGTGAGCACTTCACGACGTTCTGCATGCCGTGCCATGGCGCCGAGGCCAAGGGCGGCGTGACGGGACCGGTGGCGACCAAGTTCATCCCGCCGCCGGACCTGACGAACGCGGAGCTGCAGAAGCAGCGGACGGACGGCTACTGGCACAGCTACATCGTCGTGGGCGGCGCGGTCATGCCGTCGTACGGCGAGGCGCTGTCGTCCGAAGAGGCCTGGCACATCGTGAACTTCCTCCGCTCGCTGGCACGGCAATGAATCTCGTCTGGTTTCTGATCGCGGCGATCGGCGCCGGGACGTTCGCGCTGGGGGTCTCCTCCGGGGAGGCGGCGCACGTCTGGGCCATCTACCTCGTGAACCTCGTGTTCTGGTCGGGGTTGGCCGCGACGGGCCCCGCGATCGCCGCGATGATGCAGCTCACCGAGGCGCGGTGGTCTCCGAGCGTGCGGCGGATCGCGCTCACCACGTCGGGCTTCCTGCCCGTGTCGTTCGTTCTGCTCGCGTTGCTCTACGCCGGGCGGACGGAGCTCTATCACTGGGAGACCACGCCGGTGCCCGCGAAGGCGGCCTGGCTCAACACGCAGTTCTTCTGGCTTCGAACGCTCGGGGGCGCGGCGCTCCTCTTCGGCGTGTGCCTGGCCTTCGTGGGCACGCTGCTGCGCGACACGGTACCCGCGGACGACGCGGTGGAGCGTCGCCGCCGCAACCGCCTCGCGGTGGCCCTCCTCATGCTCTGGGTCGTCGTCGTGTCGCTGTGGGGCTTCGACCTCGTGATGTCGATCGACCCGACGTGGTACAGCGGGCTGTTCGGCGGGTACTTCGTGGTGAGCACGCTCTACACGACCTTCTGCCTGCTGGCGATCCTGACGGTGCGCGCCAACGCCCGCGGACAGGCGTCGATCCCCCCGGCCGCGATCCAGGACGTGGCCAAGCTCCAGTTCGCGATGTCGGTGATGTGGATGTACTTTTTCTGGTCGCAGTACCTGGTCATCTGGTACGGCAACGTCCCCATCGAGACCCGGTTCTTCGTCCAGCGCTTCTTCGCGCAGCCGTGGAATACCGTCGCGTGGGTCGTGTTCGCGGTCGGCTGGCTGATCCCGTTCGCCTACCTGCTCAAGCGGCTGACGGGCCGGCCGCCGCGGCGGCACGCGCCGCTGGTCGTGGTCGCGCTCTTCGGCCTCTTCGCGATCTTTCTCGAGCGCGTCTTCGTGGTGTTCCCGGCCGTCGGCGACCAACTGGGGCTGCCCTTCGGGGCCACCGACGTGCTGATCACGGCGGGTTTCCTCGCCCTGTTCATGCTGAGCCGTCGCTGGTTCTTCGTCCGGTATCGCCCCGTGCTCAACCTTCCGCACACGGGCCACCACTAGTCGCGTGCTGACCGTGGAGCAGGCGCTCGACGAGATCCTCTCCCGCGTCCGCCCGCTCGGGACCGAGCGGGTGGAGGTGCTGGGGGCGCTCGGCCGGATTCTCGCCGAGCCGATCGTCTCGCGGCGCGTGATCCCCCCCTGGCCGAACTCCTCGATGGACGGATACGCGCTGCGCGCCGACGACACCCGCGAGGACGGCGTCGAGCTCACGGTCGTGGGGCGCGTCGCCGCTGGGGCGCTCCCGGCACGCGCGCTGCGGCTGGGCGAGGCCATGCGGATCTTCACCGGTGCGCCCTTGCCCGACGGGGCCGACGCCGTGGTGCCGCAGGAGGACGTCACGGCTGAGGGCGATCGCGTCCGGGTTCCCGCCCGGGTGGAGCGAGGCGCCTTCGTCCGGCCCGTCGGCGAGGACGTCCGCGCCGGTGACGTCGTGCTGGAGGCCGGGCATCGCGTCGGTCCCGCGGAGGTCGGACTCCTGGCCACGCTCGGGTACGCACGTGTCGTGGTCGGCCGCCGGCCGCGCGTCGCCGTGCTGTCCACCGGCGACGAGTTGGCCGATCTCGGCAGGGAGCCCGAAGGCGGGCAGGTCCCGAACACGAATACCTACTCGCTGATGGCCCAGGTGCTCGAGGCCGGCGGCGAGCCGGTGAACCTGGGGGTCGCGCGCGATGACGTGGACGCGATCGAGGGGCGCGTGCGGTGGGGCATGGCGGCCGACGTGGTCGTGTCCTCGGCCGGCGTCTCGGTGGGCGAGCTGGATCTCGTGCGGGAGGCCCTCGTGCGCTGCGGCGCCGAGCTCCATCTCTGGCAGGTGTCGATGCGCCCGGGCAAGCCGATCACCTTCGGCTCGCTCCGGGGCCGGCCGGTGTTCGGTCTGCCCGGCAATCCGGTCTCGGCGATGGTGACGTTCGAGGTGTTCGTCCGGCCTGCCCTCCTGCAAATGGCCGGGGCGCGCGCGCTCGACCGCCCGCGGATCCGTGCCCGAGCGCTGGCCGCGATCGCCAATCCAGGCCCGCGCCGCGGGTACCTCCGGGTGACCCTGGCCCCGGAGGCCTCGGGATGGGGCGCGCGCCTGACCGGTGACCAGGGGTCGGCGATCCTGCGCTCGATGGTGGCGGCCGATGGGCTCGCCGTGCTCGAGGGCGATACGCGGGTCCCGGCCGGTGGCGCGCTCGACGTGATCGTGCTGCGTCCGCTCGAGGTCCGTGCCCGCTGACCCCGGCCGAAGTTGACTTGGTTTTTCCCGGCGTGCTACCGTCGGCGCGCATGAATCGTGCCCTCGGTGCCGCGGCCATCATGGCTGTGCTCGCGAGCGGCTGTGCGAGCCGGGGCGCGGTGCATCGTCTCCAGTCCGAGCTCGACCGGCTCCGGACGGAGATGTCCGAGCTGCGGAGCGCGCAGGACACCACGTCACGGGACGTGACACGGGCGCGGAACGACCTCGCGGCGCTCGACGCGCGCCTCGCGGAGGCGCAAGCCGGCGCGCGGTCCGTCGCCGAGGAGATCGCGCGGCTGTCCGCGCGGGCGGACGCGGCCGCCGCGACCATCGGCGAGACGCGGACCCGCGTGGAGCAGCTCGCGGCGCCGACGCCCGCGCGCCCGAGCGTGCCGGCCGAGGCGCTGCACCCCGCGCCAGCGGCCGAGCGCCGGGGCGAGCCCGAGCAGGCGTACGCCGCGGCGCTGGCGACGTTTCGGGCGCGCGAGCACGGTCAGGCGGTGCTCGACTTCCTCGACTTCATCACCAAGTATCCGAAGCACCCGCTCGCCGCGAACGCGCAGTACTGGATCGGCGAGGCGTACTACGTGCAGCGCGATTACCGCCAGGCGCTCGTCGAGTTCCAGAAGGTGCTCGAGCACGGTGAGCGCAAGGCCGCCGACGCGCTGCTGAAGGTCGGCCTCTGCTACGTGAATCTCCGTGACACCTCCCACGCGCGCCAGGCCTGGATGCGCGTGATCAACGAGCACCCACGAACCGACGCGGCGGACAAGGCGCGCGCTTTCCTGCGTAGCTACGCGGCGCGCCACCGCTGAAGGCGGCCGGCGTATCCGTTCGGAGTCGTTGCGCAGGGGACCCCGCCCGATATACTGACAACCCGCTGCACCATCGCACCGACGATGACACGCCTCGAGCCGGATGACCCGCGGTATCCCGTGCTGCTCGCGTCCGTGCCGGCGCGACCGGCGCTCCACGTGCGGGGAAGCCTGACCGAGGAGGACGCGCTGGCCGTCGCCATCGTGGGCGCGCGCCGCGCCACGCCGTACGGACTGGAGGTCGCGGAGCGACTCGCGGCGGAACTGGCCGCGCGCGGAGTGACGATCGTGAGCGGGCTCGCGCGCGGTATCGACACCGCGGCGCATCGGGGCGCGCTCGCCGCGGGTGGCCGAACGTTCGCAGTGCTCGGGAGCGGCATCGACGTGGTGTACCCGGGCGAGAATCGAGCGCTCGCCCGCGCCGTCGAGCGCCAGGGCGCGCTGCTCTCGCAGTTCGCGCCTGGCGCGCCGGGACTGCCGGGTCACTTCCCGGCGAGGAACCGGACCATCGCGGGGCTGGCGCTGGGGGTCGTGGTCGTCGAGGCGGCCGAACGCAGCGGGGCCTTGCTCACCGCCGGATTTGCCGGCGATCTCGGTCGCGAAGTGTTCGCCGTTCCAGGCAGAATCACCTCGCCGACGAGTGCCGGCGCGCACAGGCTCATCCAGGACGGTGCTAAACTGGTAACTTGCTGGCAGGACGTCGTGCAAGAATTGCCTGAGCCCTGGCGCCGTGCACTGCGCGCTCCGCGGGAGCACGGCGAGGCGCGCCGGCCGGACGCGGACAGTGACGAAGGCCGGATGCTGGCCGTGCTGCAGCTGGACGAGGCGCAGCACATCGAGGCGCTGATCACGCGTGCCGGGCTCGAGCCGGGCCACGCGGCGGCGACGCTCGTCGCGCTCGAGATCGGTGGCTTTGCGAAGCAGCTCGCGGGGCAACGCTGGGTTCTGACGACACCGCGGGCGAGGAGAGGGTAGTGGCGAAACGGTCGCTGGTCGTGGTCGAGTCTCCGACGAAGGTGAAGACGATCCAGAAGTACCTGGATTCGCGCTTCATCGTGCGCGCGTCGATGGGACACGTGCGCGACCTGCCGAAGTCCCAGCTCGGCGTGGACCCGCGGAAGAATTTCAAGCCGAAGTACGTGGTCACGCCCTCGAAGAAGAAGGTGCTCGATGAGCTGAAGAAGGCGGCCGCGCGTGCCGACGCTCTCTACGTCGCGACCGACCCGGACCGTGAGGGCGAGGCGATCGGTTGGCATCTCGCGCAGGAGCTCGACGTCGACCGGAAGAAGGTCTACCGGATCTCGTTCAACGAGATCACCGAGCGTGCGGTGAAGGCGGCGTTCAAGCACCCGGGGAAGATCGATCTCAAGAAGGTCGATGCGCAACAGGCGCGGCGGGTGCTCGATCGGCTGGTCGGCTACAGCCTGTCACCGCTGCTCTGGGAGAAAGTCCAGCGGGGGCTGTCGGCTGGCCGCGTGCAGTCGGTGGCCGTGCGCCTGATCGTGGACCGCGAGCGCGAGATCCAGGCGTTCGTTCCGGTCGAGTACTGGTCGCTGCACGCACGGCTGGGAGCCAAGCGGCCGCCCGAGTTCGTGGCGACCCTGAAGGAGATCGGGGGCAGGAAGGCCTCGCTCGCCGACGAAACGGCCACACGGGCGCTCGTCGGGTCGCTGGAGGGCGTGCAGTTCGTGGTCCGCACGGTGACGCGCGGCGAGCGGCGGCGCAACCCGACGCCACCGTTCATCACGTCGACCCTGCAGCAGGAGGCAGGACGCAAGCTCGGCTTCACCGCCCGGAAGACGATGACGGTCGCGCAGCAGCTGTACGAGGGCATCGACCTCGGCAGCGAGGGCGCCGAGGGGCTGATCACGTACATGCGCACCGACTCCGTCAGGGTCGCGCGCGAGGCCCAGGGCGATGCGCGCGGGTGGATCGTCGCGAGGCTGGGCGAGGAGTACGTCCCCCCGACGCCGCCCGCCTACCGCTCCCGCGGCAGCGCGCAGGAGGCGCACGAGGCGATCCGACCTTCGGAGGTGCGTCACGATCCCAAGTCGGTGGCGCGTCATCTGACGAAGGACCAGCTCGCGCTCTACCGGCTCGTCTGGGAGCGTTTCGTCGCGAGCCAGATGATGCCCGCCGTGTACGACACGGTCAGCGCGGACATCGAGGCCGGCGCCTGCCTCTTCCGGGCCCAGGGCTCGACCCTGCGTTTCCGGGGCTTCACGGCGGTGTACGAGGAGAGCCGGGAGGAGGAACCGCCCCAGACCGACGAGGACCCGGAGGGGGCGATGCCATCCCTCGAGGAGGGCGAGACGCTGCGCCTGGTCGCGCTCGAGCCGCGGCAGCACTTCACCCAGCCGCCGCCGCGTTACACCGAGGCCTCGCTCATCAAGGTGCTCGAGGAGCTCGGCATCGGCCGACCGTCCACCTACGCCTCGATCCTCGGAACGATCATCAACGATCGCGGCTACGTGCACCGTGAGCGGCGGACGCTGGTTCCGACCGAGCTCGGCATGACCGTCACCGACCGGCTCCGGCCATTCTTCCCCGAGATCATGGACGTCGAGTTCACGGCTCAGATGGAGGATTCGCTCGACGCCATCGCGGAAGGCAAGCGCGACTGGGTGCAGACGGTGCGCGAGTTCTACGAGCCGTTCAAGGTGGATCTCGCGCGGGCCAGGAAGAACATGGTCAACGAGAAGGCCGGTGAGGACATCGGCGAGGCGTGCCCCGAGTGCGGCGAACCGCTCCGGGAGCGCCGGGGCCGCTTCGGCAAGTTCATCGCCTGCTCCGCGTATCCCGCCTGCAAGTACAAGCGGAACCTGCCCGGTCAGGAGCGCGCCGAGGACCAGCCGACGGACGAGACGTGTCCGACGTGCGGCAAGCCGATGGTCATCAAGCACGGTCGCTTCGGCAAGTTCATCGCCTGCTCCGGCTACCCGGAGTGCCGCACGACGAAGCCGGTGACGCTCGGCATCGCCTGCCCCGAGCCCGGTTGCGGAGGCCAGCTCGTGGAGCGCCGATCGAAGCGGGGGCGGACCTTCTACGGCTGCTCCGCGTACCCCGGGTGCAAGTACGTGCTGTGGCAGCGGCCCGTCGCCACGCCGTGTCCGAAGTGCGGTGCGCCCTTCCTCGGGGAGCGCGCGGCGCGTGGGCGGGTCGTGCGCCGGTGCGTGCGAGAGGGTTGCGACTTCGAGCGGGAGGCCGAGCTCCCGGTGGCATGAACGCTCCGCTGACCGCGTTCTTGAGGTACCTCTCGCTCGAGAGAAACGCATCCCCGCACACGTTGCGGAGCTACCGGGGTGACCTCGAGGAGTTCCGGGGTTTTCTCGGCCGGACGCGACGGCTCGACGACGTGGACGGGCGCGTCGTGCGCGCCTACCTCGCGCACCTGCACGCGCGGGGCCTGGAGCCAGCGTCGGTCGCGCGCAAACTCGCGGCGCTCCGGAGCTGGTTCCGTTTCCTCGTGCGCCGCGGCGCGCTCGGGCGGAATCCGGCGCGCGAGGTGCGGGCGCCCCGGCTTCCGCTGAAGCTCGTCTCGTTCCTGCCCATCGACGAG
>MGCE01000144.1 GCA_001790315.1 Candidatus Rokubacteria bacterium RIFCSPLOWO2_02_FULL_72_37 | reverse complement strand
CTCGAGACGGCTCGCGAGCCGCTGGTGGAGCCGTGCGTTGCGGATCACGAGCGCCGCGTGCGCGGTGAAGCTCGCGAGGAGCCGCTCGTCCTCTTCGCCGAGGACGAAGGGACGCCTCCCGCAGAGCGCGAGCACGGCTGTGGGCGTGCCGTCGAGCAGCACGGGAATGCCGAACCAGCTCGTGTAGCCGTGCTTCTGCCACCACTCCCCGCCGAGGATGCGCGGATCGGCCGCGACGTCCGGCACGGCGAGCATCTGGCGGTGCGCCGCCACCCAGCCGACGCCGCCCTCGCCGAAGCGGACGGTCGGCGCGACGAATTCGCGAGCCGCGGCGTCGTCCGAGCTGCTGCCGATGGTGAGGGTCCGACTGTCGGCGTCGACGAGCCAGAACGACGTGAACGGGGCGTCCATGAGCGCCGCCGCCGCGCGCGCGACCTCGCGGAGGACCTCGTCCATCGCGAGCGAGCCCGTGACGAGCTGGTTCAGGCGCGCGAGCGTCTGCAAGCGCTCGAGCCGGCTCTCGAGCCGCGTGTCGAGCTGCGCCCTCTCGAGCGTGACCGCCGCGAAATCGGCGAAGCTCTGGACCAGCTCGATTTCGTCCCGTGTGAACCGCCGTCCTTTCGGCGCGCCGAGACCCAGGGCGCCGACCGGACCGCTCCTGCCGAGGAGCGGAACGGCGAGGACCGCGCGATACGGGGTGCGTTCGATCCGGGCGCGCAGCTCGGGCGTCAGGACGACGCGGCGGTCCGCGAGGACATCGCGCGTCGCCATCGGGCGTCCGCGCTCGAGCGAGAGCCCCACGAGGCCAGTTCCCTTGGGGAAGACGGGGTTCTCGCGCAAGACGGCGCCCGCGTCGCCCGACACCGCGACGACGACGAGCGCGCCCGAGTCGGGGTCCAGACGGTGAACGGCGGAGGTCTCGACCCCGAGGAGTTCGCGTACGGCGTCGGCGACGCGCTGGGCGACGAGCTCCGGGGCGCGCGAGTGGGAGACGAGGCGTGCGACCGCCGCCAGGACGTCGGCGCTCGAGGGGCGTCGGGCACGGCGTCCCACGGGACGCCCGGCTTTCGAGGGTCGGCGGCGGTTCGCCACGCCCGCTAGGGGTCCGCGATGTCGAACGCGAGGCACGCGTGGGCGGCGCGCAGCGCGCGCTCGACGACCGCGGGTGTCTCGGCGCGGGCGAAGACGAAGCCGAGGTACTGCCAGCCCTCGGGCAGCGGCACCAGCTCCTGCCCGACGTGGGCGGTGATCGCGACCTCCTCGACGCCAGGCACCGCCTCGGCGGCGTCCTTGCCGTGCACCGCGCGCAGGCGCCCGGCGCGCGGGATCGGCAGCATCATGACGCCCGCGGCTCGTCGCTCCCGGTCGAGCGATTCGATCTTCCAGCCCAGCGCGTGCCGCAGGATCAGCTCCTCGAGCGTCATGCCGGTGCCGAAACGCAGCGTGCGGGAGCACAGGCCGCCGATCGAACGCGCCGCCACCTCGATCACCCAGGGCCCGCGCTCGTTGATCCGGAGCTCGGCATGCACCGGCCCCTCGGTGAGACCGAGCGCGGCGCACGCGCGGAGCGTGACGTGCGCGATCCTCTCCTGCACGTCCTGGGGCAGCCGCGAGGGCGTGACGTAGAGCGTTTCCTCGAAGAACGGCCCGTCGAGCGGGTCGGGCTTGTCGAAGAGCGCCAGGGTCTGGAGCCCGCCCGCCATCAGGAGCCCCTCGAGCGCCACCTCCAGACCCGGGACGAACTCCTCGACCAGCAGCGCGTCGGCGGCGGCGCCGCTCACGCTCACGTCGTCGCGCCGGAGAATGGCGGCGATGCGCCGGAAGGCGGCGACGAACCCGTCCGGATCGTTCGCCCGGATCACGCCGCGGCTGGCCGAGAGGGCGAGCGGCTTCAGCACGCACGGGTAGCCGGCGGTCGCGGCCGCCCGCGCCGGGTCCTCCGTGAGCGCGAGCGACGTGAAGCGGGGCTGCGGCACGCCGGCGGCGTGGAGGCGCCGGCGCATCTCGCGCTTGTCGCGCGCGGCCGCCGCGGCGGCGACCGGATTCGCCTTGAGGCCGAGGCGCGCGGCGATGGACGCGGCGACGACGGTGGTGAGGTCGTCCACCCCGACGACCGCATCGATCGGGCGCGTGGCGGCGAAGCGGGCGACGCGCGCAGCCGCGGCGGCAGGATCGTCGAAATCCAGGGTCAGCAGATGATCGGGCGCGCGCTCCTCGAACGTGCTGGGACGCTCGGAGGCGCAGACGAGGTCGACACCGAGCTTGCTCGCGGCGTCCACGAACGCCTGGGTGCGATACGTCGTGGTCGGCAGGAGCAGCAGCAGCCGCTCTGGCGGACTCGGCACGTGTCGCCCCCGCCGCCTGGGCAGCCTGGACGCTACGCTTTGCCCGGCGAGTAGTACGGGTTGCTGCCGGCGCCGTGGTCCGTCGTGTCGAGGACCTCGGCCACCTCCGGGAGCTCCTCCTTGATGAGCCGCTCGATCCCGGCCTTCAGCGTGATGTCCGCTGCGCCGCACCCCTGGCAGCCGCCGCCCATCTGGAGGTAGACGCGATTGTCCTGCACATCGATGAGCTCGACGAAGCCGCCGTGGCCGGCCACCGCCGGGTTGATCATCGTATCGATCAGCTCCTGAACCTTCGTCTTGAGGTCCGTGTTCATGGCTGCACCTCTCAGACCGGTACTGTACCCGAAATCCCGCTGAGGGCCAACTGGCCCTGGGTCGGCTCCGCTCAGCAGAACCAGGGCTCCGTCAGCCGCGGCGGGCGGCGCCGGTCGGCGGGCCGCGCCGCCAGCGGTCGCGGTGCGATGCCGGCGGCGCGGTCGGCGAGCTCCCGTACGCGGCCGAAGGTCACCGCAGAGTCCTCGCGCCGGTCCGCCGCCTCCGCGACGAGGGCGGCGACCGCCGCCTGGAGACCATCCATCCGCGGGTCGGGATGGATCCAGCGGTGGTGAAACGCTCCCGCATCGAGCCCGGCCACGAAGGGGGCGAGGGCCGGGTCCCCGAGGAGGAGGGAGCCCGGCGGGACGAGGAGCCGGATCGAGTACTGGACGGGATCGATCGCGTCGACGAGGTCGTGCGCGTCGACGAAATCGAGGAGCTCGCGGTAGTCGTCGAGCGCGGTCCACGGCGTGAACGGGACCCAGGTGGGCCGGAGCACGATGCCGGCGCCGCGCGCCGCGCCCAGCGCCGCGACGATGTCCGCGCGCGTGTGCCCCTTGTCGAGGCGGCGCAGGATCTCGTCGGAGAGCGACTCGGCGGCCGAGACGACGAACACGCCCCCGAGCACGGCGAGCATCGCGAGCCGCTCCCGGTGGCGGAGCAGGTGCTCGATCTTCGCGGTGAAGTCGAACGTGAGCGACGGGAACCCGGCGTGGAGCTCCCGCGCGACGGCGAGCGCGTGCCCGGGACCGTTCAGGAAGTCGGGGTCGCCGAACGTGATGTGCGTCGCGCCCGCCTCGACCTGCTGGCGGACGTCCGCGAGGACCACCTGACGCGGGACGACGAAGAACCGCCGGCCGTAGACGGGGGGGATCGGGCAGTGACGGCAGGCGTGCCGGCACCCGCGGCTCGCCTCGACGTAGCCGACCAGCTCGCGCCGCCCGTCGCGCTCGAGGTGCCCGTACTTCGCGAGGGGGGGCAGCGCCCCGCGGCGCGGCACCGGGAACGCGAGCTTCTCGAGGACGGCACGCCGGCCGGGGGCTCGGGGGGCGGCCAGCTCGAGCTCCTGTGCCAGGGCGACCAGCGCGTCTTCGCTCTCGCCCGCGAGGACCGAGTCCGCGACGCCGCCGAGCAGGACGTCGGCGTTCAGGGCGGCGTAGAGGCCGTAGAAGGCGATGTGGCAGGTCGGATTCACCGCGCGCACGCGCTCGGCGATCATGACGCCGAGACGGAGCGCCGTGTGCATCGGGACGGAGATCGCCACGAGCCGGGCCCGTGCCGCCTTGCCCTCGTCGAAGGGCTCGACGGAAACGTCCAGCACGGCCGGCGCGTAGCCGCGGCGCTCGAGGAACGCGGCCGGCCAGGCCACGGCGAGCGGCTGGTGGCCGAGCTCGTAGCACGCGACGAGGAGGATCGCCCCGGGGGCTCTCACGGGCCCAGTGTAGCGCGCGGTGGTATCTTGGGGGCGCTCAGACCATCCCAGAGGAGGAACCAGTCGATGACCGTGAAGATCAGCGTGCGTCCGAACGGCCCGTTGCTCGTCGAGGGCGATGTGGAGGTCTGTGACGCGACGGGAGCCAGGATCGACACCAGCGGGAAGCCGAAGATCGCCCTCTGCCGGTGCGGCTCGTCGTCGTCGAAGCCCTTCTGCGACGGGACCCACAACAAGGTCGGCTTCCAGGCGCCGTAGGCCCGACGCCGACTACTGCTGCTCTTCGCCCGGCGCCACGTCGGTCAGCAGCACCCAGTCATCCGGCGGGTCGGGGGCCGGCCGCGCACCCACGGCGGTCGTGACGGCGCGGCCCCGGCTCGCCGAGAACCACTCCCACATCCCGGGCGGCGGCCCCGCGTCGGGCGCCTCGCCGATCTCGGGGCCCACGCCTCCGGCCTCGGCCCGCTGGGTCTTGCGTTGGCGCTTCGCTTCCTGCTTTGCCTTCTTGATATCGGCCCTGCGGCGGCGCTCGAAGCCGTAGTGACCCCGGGCCATCAGGCGATCGTCTCTCGTGCCATGCCCCGTATCATCTCACAGGACGCTGCCGACCTTTCACAGGAGGATGGCGGCACCGGGATCTTGGCGCAGCGCGCCGTTGACGGGGCCCAGGTCGCATACGAAGATAGCGCCCCGTGAAGATCAGCCGTGTCGTCGTCCACCGGCTCTCCATACCGCTGCCGCGGCCGGTGCGAACCGCCAGCCACGACCACACGCATGCGGACACGGTCGTCGTCGAGATGCGCGCCGATGGAGGTCTCGTCGGCAGCGGCTACTGCTTCGCCTTCGGCGCCCACCGGGCGCGCGCGCTCGCGGCGCTCGTGGAGGATCTCCTGCCGCTCTGGGAGGGCCGCGATCCGGCGGCCGCGCGGGCGCACTTCGCCACGGCCTGGCGCGCGATCAACTTCCTGGGCCACGCGGGCGCCGCCGTGATGGCGATCGCCGCGCTCGACACCGCGTGCTGGGACCTCGCGGCCCGCGCCGCGGGCGTGCCGCTCGCCCGGCACCTCGGCGGGGCGCGCACGCGGGTGCCGACGTACGCGTCGGCGGGACTCTGGCTCGATGCCTCGGTCGACGAGCTCCTCGCCGAGGCCGAGCGCTTCCTCGCGCAGGGCCACCGCGCGATGAAGATGCGCATCGGACGCCCGCGGCCCGCCGAAGACGTCGAGCGCGTCCGCCGCGTGCGCGAGGCGGTCGGACCCGAGGTGAAGTTGCTCGTGGACGTCAACCAGGGCTGGGACGAGGCGACGGCCATCCGCATCGGGCGCGAGCTCGAGGCGTTCGATCTCTACTGGCTCGAGGAGCCGCTGCCCTACGAGGACCTCGCGGGGTGCGCGCGCGTCGCGGCGGCGCTGACGATGCCGGTCGCGACCGGCGAGACCGACTACGGCAGCCAGGCGATCAGGCGCCACCTCGAGCTGCGTGTCGCCGACGTGCTGATGCCGGACCTCCAGCGGATGGGGGGCGTGAGCGGGTTCCTCGACGCCGCGGCGCTCTGCCGCGCCTGGCACCAGCCTGTGTCCTCGCATCTGTTCACCGAGGCGTCGTGCCACCTGCTCGCGGCCGCCGAGAACGGCCTCATCCTCGAGCACATGCCGTGGTGGGAGGCGCTCTACACCGCGCCGCTCTGCGTCGCCGACGGGCACGTGCTCGTGCCGGACCGGCCCGGCCTCGGCGTGGACCTGGTGCCGGCCGCGCTCGAGCGCTTCAGGGTGTAGCCGCGCGTGAGCGCCACCTACGTCGCGCGGCGGCTGCTCCTGTTCGTCCCCACGCTCATCGGCGCCTCGATCCTGATCTTCGTGCTGCTGCGACTCGTCCCGGGCGACATCGCCGAGATCCTCGTCTACCAGGCCGGGAGCGAGACCAGCACGATCCAGGAGCGCCAGGTCCGCGAGATCCGCACCGAGCTCGGGCTCGACCAGCCGGTCGTGGTCCAGTA
>MGCE01000143.1 GCA_001790315.1 Candidatus Rokubacteria bacterium RIFCSPLOWO2_02_FULL_72_37 | reverse complement strand
TTCCGCCCTCGAAGAGGCAGAGCTCGACGCCCGTCGCGTGCTCCGAGAAGAGCGAGAAGTTGACCCCCGCGCCGTCCCACGTCGCGCCCAGGGGATAGGGCCGGCCCGGCCGCGTCCTCATCCGTCGATCTCCTGCACGATGGGGCGTCCTCCGAGCGCCTCCGCGACGGCGCGCGGGCGCGGATCGTCCCGTAGCGCCTCCAGCGTCAGCGGCAGCGCCACCGACCAGTTCGGGCGCACCGCGCGCGTGGTGCCGGGCATGTTCGGGCGCTCCGCGAGTCCGAGCACGTCCTCCAGCGTGGCCGCGATCATCACCGAGGGGGCGCCCGCGAGCAATCGGTGCGTGCGGAGGACGACCTCGCGGACGGAGGCCCCCTCGGGCACGCCCGTCAGCGTCCGGAGGCGGCCGCGGATCGCGCCGAGCGCTTCCTCGTCCGGCGCGAGCCCGAGGGCCCGCTGCTCGCGCACGTCGCTTCCCGTCCACAGCCCGGCGATCGTGGGCAGGTCGTGCGTGGTGACCGAGGCGAGCGCCAGCGCCGGGAACCCCGCGGGCGCACCCTCCTCGAACCACAGCACCCGGCACGACAGGATGCGCTCGGCGGCGAGTCGCTCACGGACCCCCGCCTCGACGGTGCCGAGGTCCTCGCCCACGACGACGGCGCGGGCGCGCTGGCTCTCGAGGGCGACGATGCCGAGGAGCTCGTCGGCTCGGTAGCGGACGTACGCGCCCTGCCCGGGACCCATGCCGCCCGGGATCCAGAAGAGCCGGAAGAGCCCCATGACGTGATCGATGCGCAGGCCGCCCGCGTGCCGGAGCGTGGCGCGGAGCGTCTGCACGAACGGCTCGTAACCGGCCGCGCGGAGTCGGTGGGGGACGAACGGCGGCAGACCCCAGTCCTGCCCGCCCTGGCAATAGCGATCCGGCGGCGCCCCGACGGTGACGTCGCGGGCCAGCAGGTCCTGCCAGGCCCAGGCGTCGGCGCCGTCAGGGGCGATCCCGATCGGGAGGTCCTGGACGATGCGCGTCTCGCGCCCCGCGCGCAGGAGCTGCTCGTCGAGCAGCCACTGGACCCATCGGTGGAATCGCACCCGGTCCTCGGCCGCCGCGAAGCGCCGCACCCCAGGAGCGTCGGGTCGGCGATACTCCGCCGGCCAGGCCCGCCAGGCGGGGCCGTGGCGCTCGGCGAGCGCGCAGAAGGTCGCGAACTCCGTGAGCACCCGTCCGCCGGTCTCGCAGAAGCGGTCGAGCGCCGCATCGCCACCGAACCGACGGAAGAGGCGTGCGAGCGCCTCGAGCTTCAGGCGCAGGACGGCGTCGCGGTCGATGAGCCGCGCACGGTTCAGCGCTCGTCCCGCCGCGGCCAGCGGCTCGAGATCGATCCGGGCCTCCGCGGCACCCGGGACGTCCTCGATCCGGAGATAGAGCGGATCGCGCCACCGACGGCTCGAGGGAAAGTACGGGCTCGGCTCGAGCGGCGGCACGGGCGTCGTCGCGCCCAGGGGGTTGACGAGGAGGAAGCGGCCGCCGAGTGCCTGCGCCGACCAGGATGCCAGGTCACGGAGGTCGCCGGCGTCGCCGATGCCCCAGCTCAGCGCCGAGCGGAGCGCGTAGAGCTGGACCGCGAAGCCCCACTCGCGAAGACCTTCGGGCAGAAAGCAGGACGCCGGGACGACGATGAGCCGCACCCGCCGCCGACCCCCGTCGGGATACAGATCGTGGTACCCGGACGGCACGTCGACCGGCAGCGTGTCGCGCACCCGGCGGCACGCGCCCCCCTCCAGGACCAGGTCCGCTCCACCCCCGAGCGCGGCCGGTTCGCCCGCCCGGACCACGCGCACCGCGCCGGCGTCGGGTGACGCGCCGGCCGTGGCCTCAGGACCCATCGCGGCGAGGATCGCGCGCCGCGTCTCCGGCGAGGTCGCGCGCCGGTCGCCCAGGGTGTCCTCGTAGCCGTCGTCGATCCCCCAGGCGTCGGCGGTCACGGCGCGCCCGGCGTGAAGAAGAGCGCCCCGAGCGGCGGCAGCGTCAGCGCGACGGAGTATGGCTGGCCGTGCCAGGGCACGGGCTCGGCCCGGACGCCGCCCGCGTTGCCCGCGCCGCTGCCGCCGTACGCCGCGGCGTCGGTGTCGAGGCGCTCGCGCCAGAAGCCGGGCGCGGGCACGCCCACGCGGTAACCGTGCCGCGTAACGGGCGTGAAGTTGCAGACGATCAGCGCGACGTCGTGGGGGTCGCGCGCGCGGCGCAGGAACGCGAGCGCGCTCGACTGCCAGTCGTTGCAGTCCACCCACTCGAAGCCGGCCGGCTCGAAGTCCACCTCGTGCAGCGCCCGCTCGCTCCGGTAGAGATGGTTGAGATCGCGGACGAGGCGCTGGAGCCCGCGATGGTAGGGGCCCGCGTCGAGCAGGTGCCAGTCGAGGCTCCGGTCGTGATGCCACTCCCGCGTCTGCCCGAACTCGCCGCCCATGAACAGGAGCTTCTTGCCCGGATGGCCGTACATGAACGCGTAGAAGACGCGGAGGTTCGCGAACTTCTGCCAGTCGTCGCCCGGCATCTTCTGCTGGAGGGCGGCCTTGCCGTGCACGACCTCGTCGTGCGAGAGCGGCAGCACGAAGTTCTCGTGGAACGCGTACAGGAGGCCGAACGTGAGCTGGTTGTGGTGGTGCGCGCGGTGCACGGGATCGCGGCTCATGTAGTCGAGCAGATCGTGCATCCAGCCCATGTTCCACTTGAGGCCGAACCCGAGCCCGCCAAGGTACGTCGGGCGCGAGACCATCGGCCAGGCCGTCGATTCCTCGGCGACCGTCAGCACATCCGGGTGCCGCGCGTAGACGACCTCGTTGAAGCGCTTGAGGAACGCGATCGCCTCGAGGTTCTCGTTGCCGCCGTAGCGGTTCGGGACCCACTCGCCCGGCCGCCGCGAGTAGTCGAGGTAGAGCATCGACGCGACGGCGTCCACGCGCAGGCCGTCGATGTGGTAGCGCTCGAGCCAGAAGAGCGCGTTGGTCAGCAGGAAGTTCGCGACCTCCCGCCGGCCGTAGTTGAAGACGAGCGTGCCCCAGTCCGGGTGCTCGCCGAGACGCGGGTCGGCGTGCTCGTAGAGATGCGTGCCGTCGAACCACACGAGCCCGTGCGGGTCGCGGGGGAAGTGGGCGGGGACCCAGTCGAGGATCACGCCGATGTCGTGGCGGTGGAGCGTGTCCACGAAGGCCATGAAGTCCGTGGGGCTTCCGTGGCGCCGCGTCGGCGCGAAGTAGCCGATGGGCTGATAGCCCCACGACCCGTAGAACGGGTGCTCGCTCACCGGCAGGAGCTCGACGTGCGTGTAGCCCAGCTCGCGCACGTGGGCCGCGAGCCGCTCCGCGAGCTCCCGGTACGACAGGAAGCGGTCGCCCTCCTCCGGCACGCGCGCCCACGAGCCCAGGTGGACCTCGTAGATCGCGATCGGGCTCTCGAGGGCCTGCCGCCGCCCGCGCTCGGCCATCCAGCGGCCGTCGTCCCACGCGTAGCCGTCGAGCGAGGCGACGACGGACGCGGTGCTCGGCGTCTCGAGCTCGGACGCGAAGGCGTACGGATCGGCCTTGAGGGCGAGGAGCTCGCCGCCGGGCCCGACGATCTCGTACTTGTACCGGCTCCCCTCGCCCACGCCGGGCACGAAGAGCTCCCAGACACCGTTGGCGGGATGGAGCCGCATCGGGTGGCGCCGCCCGTCCCAGGCGTTGAAGTCGCCGACGACGCTCACGCGCCGCGCGTTGGGCGCCCAGACTGCGAAGACCGTGCCCTCGGCGCCGTCCAGCACGCGCCGGTGGGCGCCGAGCTTCTCGTGGGCCTCGTAGTGCGTGCCCTCGGCCAGGAGGTGACGGTCGAAGTCGCCGAGCGTCGGCGGAAAGCGGTAGGGGTCGTCGCGCACCGTGGGCGCGCCGCCGCCGTACGCGACCTCGAGGCGGTACGGGAACGGCTCGGCGCGCTCGGTCGCCACCCCCTCGAACAGGCCGTCCGGGTGCAGGCGGGCCATGGCGAGCGGCGCCGCGAGCACGCCGGGCGCCACGATGCGCACCGACGTCGCGCCCGGCAGGTACGCCCGGATGGCGACCGCCGGTCGGCCGTCGGCCTCCACGCGGTGCGGTCCGAGCACGGCGAAGGGGTCGCCGTGGGCGCCGGCCACGAGCGCACGGATCGCGCCGTCGTCGAGCGTCGGGCGTGTCACGCGACGCTCTCGCCGGCCCGCAGGCGCTCGAGCCCACGCAACGGCACGTCCACCCACGCGGGCCGGTGATCGATCTCGTAGCGGACCTCGTAGAGCGCCCTGTCGAGCGCGAACGGCGCCAGGGCCCGCGCGAGCGCCGGTCGCGTCGCGGGAACGAGCCGCGCCGGCGCGCGCGCCGTCTCGCCCAGATAGCCGTCGAGGAAGGCGTCCGCCGCGAGGCGCCGCCACGTGTCCCCGGCGGCCCGGGGTCCCTCGCCCCCGCCGAGCATCGTCGCTGCGGCGTAGTCGAGCGAGCGGACCATCCCGGCGACGTCGCACAGCGGCGAGTGCTTGGCGCGCCGCTCCGCGAGCGGCCGCGCCGGCTCACCCTCGAAGTCGAGGATCACGAAACCGTCGTCGGTCCTGAGCGTCTGGCCGAGGTGGTAGTCGCCGTGGACGCGGATCCGCGCGCAGCCCTCGGCCGCGAGCGTCTCGAGGCCGGCCAGGCGGGCGGAGAGGCCTGCCGGGTCGGCGAGCAGCGCCTCGGCGCGTCGCCGAACCGGCGTGGGAAGGTCCGCCAGCCGCCCGCGGAGCACCTCGAGCGTCAGCCCGAGGTCGCCCGTGATCCGCTCCGTCCACCGTGCGACGTCCGCGGCCGTCACCGGCTCGGGGGCGAACGCCGGGTCGGCGGCGTCGGACGCGAGCGCGACGTGCAGGCCGCCCGTGAGCGCGCCGAGCCGGCGCGTCGCGCCGAGGACGCCGGCGGAAAAGTCGCGCACGAGCTGGACCAGCCGCTCGCCGCCGAGCGGCTCGTGCTCGACGCGCGCGGCGACGAAGTCGGCGAGCCGCCCCAGGTGCTCGAGCACCCACGTGAAGCCGTCGCCGCGGTTGGGCGTGAACCGGTGCAGCACGGCGAGGGTCACGCGCTCGCCGCCGGCGGGGTCGTACTCGACGGCGCCCGCGAGCTGCGGAACGCTGGGGAAGCGTGCCCGCGTCGTCAGGAAGGCGGTCACCTCGTGCTCGGGGTTCGGGCCCGGCTCGGGTCTGCGGAAGACCTTGAGGATCAGCACGTCGCCATACACGATCGACGTGTTGGACTGCTCGCCGGAGAGCCGGCGCGCCGCGACGCCGCCGGCCGCGGCGCTCTGCGGGAACGCGGCCTCGCGGACGAAGCGGATCGTGCCCCGCCGCGCGCGGAGCGTGCGGTCCTCGGCGAGGGCGGCGAGCAACGCGCCGCAGACGCCGGCGTCCCCGAGGGCGTCCGTGACCCGGAGGACCGCGCCCTCCACGTCCACCCGGCCGAACCCCTCGGCATCCGGCTCGCCGTCCGCCCGCACGAGCACCGGGACGACGTACATCTCGGCCGCACCGCGATCGAACACGACGTCGACGAGCGCGAGCCACGCCCCGGGGGCGCCGGCGCCGAGCGGCGCCGCGTCGCGCACCGCGACCGCGACGATCCTCCGGCTCTTGCTCCCGAACCAGCGCTGGCGCGGCAGCGCCTCGGCGAGCTGCCCGGCCGCGAAGCGGTCGAGCGCAGCGCCGACGGCGGCGGAACGCGGGGCCCGGCTAGATTGCGGTGTCTTCGATGCCATAGGGCTCGTCCCCGACATCGGGCCGCTCGAGGCGGAACCAGTAGAAGCCGTGCGGCCCGAGCGAAAGGAAATACGGCGTCGTGCCGATCTCCGGGAAGCGCGTCCGGCCGAGCATCTCCACCGGGGTCGCGCCCGCGAGACCTCTGAGATCGAGCTCGACGGGCTGCGGCGAGCCGGCGAGGTTGGCCACGACGAGCAGGGTCTCGCGCCCGTAGCGCCGGACGTAGGCCAGCACGCGCGGATTGCGCGGGCGCAGGAACTCGATCGTGCCGCGGCCGAAGGCGAGCGATGTCCGGCGCGCCGCGATGAGGCGCTTCATCGTGTTGAGGAGCGAGGACGGCGTGCGCGCCTGCGCCGCGACGTTGACGGCCTGATAGCCGTAGACGGGATCCGTGATCACGGGCAGGAAGAGCTTGCCCTCGTCGGCCGACGAGAAGCCCGCATTGCGGTCGCGCGACCACTGCATCGGCGTCCGCACGCCGTCCCGGTCGCCGAGGTAGACGTTGTCGCCCATCCCGATCTCGTCGCCGTAGTAGATGATCGGGCTGCCGGGCAGCGTGAGCAGCAGGCTGTTCAGCAGCTCGACGCGCCGGCGGTCGTTGTCGAGCAGCGGCGCGAGCCGGCGGCGGATGCCGAGGTTGAGCTTCATGTCCGGATCCTGCGCGTACGCGTAGTACATGAACGCCCGCTCCTCGTTCGTCACCATCTCGAGGGTCAGCTCGTCGTGGTTCCGGAGGAAGAGGCCCCACTGGCAGCCCGCGGGGATGGCGGGCGTGTGGGTGAAGATGTCGACGATCGGCAGCCGCTCCTCGAGCCGCACCGCCATGTAGATGCGCGGCATGAGCGGAAAGTGGAACGCCATGTGGAATTCGTCGCCGTCGCCGAAGTAGGGGCGCACGTCCTCCGGCCACTGGTTGGCCTCGGCCAGGAGCACGCGATCGCCGCCGTACTCGTCGTCGATGACGCGCCGGAACTCCTTGAGCACCGCGTGGGTTTCGGGCAGGTTCTCGCAGTTCGTCCCCTCCCGCTCGACCAGGTACGGCACGGCGTCGCAGCGGAAGCCGTCGAGGCCCCGGTCGAGCCAGAAGCGCATGACGTCGAGCATCGCCGCGCGGACGGCGGGGGTGTCGTAGTTGAGGTCGGGCTGGTGGCTGAAGAACCGGTGCCAGTAGTACGCCTTGCGG
>MGCE01000142.1 GCA_001790315.1 Candidatus Rokubacteria bacterium RIFCSPLOWO2_02_FULL_72_37 | reverse complement strand
ACGTGTCGGGATTTCGGGATACCGTACGCCGAGCATCGGTCGTTCCGGGCCGGTATCGCGTCGCACTTTCGGTGGCTGCGCCGGATGGGGAGCCAGAGCACGAGCCGATGACGTGCGCTCGCCATGCGGCGCAGAAAGTACGCCAGCCCGAAGAGGAGGGCGAGCAGCCGCTGAACGATCCACAGCGCACAGGGGGCTGGCTCCGTCACTCGCACGCGATCTGCCAACACGGTCCTCGTTGACGCAATGGCATTGCCGAGCAGCCGTGCGACAGCAGTAACAAGGCGTCGTGCCAACGAAAATCCCTCTGGTACCGCAATTGCTTGTGCTGGCGTGGTTACACCCGCGACTCGGAGTCCGCGGCTGGTGACACGACGGGAGGGGACCGGTGGCCAATCGGCGCGCTTTCGACACCGCCAGCGCTCGGCGGGGCTGGCCAGCCACGATCGTGACTCTGGCCACGATCGGGCTGATCGAGGTCCTCTCCCGGACGCTCCTCGCGATCCCGGATGCCACGGCACTCTACGTCGTCATCGTGGCCTATGCCGCCTTCCAGGGTGGCCTATGGGTGGGCGGGCTCAACGCGGCGCTCGCGCTCGTTCACGCCGTGTACTTCCTGGGGGCTCCGGGAGAGCTGTTCGTGCTTTCCGACGAGACGGCCGGCCGCATCAAAGCCCTGGCTATCGCACTGGTGATCGTCGTGCTCCTCGTCGCCCACCTGAAGCGCGACGCGGACGAGGTTGGCGCCGTCGTCGAAGCCAATGCGCTCCTCAAGGGGCAGCTCGCGGAGCGGGCGCGCGCCGAGCAGGCGGCGCGCGCGCTCGCTCTGATGGGACGCAAGCTGCTGGAGACCCTCGACTTCGGTCAGGTCGCCGACCGCATCGTCTTCACGCTCTTCCATCTCTTCCGGGTGACCAGGGCCGTTCTCTACGAGCTCCACCGGGACACCGGCGCCCTCGTCTGCATCGCGACGGCCGGCGAGACTGACGCTGGCCGGTGGCTGGGACAGACCCTGCCACCGGGTTCGGGAGTCGCCGGACGGGCGGTAGCCGAGCGACAGGCGATGTGGGCGGTGGATCTCGTGACCTCCGACCTGGCGCTTCCCCCGTGGGCGGTCGAGCGCTACCTCGACGAGGGCTACCGGTCGACCAGCGCCCTGCCCCTCATCGCCCGGGGCGAGGTGCTCGGCGCGCTCGTCGTGGTCTCGCCACCTGGACGGGACTACTCCGAGGAGGAGCGGCGCCTCCTGGCGATCTTCGCGGACCAGGCCGCGCTCGCGCTCGAGAACTCGCGACTCTACCGGGAGCTTCGAGAGGCGCTCGAGCGCCTGCATGCCTCCCACCAGCAGGTGGTTCGCCGTGAGCGGCTCGCTGCCGTGGACGAGCTGACGAGGAACCTCGCGCATCACCTGAACAACCGGCTGGCGGTGATCCTCTGGCGCGCCGAGGCGCTCGCCCGAAACCAGCGGGACAGCGACCTCGCGCTCACGCTGGACATGATTGCGCAGACTACACGAGAGACCGCCGATCTCATCCGGAGGCTGGTGGAAGCGTCGTCCGTTCCGGACGCGCACAGGGCGACGGCGATCGATCTCAACGACCTCATTCGCGACGCGACGCAGACGGTGGGGCTCCGGTGGCAGGATGAAGCCCGACGCCGCGGCGTGACGATCGAGCAAGCTCTCGATCCGGACCGACTCCTCACGGTCGTCCATCCGGCGCCTCTCTCGGAAGCGCTGGTCGCGCTCATCGTCAACGCGCTGGAGGCGTTGCCCGAAGGAGGTCGGGTCCGCATCGCCACCGGGCGGTCCACCGACGATGTGCAGGTCACTGTCGTCGACGATGGGCCCGGGATGTCCAATGACGTGCGCGACCGCGTGCTGGAGCCGTTCTTCACGACCAAGGGACCTCAGCGCGCCGGACTCGGCCTGAGCAACGCATACCGCATCGCCAGACAATGCGGCGGGGACCTCACGATCGAGACCGCACCAGGCCGCGGGACGGCGGTCACCTTGCGCCTGCCCTCCGTGGCGCCGGCCGAGTCCCGCGAAATCGTCGTGAGCTGAGACCGCGCGCCCCCGCTCCCTGACTGGGGTATCTTCGACCGAGGGAAGAGCCGTGGATCGGACGGTCACCTTGTTCCTCTGTGGCGACGTCATGACCGGGCGGGGCGTCGATCAAATCCTGCTGTGCCCGAGCGGTCCCGAGATCCACGAGTCGTACGTCCGGGACGCGCGTGACTACGTCACGCTCGCGGAGCAAGCGAGCGGGCCGATCCCTCGATCGGTGGACCCGGCCTACATCTGGGGCGACGCGGTCGCCGAGCTCGAGCGCGCCGCGCCCGACGCGCGCATCGTGAATCTGGAGGTCAGCGTCACCCGCAGCGCCGAGCACTGGAAGGGCAAGGGCATCAACTACCGCATGCATCCCGCGAACGTCGCGTGCCTCGTCGCGGCCCGGATCGACGTCTGCGCTCTCGCCAACAACCACGTCCTCGATTACGGCGATGCGGGGCTGGAGGAGACGCTCGCGACGCTGTCGGCCGCCGGCTTGAAGACGGCCGGAGCCGGACGACACCTCGCGGAGGCGCAACGTCCCGCGATCGTCGACCGGCCCGGCGGCCACCGTGTGATCGTGCTTGCCGTCGGTTCCGGGACGAGCGGGATCCCGCCGGACTGGGCGGCGACCGAAGAGCGGCCCGGCGTGGACCGGCTGGAGGATCTATCGGACCGCACCGCCAGCGCGATCGTCGCGCGCGTCCGCCCGGTGAAGCGACCGGGCGACGTCGTGGTCGCGTCGATCCACTGGGGCAGCAACTGGGGCTACGAGGTGCCGCGGGCCCACGCGCGCTTCGCGCATCGGCTCATCGACGGCGGCGTGGACATCGTCCACGGCCACTCCTCGCATCATCCGCGCCCCATCGAGGTGTACCGGGGCAAGCTCGCCCTGTACGGCTGCGGCGACTTCATCGACGACTACGAAGGGATCAGCGGGCACGAGGAGTATCGGGACGACCTGGTGCTGATGTACTTCCCGACCGTGGACGCGCATACAGGCCGGCTCGTCGAGCTCGTGCTGGTGCCGATGCGAATCCAGAAGATGCGGCTGAACCGGGCACCGCCGGCCGAGGCGGAGTGGCTGCGAGACCGGGTGACCGCGATCTCTCGTGCGTTCGGGTCGCGGGTGGACATGACCGCCGATGGACGCCTCCTCCTGGCCTCCCGGCAACGTCCCGAACGGCGTAGGCCGCTCACTTCGTGAGTCCCATCGTGCGCGGCAGCCAGAGCACCAGCTCGGGGAAGAGCATGATGACCGCGACGTTGATCATCTGCACGACCAGGAATGGCACGATCCCGCGGAAGATGTCGGCGGTCGACACCTGGGGCACGGCGCCGCGGAGGACGTAGACGCCGAGCTTCTCGGCCCGCTAGCCGCCGGCCATGGCCCCCACGACCAGAAAAGGCTCTGCGCCCATCGCGACCGCGGCGGGCAGCGGGGCATCCGGCGATTCGTGGGACAGATCCTGCCCGCAGGCGAAGACCCGCACGAACGCCCGGCGCTGGTGCGTGACGTGGTCGCGGATCGTCCCGCGCAGCATCGGATAGCGGGCCTCGAGCGCGTCGAGGATCGCGCGTTGCGTGGCCTGACCCTCGACGTCGAGCTTCACCTCGCCATCGACGTGCGCGAGCGTCCGCAGATGTGCCGGGAGCACGACCCGGATCATGGCAGCGTCTGGACTTCGACGGACACCACGGACGGAAGATCTCGGACGATGGGAGCCCAGCTGTCCCCGGCGTCGGCCGACACGTACACCTGCCCGCCGGTGGTGCCGAAGTACACGCCGCACGGATCGAGCGCATCGACCGCCATCGCGTCGCGCAGCACGTTGACGTAGCAGTCGCGCTGCGGCAGGCCGTTCGTGAGCGCCTCCCACTCGTGTCCGCCGGTCCGGCTGCGGTACACGCGCAGCTTTCCCTCCGGCGGATAGTGCTCCGAGTCACTCTTGATCGGGACGACGTAGATGGTGTCCGGCTCGTGCGCGTGCACGTCGATCGGGAATCCAAAATCGGTCGGCAGGTGCCCGCTGACCTCTCGCCACGACTCGCCGGCGTCGTCGCTGCGCATGACGTCCCAGTGCTTCTGCATGAAGAGGACGTTCGGGCGCGACCGGTGCATGGCGATGCGGTGCACGCAGTGGCCGACCTCGGCCGTCGGATCGGGGATCTGCTCGGACCTGAGGCCGCGGTTGATCGGCCGCCACGTCGTGCCGGCGTCGTCGGTCCGGAACACGCCGGCCGCCGAGATGGCGATGAAGATGCGCCCGGGATCGCTCGGATCCAGAAGGATCGTGTGCAGGCACATCCCGCCGGCGCCCGGCTGCCAGGACGACGCCGAGCCGTGGCGGCGCAGTCCGGGGAGCTCCTGCCACGTCTGCCCGCCGTCGGCCGAGCGGAACAGGGCGGCGTCCTCGACCCCGGCGTAGACGGCGTCCGGATCGGTCAGCGACGGTTCGAGATGCCAGACCCGCGCGAACTCCCAGGGGTGCGGCGTGCCGTCGTACCACTGGTGCGTGCCGGGGACGCCATCGTACACGAACCTGTTGCCGACCGGCTCCCACGTCTTGCCGCCGTCGTTGGAGCGCTGGATCACCTGCCCGAACCAGCTCGAGGACTGCGACGCATACAGCCGATTCGGGTCAGCGGGAGATCCCTTGACGTGGTAGATCTCCCAGCCCCCGAAGTAGGGGCCACCGACGTCCCAGCGTTCGCGTTTCCCGTCCGACGTCAGGACGAACGCGCCCTTGCGCGTGCCAACCAGGACCCTTACCTCGCTCATCCATCACTCCTTCCTGTCTCCCGGCGCGCGCCCATCGTCAGACCTTCTCATCTTCACCGAAGGCCATGCGCGCGCTCATCGATGCGCTCGCCGCGACCGGCGATCTCGACCGCGATCACCTGCTGCACGCTGCGCGTGCCGATCTGCTCCGCCGCCTCGGATCCTCGGTGGAAGCGGCGAAGAGGACCCTGACGAGCGCACCAGCGGAGAGGAAGGGAGACAGGGCCAGGGCAGCGCAACGCGCCCTGGAGACCGATTCACTGACGCGGAGGATTTGGTGGACTGTCGGCCCCACCGCGTCGGCCCTTTTTCAGCTCGGCTTCGCGGCGCCGACGCGCGAGACGCCGAAGACGTTGGACAGCGTGATTGGTCTTCGAGTGCGTAGCCATACAATCTCACCCCCTGGGTGATGCGCCGGCTCTCCCCGGACCGCCCATCGTTACGGGATCATGCCCTGCCGTCACTTGATCCGCATATCGTTCTTGACGGACTTC
This sequence comes from Candidatus Rokubacteria bacterium RIFCSPLOWO2_02_FULL_72_37, assembly GCA_001790315.1. Classification (GTDB taxonomy): domain Bacteria; phylum Methylomirabilota; class Methylomirabilia; order Rokubacteriales; family CSP1-6; genus GWA2-73-35. The sequence continues at coordinate 507 of MGCE01000142.1, read as the reverse complement.
ACGCCCGCGACTCCGCGTGCAACAGAGCTCAGGGAGCCGGCTCCGCCTTCCGCAGCTCCAGGATCAGCCCGTCCAGCGCCCTCGAGGTCTCCTGCACGTACTCGTAGAAGTGCTTGTGCATGAGGGCCAGGGTGAAGGCATGGCGGATCGCGCGGGGGCGCCGGAACGCCGTCTCCAGGCACATCGACAGCGTCAGGCAGGCGCGCCGCGGCGAGGTGCGTAATATACACGTCCACACGATGCGCAGCACGACCGCCAGGTCGTCGCCCCGCGCCAGGACCCGGGAGCTCAGCACGGTGCCCCGGTTCAGGATGAACGCCATCGCGCGACGCCGATACGCCCGGTAGCCGTACAGGCGGCGGAGCAGGGTCCGGTAGCCCTCGTAGAGCTCGAGGCGGGACATGCCACCGGGCACGATATTGGTGAACACGAACTGGTCGCCCACCGACTCGGCGATGAGCCGCCCCGCCGCCCGCAGGCGCTCGTGCAGCGGGGTCTTCGGCACCG
>MGCE01000141.1 GCA_001790315.1 Candidatus Rokubacteria bacterium RIFCSPLOWO2_02_FULL_72_37 | reverse complement strand
GATTTCTGACGGACGGTGCCGACGGCGCCTGGAGATACGAACGGCGCGACCCCGGGGCCGCGCCGTCTCCTTACTGAAGTGCGGAAGTTGGGTTAGATCGCGGCGAGGCCGGCGGCCGGCACGAGGCTTTCCGTGCGGAGCCGCTCCCCGGACGCCGCGGGCACCAGGACGGCGGCGCCCGCGAGCCGACGCTCGAACCCGAGGGCGCGCTGGACGGCCAGGACCAACTCGAGGTTGAGCGAGTGGCCGCCGTTGCGGGCCACGACGTGCCCGACGATCGGGCGGCCCAGGAGCGCGAGGTCGCCGATCAGGTCGAGGATCTTGTGCCGGACGAACTCATCGCGGTAGCGCAGGCCATTCAACGGCCCGCGATTCCCGATGACGACGGCGTTGTCGAGGGAGCCGCCCCGCGCCAGCCCGTTCTTGCGCATGAGTCCGAGATCGCGGAGGAACCCGTAGGTCCGCGCCGGCGCGACCTCGTCGACGAACGAGCGCTCTGTCGCCGTCCACGACAGCACCTGGGTGCCGATGGCGGGATGATCGTTGTCGAGCGTGTAGCTGATCCGGAACGTGTCCGCGGGAAAGACGTGGATCCACCGCGCACCGCTCCCGACACGGATCGGGTAGGGGAGCGTCTGCGGCCGCTGCCGCGCCGCCTGCTCGCGTCGACCTGCCGACGTGAGGAGCGCGACGAACGGCTTCGCGCTGCCGTCGAGCGCAGGGATCTCGACGCCGTCCACCTCGACGTCCAGGTTGTCGACGTTGAGCCCGGCCGCCGCCGCCATCAGGTGCTCGACCGTTTGAATCCGCGTGCCGTTCTTGCCGATCGTCGTCGCGTAGTGGGAGTTGACGACGCTTTCTGGAGTGGCGGGGATCCGGTCGCGGTCCGCTCCCACGCGGAACACGATGCCCGAGTCCTCCGGCGCCGGGGAGAGCGTTATCCTGGCAGGCTTGCCCGAGTGGAGGCCGATGCCTTCGATGCTGACCGGCTTACGGATCGTGGACTGCTTCATCGCCGGGATGTAGGGTGAGCAACGGCGATGCCATTGCCGGAAGCTCCTCTCAACCAATTGATGTTGAATGTGTTTCTAGTCGGGGCCTCGATGCCAGATGCTTCGGTGGGTGGTATCGATGATACGGTGCGCTGTCAGGAGTGTGTCGGAATGGAGACAACCGTGGATCACGTGAGGTCCCCGAACCTTGCCTGGAGGATCGCGATGATCGCGGGCCCCGCCGTCTCCGTCCGGAGGATCCTGGGGCCGACGCCGAGGACCACGAAACCCCTGGCCCGAGCCACCTCGACCTCGGCGCGGCTCAGACCGCCCTCCGGCCCCACCAGCACGATGGCGCGCGCACCGGCAGGAAGGGCGCTGGGCAGATTTGCCGCGAGCGTCGTCCGCCCATCCCCCCCATCAGTCCGGGCCGCGCCCTCCCACAAGCAGACGCGGAGCTCCGCCGGCGCGTCCATCCCCAGGAAGTCGACGAGCGGGCGCGGGGCCTCGACGACGGGAACGACAGCGCGCCCGCACTGCTTGGCCGCCTCGCGCGCGATGCGCTGCCAGCGGCGCGCCCGCTCACGCCAGCGCGCGGGCTCGAGCCGCACGACCGTGCGCTCCGCGATCAGCGGCGCCACGGACGCCACACCGAGCTCGGTCGCCGCGCGGACGATCTGCTCCATCTTGTCGCCCTTCGGCACGGACTGGGCCAGCGTGATCCGGCAGGGCGACTCGGCGGGGCTCGTGGCGGCGCCGATCACCGTGCCGGTCGCGATCTCGCCCACCGTCTCGACTCGCACCGTGAAGGCGCCGCCCGCGCCGTCGGTGGCGACGACGGTGTCGCCGGGCCCGAGCCGGAGCACCCGCGCGAGGTGACGCGACTCGTCGCGGTCGAAGGTGACGCGCCCTCCCGCGATGCGCTCAGGCGCGATCGTGAAGCGGCGCACGCGGCCCCCGCTGGAGCTCGAGGCTCGTCCAGCCCTCGACGGACGCCCGGGCGCGCTCGATGAACCCGTGGGCGCCCAGCGCCCCGGCCACGACCGGCGCCTCCGCGTCGAGGATGCCGCCCAGGATCAGGGTGCCGCCGCCCGTCACCCACCGTCCGTAGCGGCCGCCCAGGCGCAGGTGCGCGGCGGCCAGGAGGTTCGCGACGACGAGCGGCGCGGCGGGCGCGTCGAGGCACGATGCCGCGGAGAGCACGCAGCGCACGCGATCACAGACGCCGTTGCGCGCGGCGTTGGCGATCGCCGCGGCGACGGCGTCGGGGTCTTCGTCCACCGCCAGCACCGAGCCCACCCCGAGCCGGGCGGCGGTGATCGCGAGGATGCCCGAGCCCGTTCCGAGGTCGATCGCCTCCGCGGGCGCGCCGTTCTGGAGCAGCGCCTCCAGGCGCAGGAGGCAGCCGACGGTGCTCCCGTGCTGTCCCGTGCCGAACGCGCGGCCCGGCTCGATCGTGACCACGAGCCGCGCCGTCCGCGGCGGTCGCTCCCACGGCGGCACCACCAGCAGCGAGCGGCCGACGGCCACGGGCCGGAAGTGGGCGCGCCACGCCTCGGCCCAGTCCTCGTCGGCGAGGGCCACGACGCTCGGCCCGCCAGGCGTCTCGAAGCCGAGCGCGCGAACGCCGTCCAGGTAGGCGCGCACGCGCTCCTCGAGCGCCGCGGCGAACTCGGTCTTCGGGAAGAACGCACGGAGCCGCGAGGGCTTGTCCGGCTCCTCCTCCTCAACGACGCCGAGGGCGCCGAGCTCCCAGACGAAATTGGTGAGCCCCTCGGCGAGGGCCGGGCTCACCGGGACACGGAGCTCCCAGTAGCGGGAGGACGACATCGAGGTCAGCCGAGCAGCTTCTTCATGCGCTCGACGAAGGCGGCCATCAGGGGGCCGCGTTCGCTCCGGCTCGCGGCCTCGAACGCGTCGAGCGCTTCGCGCTGCTTGGCGCTCAGCTTCGCGGGCACCTCGAGGACGAGCCGGTAGCACGCGTCGCCGTGACCGCGCTGGCGCAGGTGGGGCATGCCCTTGCCCCGCAGGCGAAGAACCTCGTGCGGCTGGCTGCCGGGGGGGATCTTGAGCTTCGCCGTGCCGCCGAGCACCGGCACCTCGACCTCGGCGCCGAGGGCGACCTGAGAGAAGGACACCGGGACGTCGCAGTGGAGGTCGGCGCCGTCACGGGTGAACAGGTCGTGCTCGCGGATCCGCAGGAGCACGTAGAGGTCGCCCCGCGGTCCACCGCGGACGCCGCCCGAGCCTTCGCCGCTGAGACGGAGCTGCATCCCGTCGTCGACGCCGGCGGGGATCTTGAGCGTGAGCATGCGCTCGGCGCGCTGCCGCCCTTCGCCGCGGCACCGCTTGCACGGGTTCCGGTTGAGCTGGCCCGCGCCCTGGCACTTGGGGCACGGCTGCGCCACGGTGAGGAAGCCATGGCTGCGGCGCACCTCGCCGCGGCCGTGGCACATCTCGCAGGTCTCGAGACGGTTGCCCGGCTCGATGCCGTCGCCGCCGCACGCCTCGCACGCCTCGAGGCGTGGGATCTGGATCTTCGTGTCCATGCCCGCCGCGGCCTCCTCGAGCGTGATCTTCAGCTCGTACTGGAGGTCGTCGCCGCGCACGGCGCGCGAACGGCGCCCACGCGGGGCTCCCGCGAAGAAATTCTCGAAGATGTCCTCGAAGAGCGAGCCGAAGCCCGCGTCGCCGAAGCCGGGCCCGGCCCCGGGCCCGGCGGTGCCGAAGCGGTCGAAGTGGGCGCGTCGATCGGGGTCGGAGAGCACCGCATACGCCTCGTTGGCTTCCTTGAAGCGTTCCTCCGAGCTCTTGTCTCCCGGGTTACGGTCGGGATGGTACTGCATCGCGAGCTGACGGTACGCCTTCTTGATCTCGGCGTCGGTCGCGCCGCGCGAGACGCCGAGGACCTCGTAGTAGTCGCGCGCCACCTACGCGTCGCCCTCGTCCGGCGCGCCCGAGACGGCGACGAGCGCCGCCCGCACGACGCGACCGTTCAGCAGATAGCCGGGCAGCTGCTCGGCCACGACGGTGTCCGGAGGAGCGTCCAGGCTGACGACACGGGCGATCGCCTCGTGACGGGTCGGATCGAAGGGCTGCCCGACCGCCGAGTAGCGGGTCACCCCCGCGCGCTCCAGCACCTTCAACAGCTCGCGTTGGATCAGCTCGACGCCCTCGAGCAGGGAGCCGACGCCGCCAGTGCCGGGCACGTCACCGCTCGCCTCGGTCGTCGAACGGCTCGCGGCTCGCACCGCCTCCAGCGCGCGATCGAGGTTGTCGAGCACGGGGATCAGATCGCGGACCATGGTCTCGTTGGCGTACCGGACGTAGTCCTCGCGGTCGCGCTGGGCGCGCCGGCGGACGTTCTCGGTCTCGGCGAGCGCCCGGAGCAGGCGGTCCTGCTTCTCATCGAGCTGACGGCGCAGCTCCTCGATCTCGGAGCGGGGCCCGCTCGCGGGCGCGTCCTCGGCGGACGGGGTGTCGGTCATCTGAGCGTCATCCATACGTATGGGATTATAGCAATGCCGGGATCGCGCGCGAGCTACGAGGGCAGGTAGAGGTCCTGGCGCACCCGCGAGAGGGCCTCGGTCACGTGCCGCGCCGTCTCGTTGACCACGGAGATCACCTCCGGATAGGGCAGGCGCCGCGGGCCGACGACGCCGAGGATGCCGACGACCTGGTCATGGTAGAGGTACGTGGACGTGATCAGGGTGCACCCGCGCATCTCGGCGTAGGGGTTCTCCTCGCCGATCGTCACGCGCATCCCCTCGTCGGCGGCGAGCGACGTCATGAGGTCGGCGAGACGCTCCTTGTGCTCGAACGTCCGGAGCAGCTCACGCGTGCTCTCGATGTCCCAGAACTCGGGGTGGTCGAGCATGTTGATGGTGCCGCTGACGTAGAGCGTTCGCCCCCGGAGGAGCGCGACGATCTGCTCGGTGACCGCCCGCGCCCGGGTGTGCAGCGCGTCGAGCGGGTCGCTCGGGGCCGACTCCATGTCCACGATCTCCTGGACACTGCGTCCGGCGAAGTGCCGCGTCAACTCGCGGCCGATCGCGCGGACCTCGTCCACGGAGAGTGGCGGATCGAGCGTCACCGCGCGCGCGGTCACCCAGCCGGCGTCGGTGACGATCACCGCCAGCGCCCGGTCCTCCTCGAGGGGCATGAGGTCCACCCGCGCCAGCGTCGTCTGCTTGAGCGGCGGAGCAAGCAGGAGGCCCGTCAGCTTCGTCGCGGTCGAGAGGTGGGTGGAGGTGCGCTCCATGAAGCCGTCGATACCGGAACGTCGCGTGGGCAGGGTGTCGCGGGCCGCGGCCTTCGGCGCCTGGGCTGGGGGGAACGAGCCGACGTAGAAGCGGTAGGCCTTGTCCGTCGGTACACGCCCCGCACTCGTGTGCGGCTGGACGAGGTAGCCCATGTCCTCCAGGTCGGCCATCGCGTTGCGGATCGTCGCGGGCGAGAGGCTCGGGAAATGCCGCTTGGACAGCACGCGAGAGCCGACGGGCTCGGCGGAATCGATGTACTCGCGAATGACCGCGATGAGGACGTCGCGATGACGAGCGTCCATGTAGCCGGATTATAGCAATTCGACGAACAACGCGTCGGAGAGCAGGAAGCCCTCCTCGCTGAGCCACACCCGATCCCCCGTCTCCGCCAGGAGCCGGCGCTCGCGCCAGCTGGCGATGTGGCGCCGGAGCCGTGCGTCGCCATCGAGGCGCTCGTCGAGCCACGCGCGCGGCACGCCGTCGGCGGTCCTCAGGCCGAGGATCAGACGCTCGGCGAGGCGCTGACGCGGCGTCAGGGTCTCCGAGGCGTCCACGGGCAACGCGCCGCGCTCGAGCGTCTCGCACCAGCGCGCGGTCCCTCGCACGTTCGCGTAGCGCAGGCTGCCGACGAATCCGCACGCGCCCGGCCCGGCGCATAGATATTCGGCCCCGCGCCAATAGACGAGGTTGTGGCGCGCCCGGAACCCGGGACGCGCATAGTTGGAGACCTCGTAGTGCTCGAAGTCGCGGGCCGCGGCGGCGCCCGCGAGCCTCCAGTACTGATCGACGACCGTCTGCTCCTGGGGGAGGTTGCTGACGCCCTCGGCGGCCCAGCGACTGCCTGCGTCCAGGGTGAGCGCGTAGGCCGAGAGATGCTCGGGTTCCCAGTCGAGCACCGCCTCGAGCGTGCACGCGAAGCCGTCGGTGTCGAGCCCGGGAAGGCCGTACATCAGGTCGACGCTCACGTTGGTGAACCCCGCCTCGCGCGCGGCGGCGAACGCCGCGCGCGCGCCGCGGGCGTCGTGGAGCCGGCCGAGCCGCTGCAGCAGCGCGTCATCGAGGGACTGCACGCCGAGGCTCACGCGGTTCACACCGGCGGCGCGGTAGCCCTCGAGCCGCGGGCGGGTCACGCTCTCCGGGTTGCACTCGACTGTCACCTCCGCGTCGCGCGCGACCTCGAAACGGGTGCCCAGTCGCTCGAGGATGGCGGCGAGCTCGGCGGGAGCGAGCAGAGAGGGCGTGCCGCCGCCGAAGAACACCGTCGTGACCCGGACGTCCGGCGCCCAGGCGAGCGCGCCGAGGAGGTCGAGTTCGCGCTGGAGCGCGTCGAGGTAGCGCCCCATCGCGGCATCCTCGAGGCGCGCCGTGTTGAAGCTACAGTAACCGCAGCGCCGGGCGCAGAACGGGACGTGGATGTAGAACCCGAGCGACGAGGATCCCGGCGGGTTGTCCACCAGGACGGAGCCAGCCCGCTCGTGTGCGAACGGGTGGTCCGCCGGGGCCGGGACGGAGCCAGCCCGCTCGTGTGCGAACGGGTGGTCCGCCGGGGCCGGGACGGAGCCGGCCCGCTCGTGTGCGAACGGGTGGTCCGCCGGGGCCGGGACGGAGCCAGCCCGCTCCTGCGTCAGGCCACCCACCGTAAATCGCGGCCTGGCGGACCCCGCTACAATAGTCACGGAATATAGTTGGCGAGCCGCCACCAGCGTAGCCAGTGCCTGTCGCTGTCCCACGACCAGTAGATCAGGAAGGCCTTGCCCTTGATCTTCTCTCGTCTGACGAAGCCCCAGTACCGGCTGTCCTGCGAGTTGTCGCGGTTGTCGCCCATCACGAAGTAGGCACCGGGCGGTACGACCGTCGGCTCGCAGCCGTACGCGTATCCGCAGTACGTGTCCGCGTCGGGGCGCCGCGTCGCCGAGTTCGCGTGCCTGGTGTACGGTTCGGTGAGTGGCACGCCGTTCACGAACACCCGCGCTCCTCGAATCAGGATCTGGTCGCCGGGCGTGCCGATGATGCGCTTGATGAAATCACGGCGCTCGTCCTGCGGGTACTTGAACACGATGATGTCGCCGCGCTGCGGAGCGCGCAGGCCCGGCAGGTGGGCGTCCGTGAGCGGGATCTCCGGGCCGTAGAGGAACTTGTTCACGAGGATGTAGTCGCCGATGAGGAGCGTGTCCATCATCGAGCCGGACGGGATCGTGAACGCCTGGACGACGAGGGTGCGGATGACCAGCGCCAGCACGATCGCGATGGCGATGGCCTCGACGTACTCGCGGGCGACCGACTTCTTGCGTCGCGGCAGGTCGACCACCTCCGCGGGCAGGCCCCGGGCCTCCGTGGAGCCGGCGACCCGGGCGTCGATCTCGTGCTTGTCCATCCGGCGCTCAGCTCTTGAGGACCGACAAGAACGCCTCTTGCGGGACCTCGACACGGCCGACCTGCTTCATCCGCTTCTTTCCTTCCTTCTGGCGCTCGAGGAGTTTGCGCTTTCGCGTGATGTCACCACCATAACACTTCGCGGTGACGTTCTTGCCCATCGCCTTCACGGTTTCGCGCGCGATGACCCGGCTGCCGATGGCCGCCTGGATCGCCACCTCGAACAGCTGCCGCGGGATCACGGCGCGCAGCTTCTCGACGAGCGCCTTGCCCTTCTCGTACGCCTTCTCGCGGTGGACGATGATCGAAAGGGCGTCGACCGGGTCGCCGTTCAGCAGGATGTCCAGCTTGACGAGCTCCGAGGGCCGGAAGTCGGCGAACTCGTAGTCGAACGAGGCGTAGCCCTTGGAGATCGACTTGAGCTTGTCGTAGAAGTCCACGACGATCTCGGCCAGGGGAAAGTCGAAGCGGATGTGGACGCGCTTGCCATGATACTCGAGCGACTTGTGCTCGCCGCGCTTCTCCTGCGCGAGCTTGTAGATCGTCGTCATGAATTCGGTGGGAACGAACACGGACGACCTGACGTACGGCTCCTCCATCTGCTCGATCTTGTCGGGCGCCGGGAGCTTCGACGGATTGTCGATGTCGAGCACCTCGCCCCGCGTCGTCAGGATCCGGTACTGCACGCTCGGCGCGGTGACGATCAGTGACAGGTCGAACTCGCGCTCGAGGCGCTCCTGGACGATCTCCATGTGGAGCATGCCGAGGAAGCCGCAGCGGAAGCCGTAGCCGAGCGCGAGGGACGTCTCGGGCTCGAAGGTGAACGCCGGGTCGTTGAGGCGGAGCTTCTCCAGCGCGTCGCGCAGCGCTTCGTAGTCGGTGTCCTCGATCGGGTAGAGGCCCGCGAACACCATGGGCTTGGCGTCGCGATAGCCGGGGAACGGCGCGGCCGTCGGTCGCGACGCCTCCGTGATCGTCTCGCCGACCTTCGCGTCGGCGACCCGCTTGATCGCGGCGGTGATGTACCCGACCTGGCCGGCGGAGAGCTCCTCGACGGGGCGCATGTCGGGGCTGAAGACGCCCACCTGCTGGACGTCGTAGGTCCGGCCGTTCGACATGAGGAGGATGCGGGTCCCGGGCCGGACCCGTCCATCCTTCAGCCGCACGTAGACGACCCCTCCCTGGTAGGTGTCGTAGTAGGAGTCGAAGACGAGCGCCTTCAACGGACCGTCCGGGTCGCCGTCGGGCGGCGGGATGCGCTGGACGATCGCCTCGAGCACCTCCGGCACGCCCGTGCCGTGCTTCGCCGAGATGGCGAGCGCCTCATCGCCGTCGAGGTCGAGCGCTTCGGTGATCTGCGCGCGCGTGCCTTCGACGTCGGCGGCCGGCAGGTCGATCTTGTTCAGCACCGGAACGATCGTGAGGTTCGCGTCACTGGCCAGATAGAAGTTCGCGAGCGTCTGCGCCTCGATCCCCTGGGCGGCGTCGATGATGAGGAGGGCGCCCTCGCACGCGGCCAGGGCGCGGGAGACCTCGTAGGAGAAGTCGACGTGGCCCGGCGTGTCGATGAGATTCAGCGTGTATTCCTGGCCGTCGCGCGCCCGGTAGAGCAGGCGGACCGTGTGCGCCTTGATCGTGATGCCCCGCTCGCGTTCGAGATCCATCGAGTCGAGCACCTGGTCCACGGCCTTCTTGGCATCCATCGTCCCGGTCAGTGCGAGCAGCCGGTCGGCCAGCGTCGACTTGCCGTGATCGATGTGCGCGACGATCGAGAAATTGCGAATGCGGGACAACATCATCGGTTCAGTCTATCACGCCGTCACGCGCCTCAGCTCGCACGGGCATCCACTCTGATCGCTCGCCTCGGCCGGCGGCCGGCCTCAGCTCGCACGGCCACACGTCGTGCGCTCCGGGATGACGGCGCCGGACTCGAGGACGACGTCGGGCCCCACACGGGCCCGGGCGCCGACTCTGACGTCGGCACCGAGGATGCAGCCCTGGAGCAGGGCCCCGTCGCCAACATCGACCCGCTCCCAGAGTATGGCGCCCTCGACGATCGCGCCGGGGCCGATCCGCGACTCCCGACCGACCACGGCGCCGGGGCCCACGCGGGCGCCCGCGGCGACCCGCACGCGCTCGCCGAGCACCGTCGGCGGCACGAGGCGTGCGTCGGCGATCGTCGTGACGCCGTCGCCGAGCCAGCAGCCGTCGCGTGGCACTCCCGGCGGGGGCAGCAGCATGCGCGCGCGGCCCTCCAGGAGGTCGAGCTGTGCCTCGCGGTACGCCGCGGGGTTCCCGATGTCACGCCAGTACGCGGTCGCGTGCCATCCATAGCAGGGGATGCCGTCGGCGATGAGCGCGGGGAAGAACTCGCGCTCGATGGACACCACGCGGCCGGCGGGGATGCGCTCGAGGAGCGCGGCGTCCAGGAGGTAGGCCCCGGCGTTCACCGTGTTCGAGGTGACCGGGTCGTCGCCCGACGGCTTCTCGCGGAAGCGGCGGACCCGCCCGTCTGCGTCCGTCTCGACGAGCCCGTACTGACGCGGGTCGCCGACGCTGGTGAGAAAGATCGTCGCCCGTGAGGCCCGCGCCTCGTGGAAGCGGACCATCGCGCCGAGATCCGCGTCGGTGAGGATGTCCCCGTTCAGGACGAAGATCGTCCCGGCGGTCAGATCCGCCGCGTTGCGGACGCCGCCACCCGTGCCGAGAGGCTCCGTCTCCACGACGTAGCGCAGCGAGACGCCGAGGTGCCCGGCGTCGCCGAGCGCCCGGCGGACGTCGTCGACCCGATACGAGCACGCGAGGATGACGTCCGCGATGCCGTGCTGCCTGAGGAGCGCGAGCTGGTGCGCCAGGAACGGGCGATTCAGGAAGGGCACGACCGGCTTGGCGCGGTCGTGCGTGAGGGGGCGCAGACGGGTGCCCTGACCGCCTGCCAGGATCACCGCCTGGACGGGACGCTCCGCCGCCACTATCTGCCGGGTGCCCAGGGCTCGGCTTCGTTGATCAGCATCACCGGAATGCCTTCGCGGATCGGATACGCCTTGCGGCACGGCTGGCAGATGATGCGCGTCTCCTCGAACAGGAGGTCACCCTTGCACGCCGGGCAGACCAGGATCGCCTTGAGCTCGTCGTCGATCATCGTCCCACCTCCTTCCTGAACCACTCGAGCGTGTGCGCCAGTCCTTCGTCGAGCGGCGTCGTGGCGGTCCACTGGAGCCGGGCCTTGGCGCGCGCCGGATCCAGGAGACTCCGGCGCTGCTCGCCGGGCCGCGGCGGGCCGTGCTGCGGCGGCCGCGCGACGCCCGCGCACGCCGCCAGCTTCTCGTAGAGGGCGTTCACCGAGGTCGCGACGCCCGTGGCGATGTTGATCGCGCCGACCACGGCGGGCGCGGCCACCGCGTGCGCCAGCGCCTCCGCGACGTCGCCGACATAGACGTAGTCACGGGTCTGCTCACCATCGCCGTTCACGACGCACGGCGAGCCCGTGAGCAATCGCCACGCGAAGATCGCGACCACGCCGGCCTCACCCGCGGGATCCTGCCGCGGGCCGTACACGTTCGCGAGCCGCAGCGTGAGCGCGGTGCCGCCGATCAGGTCGGCCCAGCAGTCGAGCCAGCGCTCGGCGGCGAGCTTCGACACGCCATACGGCGATGCCGGCCGGAGCGGATGGTCTTCCGGCGTCGGCAGCACGTGCGTGTCGCCGTACGCCGCGCCGCCGGTCGAGACGTAGACGACACGGGTGACGCCGACCACCCGACACGCCTCCAGGAGCCCGATCGTGCCGAGCACGTTGACGCTCGCATCGTGAACCGGGTCGGCGACCGAGCGCGCGACCGATGCCTGGGCGGCGGCGTGCACGATGGCCTCGGGCCGGGCGGCGGCGAGCACCTCGGCGAGCCGCGGGCTCCGCAGGTCGCACACGTGCAGGTGCGCGGCGGCGTTGACGTGCTCGCGCTTCCCGGTGCTGAGGTTGTCGAGGACGTGCACCTCGTGCCCGTCGCCGACCAGACGGTCCACCGCGTGGGACCCGACGAATCCTGCGCCACCCGTGACCACGAGCCTCACGCGCCGAGCCTTTCCCGGAACCAGTCGAGCGTGAGGCGCAGCCCCTCGTCGACGTCGACGCGAGGCTCCCACCCGAGCAGCGCGCGTGCGCGGCCGATGTCCGGCTGGCGGACCTTCGGATCGTCCTCGGGCAGCGGATGGAACACGATCTCGCTGCGCGAGCCGGCGAGCCGGATGATCCGCTTGGCGAGCTCGAGCACCGTCATCTCCTGGGGATTCCCCACGTTGATCGGCTCGCTGACGCTCGACAGCATGAGCCGCCAGACGCCGTCGATCAGGTCGGAGATGTACTGGAGCGAGCGTGTCTGTGACCCGTCGCCGAACACGGTCAGCGGCGCGCCCTCGATGGCCTGGGTCATGAACGCCGGAATCGCGCGTCCGTCGTCGAGTCGCATCCGTGGGCCGAAGCTGTTGAAGATGCGGACGATGCGCGTGTCGACGCGGTGGTAGCGATGATACGCCATCGTCATCGCCTCGGCGAAGCGCTTGGCCTCGTCGTAGACGCCGCGCGGCCCGACCGGATTCACGTTGCCCCAGTAGTCCTCGCGCTGCGGGTGCACGAGCGGGTCGCCGTACACCTCGGAGGTGGACGCCAGGAGGAACCGCGCGGTCTTGGCCTTGGCGAGGCCGAGCGCGTTGTGGGTCCCGAGCGCACCGACCTTCAGCGTCTGGATCGGCAGCTCCATGTAGTCGCGGGGCGACGCCGGGCTCGCGAAGTGCAGGACCCAGTCGAGCGGGCCCTTCACGCCGATGTACTCGGTGACGTCGTGCCGGACGAGGCGGAAGCCCGGATGATCGGCGATCGTGGCGAGGTTGTCCACGGAGCCCGTGACGAAGTTATCCATGCAGATGACGTCCGCGCCCCGGCCGAGGAGGAACTCGCAGAGGTGGGAGCCGATGAAGCCCGCGCCGCCGGTCACGAGAACCCGCATCGGAGGCGCCTCAGGTGGGGAGAACGGGTTTGCGGCCGATCGAGTGATACTCGAAGCCGAGGCGGCGCATCCGCTCCGGCTGCCAGAGGTTCCGTCCGTCGAAGACGATCGGCCGCCGCATCGCGGCCCGGAGCCTCTCGAGGTCGAGGAACTTGAACTCGTTCCACTCGGTGACGAGGGCGACGGCGTCGGCCTCCGCGGCCGCGTCGTACGGCGAATCACAGTAGACGACCGCCGCCGGGAGCACGGCCCGCGCGTTCGCCGTCGCCACGGGGTCGTAGGCGCGCACCGTGGCGCCGAGATCCAGCAGGCGCCGGACGACCTCGATCGATTTCGCCTCGCGCATGTCGTCGGTGTTCGGCTTGAACGCGAGTCCGAGGACGGCGATGCACTTGTCGTCGAGAGGCGACAGGGTCTTCTCGATCGCGCTCACGAAGTGGGGCGCGCGATCGGCATTGATCTCGACGACTGCCCGCAAGAGGGCGAAGTCGTGTCCCAGGGCGGCGGCCGTGTGGACGAGCGACTCGGCGTCCTTCGGGAAGCAGCTCCCGCCGTACCCGAGGCCGGCCTGGAGGAACGCCGGGCCGATCCGGGCGTCGAGCCCCATGCCCTTCATCACTTGCGTCACGTCGGCGCCCGCGAGCTCGCAGATGTTGGCGATCGAGTTGATGAACGAGATCTTCGTCGCGAGGAACGCGTTGGACGCGTACTTGATCATCTCCGCCGAGGGCACGTCGGTGATGATCATCGGACGCTCCAGCGGCGCGTACAGCTCGAGCAGCGTCATCGCGACCTGCTGGTTCGGCGCCCCGATCACGATGCGGTCGGGGCGCAGCGTGTCCTCGATCGCCGAGCCCTCCCGGAGGAACTCGGGGTTGGAGACGACGTCGAAGGGCACCCGGGTCCGCTGGTGCCGCTCGATCACCTCGCGCACGAAGTCGCCGGTGCCGACGGGCACCGTGGACTTGTTGACCACCACCGTGTAGCGTTCCATCGCGCCGCCGATCCGCCGCGCGACCGCCTCCACCGAGGAGAGATCGGCCTGTCCCCCGGCCTTGGGTGGCGTGCCGACCGTGATGAACACGATGACCGAGCGCCGCGCCGCGGCGTCCACGTCGGTGGTGAAGCTCAGGCGGCCGTCGGCCACGTTGCGGGCGACCATCTCCTCGAGCCCGGGCTCGTAGATGGGCATCCGCCCCGCGCGGAGGGCCTCGATCTTGTCCTCCACGTTGTCCACGCAGATGACCTCGTTGCCGAGGTCCGCGAAGACGGCACCCGTGACGAGCCCGACGTAGCCGGTCCCGACGACGCAGATGTTCATGAATGAGCCATCATAGCAGGGGTCGCCCGGCCGGCGACGCTTCCTCGTCGGCCTCGGCGGCGGCCCAGCGGAAGAAGACGACCGAGAACGCCACCAGCGGGATCAAGCCCGCGGGAACCCACATGATGAGCCCGCCCAGGCGCTGGTCGTCGAGCGGCGAGAGCGCGAAGACACGGGGGGCCGCCGCGTACAAGGGGTACAGCACGTCCTCGGCCCCGGTGATCATCGCGGCGACCGCGGTCATGGGGATCCCGAAGGCGAACAGGTAGAGGATCTGGGCGCCCGGGTGCAGCCGCGGCGCGAGCGTCGAGGGCGAAAGGACGGGCCACCACGCGAGGACCGCCGTGGCGATCAGCGTCAGGTGCTCCACGACGTGCCACGCGTGCGCCTCGAGCGCCGCGTTGTAGGGGCCGGGCAGATGCCAGGCGACCAGGGCGACCGTGTAGAGGGCGAGCGCCGGCACCGGCCGGGTCACCCACCGTGCCGTCGCGAGCCCGGCCCGGCCGAGCCGCGCCAGCAGCGTGTCGAGCATCCGGGCGGGCGTCCCGGCGAGGAGCAGGGGCGCGACGACCAGCGTCAGGAGCAGGTGCTGGATCATGTGCGCGCTGAAGAGATACGAGTCGCTCAGGTCGTGGAGCGGGCCGTTCAGCGCGAGCAGCAGCACCGTCAGGGCACCGAAGAAGGACGCCGGCTCGGCCACGCGGCCGCGCGGCCCGCGCGCCCATGCGAGGACGTACGCCAGCGCGAGGCCCCCCACGCCGACGAGGACGTCGGCGTGGATCTCGCCCCCGGTCCAGGAGAAGCCGCTCATTGTCCGAAGATCAGGAACGCCCCGCCCAGCGTCATCAGCGCGACGACGATACCCGTGGCCAGCAGGAGCGGGCCGACGAACAACGCCGAGAGCACGCGGGTGTCGTAACGGAGGTGCATGAAGAAGAGGATGACCAGCGCGAACTTGCCCGCCGAGAGGACGAGCAGGAGCGGGACGAGGATGGGCGTCAGCGCGCGGATGTAGATGACCGAGAACTCGAGCGCGGTGACGACCGTGAGGATGACGGCGACCTTGACATACGTGCCGATCGTCGCGTGCTCACCGTGCGCGTGGGGGGCGTTCATCGCCTGTCCGGATTCCTCACGGGATCAGGTAGAGCAGCGTGAAGATCGCGATCCAGACGATGTCCACGAAGTGCCAGTAGAGCCCGGCGATCTCGACCTTGATCGCGTCGGCGGGGGCGAGCTTCCCGCGGAGCGACAGCACCCACAGCGAGAGAAGCCAGATCACACCCACCGTGACGTGCCCGCCGTGGAAGCCGGTCAGCACGAAGAACGTCGAGCCGAAGAGATTCTGCTGGAGCGTGAGGCCCTCGTGCACGAACGTCGCGAACTCGAACACCTGGAAGCCGAGGAAGATCAGCCCGAAGGCCGCCGTGCCGAAGAGCCAGACTCGGGCCTGGCGGTGGTCGCCGCGCTGGATGGCCGCCAGCGCGAGCACCATCAGCAGGCTGGACATGAGGAGGTCGAAGGTCGAGAGCGTGGTCACCGGGATGTTCAGGATCTCGTGCGGGTACGGACCCACGACGCTCCGCCCCCTGTACGCCAGGTACGTCGCGATCAGGGTGCCGAAGAAGAAGCACTCCGAACCCAGGAACACCCACATCGCGACTTTGCGATGGTCCACGCCGAGGTTGCCGATCTGGTGCTCGTGGGCCGCGGTCCTGTGGTGTTCGAGCGCGAAGCGGAACACGCCGACCACCGCGACGAGCGCGCCGAGCGCGACGACCACCAGATGGGTCAGCGCGCCCACCGCCAGGATCGCGATGCCGAGGCCGACCACGACCGGCCAGTGGCTCGGCGCCGGGAGGTGGACGTGGTCGTCGACGGGCGCCGGCGGCGCTTCGCGTCGCGGACCGTGCTTCTCGCGCCAGAACGTGTCACGGCCGTACACGAGCGGGATCTCGTCGAAGTCGTGAACCGGCGGCGGAGAGGAGGTCCGCCACTCGAGTGTCCGCCCGTCCCACGGGTCCGCCGGCGCGGGAGCCCCCGCGCGCAGGCTGCGCCAGGCGTTGACCATGAAGACGAGCACGCCGACCGCGATCCCGAAGGCGCCGACGGTCGAGACGAGGTTCCAGAACGTCCAGCCCGTGCCGGCGGCATAGGTATAGATGCGGCGGGGCATGCCGACGGCGCCCAGGTAGTGCTGGGGGAAGAACGTGACGTTGAAGGCGACGAACAGCGCCCAGAAGTTCAGCTTGCCGAGCCGCTCGTCCAGGAACCGGCCGGTGAACTTCGGCCACCAGTAGTAGACGCCGGCGAAGATCCCGAAGAGGCTTCCGCCGATCAGCACGTAGTGGAAGTGGGCGACGACGAAGTACGTGTCGGTCTGCTGGAGATCCACCGGCGGTGAGGCGTGCATGATGCCCGAGAGCCCGCCGATCGTGAAGAGACCCACCAGGCCGATGGCGAAGTGCATCGCCGTCGTCGTGCGAAGCGATCCGCCCCAGAGCGTCGCGACCCAGTTGAAGATCTTGATGCCCGTCGGGATCGCGATCAGCATCGTGCCGATGGAGAAGGCGGCGTCCGCGACGGGCCCCATGCCCGCGGCGAACATGTGGTGGCTCCAGACGCCGAAGCCGAAGAACCCGATGAGCACCCCCGAGTAGATGACGACCGGGGCGCCGAACAGCGGCTTGCGCGCGAAGGTCGGCAGGACCTCCGAGACGATCCCGAACGCCGGCAGGATCAGGATGTAGACCTCCGGATGACCGAAGATCCAGAAGAGGTGCTGCCAGAGGTGGAGATCGCCGCCCGCCGCGACGTCGTAGAAGTGGGTGCCGAAGAGGCGGTCGAACATCAGGAAGATCAGGCCCACGGTGACGGGCGGGAACGCGAGCACGACCAGGAACTGGACCACGAGGGTCATCCAGACGAACACCGGCATGCGCATGAGCGTCATGCCCGGCGCGCGCATCCCGAGGATCGTCACGATGAAGTTCACGGCGGCGATCATCGACGACACGCCGAGCACGAGGAGGCTCAGCAGCCAGAAGTCGACGTTCAT
>MGCE01000140.1 GCA_001790315.1 Candidatus Rokubacteria bacterium RIFCSPLOWO2_02_FULL_72_37 | reverse complement strand
CCGCGAAGCGTTCGGTCTCGTCCACGTTATTCACTATCGCGCGCGTGGCACGTCCGCCTCACGCGCCGAACTTCGTGAGCCGGAGGGCGTTTGCCATGACGAGCGGCATCAGGTGGTGGGCGGGGAGCACGCCCAGGCTGCCGGCGCTGCACGCCCGCTCGGTGAATGCGGCGACGGCGTCGGCGCCGCAGTAACGGCTCCACAGCAGCACGGGAACAGGCTGCCAGCCGTGCGCGGCGAGGATCGAGGGTGTCGCGTGATCCCCGGTCACCACGAGGACGTCGGGCCGGAGGTCGCGGATCGCGGGGACGAAGCGGTCGAAACGCTCGAGCGCCGCCACCTTGGCGTCGAAGTCACCGTCCTCGCCGGCCTTGTCGGTGTCCTTGTAGTGGACGAAGAAGAAGTCGTACGCGTTCCAGTGCTCGCGCAGCGTCGCGACCTCGTCGGCGAAGGTGCCGCCCGTCTTGAGCACCTCGATGCCGACGACCTTCGCGAGCCCGCGGTACATCGGGTAGGCGGCGATCGCCGCGCTTCGCAGGCCGAAGACCTCCGGGAACCGAGGAAGCTTCGGGAGCTGATCGAACCCGCGGAGCAGCACCATGTTGGCCGGCGCCGCGTCGGCCAGGAGGCGGCGCGCGCCCTCGACGAAGCGGTTGACCCGCCCGGCGGTGGCGCGGGCCTTCGGGACCAGCGCCCGCACGGCCAGCGGCCGCTCGCCGACGGCCTGCGGGTCGGTCTCCGACAGACGGCCGGAGAGGGTGCCGCCACGCCCGGTCTGGCGGAGGACGAGGACGAACCGGTGCTCCTTCACGGGCTCGACGAACATCTCGACCCCGGGCAGCCGGATCGTCCGCAGGCGCTCGACGAGCTTGACGCAGGTCTCCGTAGGGATCCGGCCCGCTCGACGGTCGGTGATGCGGCCCGCGGCGTCCACGGTGCAGAAGTTCCCGCGCGCGGCGACGTCGCCGGCTCGCAGGTCGAACTCGATGCCGAGGGCCTCGAGCACGCCGCGGCCCACCTGGTGCCGGAGCGGATCGTAGCCGAACAGCCCGAGGTGGCCGGGGCCACTGCCCGGCGTGATGCCGGGCGCGACGTGGCGGAGCAGGCCGCACGCCGCCTCGGTGGCGAGCGCCGCGAGGTTCGGGAGCTCGGCGGTCTCGAGCTCCGAGCGTCCGGTCTCGGGCCGCGGCAGCCCGCCCAGGCCGTCGAGCGAGACCAGGACGATCTTCGTCGCGTTCGAAACGACCAGCGGCGCGATCAGGTCGAGCATGGCTCAGGCGTCCTTCACCGGATTCTCGAGCCGGCCCAGCCCGGTGATCTCCATCCGGACGGTGTCGCCCGGCTGCAGGAACACCGGCGGCTTCTTCGCGAAGCCACAGCCCGGCGGCGTCCCCGTCGCGATGAGATCGCCGGGCACGAGCGTCATGAGCCCCGAGAGGTAGCTCACCAGGTAGCGCACGTCGAAGATGAGCGTCCTGGTGTTGCCATGCTGCATCAGCTGGCCGTTGACCCAGGTCTTGAGATCGAGGTGGTGCGGGTCCGCGATCTCGCCACGATCCGCGATGTAGGGCCCGAGCGGCGCGAACGTCTCGCACGCCTTGCCCGTCGTCCACTGCGTCGTGATGAACTGGAAGTCGCGGGCGCTCACGTCGTTGACGATCGTGTAGCCCCAGACGTGGTCGAGCGCCTGTTCCTTCGGGACGAACCGTGCCGTGCGGCCGATGACCACGCCGAGCTCGACCTCCCAGTCGAGCTTCTGCGAGCCGCGCGGCCGGAGGATCGCCTCGCCGGGGTCCAGGATGGCGTTCGCCCACTTGGCGAACAGGGGCGGCTCTTCGGGGATGGGGTTGCCGCCCTCCGCGGCGTGGTCGCTGTAGTTGAGCCCGATGCAGATGAACTTGCCCGGGTCCGCGATCGGCGCGCAGAGGCGCGCGGCCGACGCAGGCACCGTGACCCACTCCGTAATGTCGGCGACCGCGTCCTGGGCCGCGGCGCCTCCCTCGAGGAAGGCGCGGGTGCTCGGAGGGACCAGGGCCGCGGCGATCTCGGCCGCCCGGACGACGCCCCGGCGATCCAGGGTCGCGGCCACGCTGGCCTGGAGATCCGCGATCCGGTCCCCGTGGAGCGCGCCGAGGCGGGGGGGGTGGCCGTTCATGGAGAAGCGGACGAGCTTCATGCGTGATGTCCTCCCGGGAGTGCCGTGCGCCAAGTATAGCCCCAGGAAGTTTCCGTCCCCGAGAGCCGTCTGCTATGATCGGAGAACTCCGGTTCCCCTGCGAGGCGGGCCCTGCGGGGGCTGTCGATGCCGTCGGCGCCACGCCGGAGGCTGGCCGAAGGATCAGGAGGTTCCGTGATGAAGACCGTGTCTCGAGCGATCGCGCTGACGGTAGTGCTGTCCCTGGTGCTGGGCGGCCCGCTCGCGCCCCTGGCATCCGCGCAGCAGTCGACCGAGCCCAAGCCCGACGTCATGCAGGAGGCGATGAAGGCGAGCGCCGCGGCGGAGCCGAACAAGGCCGCCTACGATGTCGGCGCCGGCGTCGCCAACGTCTTCTTCGTCCCGGGCAAGGTGGTCCTCTGCGGGATGAGCAGCGTCTTCTCGCTGACGCTCCTGGCCATCACGTTCGGCAACGCCTACAGGGAAGCGGCCGGGGTCGCGCGCGAGGGCTGCGGAGGCAAGTGGACCCTGGTCGGCGAGGACCTGCGTCCCGCGCCCGAGACGCGCCGACCGTTCGAGTGGGAGACGAACTAGCATCTCCCGCTCCACCGCGGTGGGGCGCGCGCCGCGCGCGGCGGCGCCCCGGTGGGTGCTCGTCCTCCTCTTCCTCGTCCTGCTCGGGGCCTTTGGGGCCGGCATCTGGGGCACGCTCCTGCGTCCGCCCGCGTACGAGGTGCGCGGCACGATCGTCGCCCGTCCCGCCCCCGACCTGATCCTCCTCCGCCACGAGGCCGTCACCGCCCTCGGCATGAGCGCCATGGAGCTGATGGCGGTGGACGCCGATCCCGCGCTGCTCGACGCCGTCGGGCCCCGGCCCGGCGACCGGGTCAAGCTCGCCGTGCGGCCGCAGGGCGAGCGCATCGTCCTGCTCAGGATCGAGCGGGAGGAGTGAGGCGGCGGGCGCCGGGCAGCGCGCGCAGGTAGGCGATCAGGGCGCGGATGTCCGCGTCGCTCAGGGTGGCCTCGAAGCCCGGCATTCCGGGGCGGCCGATCGGCGCGCCGCCGTGCTTGATCAAGTCGAAGAGGTACTGGTCCGTTTGGCCCACGAGCGAGCCGTCGGTGAGATCGCCGGCGCGGACGAGAAAGAGCGCCGCCCGCCACGAGCCCCGCCCGTCGTCACCGTGGCAGGAGGCGCAGAACCCCAGATAGAGGTGCTCCGCGCGCGAGGCGCCCGGCGCCGGCCGCGGCGTATCGAGGAGCCATGCGAGGCCTCCCGCGAAGACGGCGATCGCGGCAATCGCCAGCAGCAGGACCAGCAGCGGACGCCGCATCGCGTCGAGGATAGCACGCGCCCGGTGCTGACAATCCGACGGGGTTGACAGGCTCTCGAGAGCCTCCTAGAATCCCGCCAACTTCCCGACAGGCCATCGTTTCCCCACCCAACGCGGAGGAGGCGCCCCATGAGGAGAAGATTCGCATCGTCCCGGCTCGGAGCCTTGGTCGTCGTGCTCGTGGCGGTGGCGGTCCTCGTCCCCGGCTCGCGTATCATCGCGCCGGCGACCGCACAGGCGCCGATCACGCTGAAGATGCAGGCCGCGTGGCCGGCGGGCTGGACCCTCTACGACAACTTCACGATGTTCGCCGAGAAGGTGAACAAGCTCTCGGCCGGCCGGCTCAAGATCGAGACGCTCCCGGCGGGCGCCATCGTGCCGCCCTTCGAGCTGCTCGACGCCGTGCACAAGAAAGTCCTCGACGGCGCCCACTCCTGGGCGGCGTACTGGGTGGGCAAGAACAAGACCGCGGTCCTCTTCACCGGAGGTCCCGGCGGCACCCACGGCATGGACTTCATCGACGCCATGGGCTGGATGTACGAGGGCGGTGGTCTCCAGCTCTACAACGAGTTCTATCGCGACGTCCTCAAGGTGAACGTGATCGCGATCCCGATCCTGCCGGCCGGCCCGCAGGCCTTCGGCTGGTTCAAGCGTCCGATCAAGAACCTCGCCGACTTCAAGGGCATGAAGTGCCGCCAGACCGGCATGGCCGCCGAGGTGTTCACGGCGATGGGGATGCGGACCGTCAACATGCCGGGCGGCGAGATCCTGCCGGCCGCCGAGCGCGGCGTCATCGACTGCGCCGAGTGGGTGGGCGGCGTGGAAGACCTCCGGGCCGGCTTCCACAACATCTGGAAATACCATTACACGCCGGGCATGCACGAGAACGTCACGATCGGCGAGCTGATCATCAACGGCGACGTGTGGAAGAAGCTCCCGCCGGACCTCCAGGAGATCATCCACACCGCGGCCACCGAGACGTTCTTCCGCTGGTGGATGCGCTGGCAGCGCCAGCACGCCGACGCGCTGAAGGAGCTGCAGGAGAAGCACAAGGTCAACATCCTCAAGACCCCCGACGACATCCTGATCGAGTTCCTCAAGACCTGGGACAAGATCGCCGCGCAGGAAGCGGCCAAGAATCCGTTCTTCAAGAAGGTCTGGGAGTCGCAGAAGCAGTACGCGTCCTTCGTGGTCCCGACCAAGCGCTTCATGTTCCCGCCGTACGAGTTCGCGGCCGACCACTACTGGCCGCGGAAGAAGTAGGGCTCGGCGCACCGCGCTTCGCCCGTCCTGGGCGCGGGAAGGGGCGGCGGTCCGCCGCCCCTCCCACGGCCCGGGGCTCACCTTAGCCGAGGCCCGGAGGGACACGGAGAACCCATGGAACGCCAGCCACCGGCAGCGCTCGTCAAGACGACCCGCATCATCGACACCTTCAGCGAGTGGACCGGGCGGGGATTCGCCTGGCTCATCCTCCCGCTCGTCGCCGGGCTCTCGTACGAAGTCATCGCCCGCTACCTGTTCGACGCGCCGACGATCTGGGCGTACGACGTGGGCTACATGCTCTACGGCGGCCACTTCATGCTCGGCGCCGGCTACACGCTCATGAAGAAGGGCCACATCCGGACCGACTTCTTCTACGAGAGGTGGTCGCCGCGGCGGCAGGGCACCGTCGACGCCTTCTGCTACCTGTTCCTGTTCTTCCCGGGCCTGCTCTTCTTCCTGTTCGCGAGCTGGGACAACGCCTACCACTCGTTCCGCATCGGCGAGGCGTCGGAGGCGAGCCCGTGGCGGCCGATCCTCTGGCCCTTCAAGATGGCCATGCCCGTGGCCGCCGTGCTCCTGATCATCCAGGGCGTGTCGGAGTTCCTGAAAAGCGTGTGGGCGGCGCGGACGGGACGCTGGCTATGACGGGCAGCGAGCTGCTCGGCATCGTCCTCCTCTTCTCCCTCATCGCCGGCATCTTCGTCGGCTTCCCGATCGCCTTCACGCTGATGATCCTGGCGCTGGTCTTCGGCTACATCGGCTTCGGCGGGATCGTCTTCGACCTCATGGTCTTCCAGAGCCTGGGGATGATGAAGGAGGAGACCCTCGCGGCGGTCCCGCTCTTCATCTTCATGGGGCATATCCTCGAGCAGGCCGGCCTGATGGAGCGCCTCTTCAAGTCGTTCCAGTTCATCCTGGCGCCGGTGCGCGGCTCGCTCTACCTCGGCGTGCTGCTGACCGCGACCATCTTCGCGACGGCGACCGGCATCATCGGCGCCTCCGTCACGGTCATGGGGCTCATGGCGGCCCCGGTCATGATCCGGGCCGGCTACGACCCCAAGCTCTCCGCCGGCTCGATCGCCGCCGGCGGGACCCTCGGCATCCTGATCCCGCCGAGCGTCATGCTGGTCGTCATGGGGCCGGTGCTCGGCGTGTCGGTCATCCACCTCTTCGCCGCCGCGATCGTCCCCGGCGTGCTGCTCTCCGGTCTCTACATCGGCTACGCGATGCTCCGGAGCTTCCTGAACCCGCAGCTCGGGCCGCCGCTCCCGCTCGAGGAGCGCGCGACGTCCTACACCCAGATCATCGTCGAGTTCATCAGCGGCATCGTGCCGCTCGGCGCCATCATCTTCGCGGCGCTCGGGTCCATCATCTTCGGCCTCGCGACGCCGACCGAGGCGGCGGCGATGGGCGCCTTCGGCGCCACCCTGCTGACCGCGGCGTACCGCCGGCTGACCTTCCCGGTGCTGCGCGACGCCTCGTACAAGACCATCCAGACCTCGAGCATGGTCCTGTTCCTGGCGGTCGCGTCCAACGTCTACGGGTCCGTCTTCACCCGGCTGGGCACGGGGACGTGGCTCGCCAGCACGATCCTGGCCATCCCGGTGCCGCCGCTGGCGCTGCTCGCGCTGCTGATGATCGTGATCTTCCTGCTCGGCTGGCCGCTCGAGTGGCCGGCGATCATCCTGATCTTCCTGCCGATCTTCCTGCCGGTCGTGCAGGCCCTGAAGTTCGACCTGGTCTGGTTCGGCACCCTGGTCGCCGTCAACCTGCAGACCGCGTTCCTCTCGCCGCCGGTGGCGATGGCCGCGTATTACCTCAAGTCGGTCGCGCCCCAGTGGGAGTTGCGGGACATCTATCGCGGCATGTTCGACTTCATGATCCTGCAGGTCATCGGCCTGGCGCTCGTCTTCTTCGTCCCGGATGTCGCGCTCTGGCTGCCGCGGGTCCTGTTCGGGCCCTAGTCGGACATCGGGGCGCCTGGGAGGCTTCCGGGGCGCCCGGGGTCCCCCACGCTTGCCTGGCGCGAAATCGAGGAGCGCCCCGCGGCTGTGCCGGGGCGTGACGAGCGTGTGGGGGGTATGGGGGGCGCCCGGAGCCCCCCATGAGCTCAGATCGCGAGCTCGGTCTTCAGGTCGAAGAAGTGGACACGCTCCGGGTGCAGCGCCAGCCGGAGCCGCTCGTGCTCCTTCACGCGGACGCTCGGCTCGACGCGCGCGACCATGACGTGGCTGCCCGCCTTGAGGTCGAGCAGGATCTCCGAGCCGAGCGGCTCGACGACGTCCACGACCGCGTCGAAGGCATACTCGCCCGCGTCGGCGCCCATGGCGACGCGCAGGTCCTCGGGGCGGATGCCGAGCGTGACGTGCTGGCCGCGGTAGGCGCCGAGCCGGCCCGCGTGCGCCGGCGGCACCTTCAGGCGGAGCCCGTCGCTCTCGGCCCAGAGGGCGCCGCCCGCGTCCGTCAGGGCGACGTCCATGAAGTTCATGGCGGGCGAGCCGATGAAGCCCGCGACGAACCTGTTCGCCGGCTTGGAATA
>MGCE01000139.1:4240-6270 GCA_001790315.1 Candidatus Rokubacteria bacterium RIFCSPLOWO2_02_FULL_72_37 | reverse complement strand
GTAGCCCACGCTGTACTCGCTCTTGTTGCCGGTCGTGAGCACGAGCGAGCCGAACTTGTTGGAGAGCGCCATGAGGAGATTGCCGCGGATCCGGGCCTGGACGTTCTCCTCGGTCGCGTCCTCCTTGAGCCCCTTGAAGGCCTTCGCGAGCGCGCGTGTGTAGGCGCGGAACACGGGTGTGATGGGGATCTTCAGGAGCTCGATCCCGAGGTTCCGGGCGAGCCGCGCCGAGTCCCGCCGCGTGCCCGCCGACGAGTACGGCGACGGCATCGCCACGCCCACGACGTTCTCCCGCCCGAGCGCCTCGGCGGCCACCGCCGCGACCAGCGACGAGTCGATGCCGCCGGAGAGCCCGATGACGACGCGCTTGAAGCCGTTCTTCCGCACGTAGTCGCGCGTGCCCACCACGAGCGCCCGGAAGACCTCGTCGACCGGCGGGAGCTGCGGCGCCACCGCCGGCTCGACGGGCGGCCGCACGGACGCCGGCAGCGCCGGCAGCGCGACCCGCGAGACCCCCTCGGCGCCGCGCAGCTTCTCCTTGCGGCGCCGCGAGTCGTGCAGGCGCGCGCGGAAGACCGCATCGAGATCGACGTCGGCGACGAGCAGGTCCTCCTCGAACTGCCGGCCCCGCGCGAGGCACTCGCCGCGCTCGTCCACGACCAGGCTCGCGCCGTCGAAGACCAGCTCGTCCTGGCCGCCCACCATGTTGACGAACGCGATGCAGACGAGGTCGTCGGCGGCCCGGGTGGCGAGCATCTTCTGGCGGAAGTGGGCCTTGCCCGCGTGATAGGGCGAGGCGTTGATCGTCACGATCAGCTCGGCGCCCGCCAGGGCCTGGCGCGTGGCCGGGCCCGCCGGGTACCAGATGTCCTCGCAGATGTTGACCGCGAACGTCGTGTCGCCCGCCGTGAACACCGGCGCCTCGCGGCCCGCCTGGAAGTAGCGGTTCTCGTCGAACACGCCGTAGTTCGGCAGGTACTGCTTGTGGTAGACGCCCGCGCGCGCCCCGTCGTGGAGGACGGCCGCGGCGTTGAAGATGTCGTCGCGACGGTCCACGAAGCCGACGACGACGGTGAGCCCCCGGGACGCGCGCGTCACGTCCTCCAGCGCGCGCAGGTTGGCCTCGATGAACGCGGGCTTGAAGAGGAGGTCCTCGGGCGGGTAGGCGCTGATGGCGAGCTCCGGAAAGGCGACGAGGCTGCAACCGAGCGCGCGCGCCCGCTCGATCCCGGCGGCGATCATCCGCACGTTGCCCTCGAAGTCACCGATCGTCGGGTTGATCTGCCCGAGCCCCACACGGAGTCGCCGCATGCGGGTATTGTACGATGTAGAATAGCGCACCGATGCCAGCGAAAATCCCGTGGCTTCCCTCGACCCCGCCCCCGGGCGCCCGGCCCGAGCGGTGCCCGAAGTGCCGACGCCTCGCGCTCATCCCGTGGACGCTCCGGCGTAACGGCGCGAGCAAGGCGATCTTCCGCACGTGGATCTGCACCGAGTGTCAGGTGGCCGAGGAGCGGCCCGAGCCGGAGTGACCATGGACGCCACCGCCAAGAAGACCGTGCTCCGCATGATCCCGTACGGGCTCTACGTCCTCACCGCCCGGCGCGCGGACGGCGCCGTCGCCGCTGCGACCGTGAACTGGGTGACGCAGGCCTCGTTCGCCCCGCCCCTCGTGGCGGTGGGCGTCAAGGCCGACTCGCAGGCCCACGCGGTCGCCAAGGACGCGGGCGCGTTCGCGCTGAACGTCCTCGCCAAGGGGCAGCAGTCCCTGGCGTTCACGTTCTTCCGGCCGGCCGATCTGCAGGGCCAGACCATCTCGGGCGAACCGTTTCGCCCCGGCACGACCGGCGCGCCGATCCTCGCGAGCACGGCCGGGTTCGTCGAGTGCCGTCTGGTCCAGACGGTCGAGATCGGCGATCACTCCGTCTTCGTCGCCGAGGTCGTGGACGCGGGCCTCGCCAAGCCGGTCACCGGGCGGCCCGACGACGCGACGCTCTGGCTGCGGGACCTCGGAGAGAACGTCTTCTACG
>MGCE01000139.1:2694-4207 GCA_001790315.1 Candidatus Rokubacteria bacterium RIFCSPLOWO2_02_FULL_72_37 | reverse complement strand
CCCTCGACCCCGCCCCCGGGCGCCCGGCCCGAGCGCTGCCCGAAGTGCCGACGCCTCGCGCTCATCCCGTGGACGCTCCGGCGCAACGGCGCGAGCAAGGCGATCTTCCGTACGTGGATCTGCACCGAGTGTCAGGTGACCGAGGAGCGGCCCGAGCCGGAGTGATCATGGACGCCGAGATTCATTAGAGCGTGTTGAGGAAGTCGATCAGCTGGCGCAGCCGCGCGTAGGAGGCGTGGTTGAACGGCAGGATGAGCCGCGGCAGCTCGGGGAACTCGTTCGCCTCCTGCGCGACCGGTCCGGGGGCCTGCTCGGCGGGCCCGGTGAGCACGTCACCGAACTTCTCCCCCAGCTCGGCGAGCTGCCGCTCGCCGAGCGGCCGCTCGAGCCGCAGCACGAGCCGGTCCCGCACGATCCGCGAGGAGTGGTACACGCGGTAGAAGCCCGTGATCTCGGCGACGGCCTCCTCGGCCGAGTCCACGATGCGATAAAACGTCGCGTCGTCGCCATGGATGAGCCCGCGCTCCGGCAGCGTGCCCGAGGTCCAGCGGTCGAGGATGCGCCAGTAGGGCTTCGCCGCGGCCTCGACGAGCACGACCGGCACGATCGCGGCCTTGCCCGTCTGCATGAGCGTGAGGAGCTCGAACGTCTCGTCCATCGTGCCGAACCCGCCCGGGAAGAGCGCGACCGCGCTCGCCTCCTTCACGAGGAAGAGCTTGCGGGTGAAGAAGTACTTGAACGTGATCAGCTTCGGGTCGTCGGCGATCCAGGGGTTCGCCTCCTGCTCGAAGGGCAGCCGGATGTTGAGCCCGAAGCTCTGCTCGCGGCCGGCGCCCTGCTGCGTCGCGCTCATGATGCCGCCGCCCGCGCCGGTCACGACCATCCAGTCGCGCTCGACCATCTGGCGACCGAACCGGCGTGCCGCCGCCGCCTCCGGCGCGTCCTGGGCGATCCGTGCCGAGCCGAACACCGTCACCTTGCGCGTGTCGCGGTACGGCGCGAACACCTTGTACGCGTAACGAAGCTCCTTGAGGGCGGTGCTGGTGATCTTGAGGTCGCCGACGGACGCGCCGTCCTCGTGCAGCTTGAGCACGGTCGTGAGGAGCTGCTGATAGTAGATGCGCCGGTCCGCGGGCACCTCGGCGGCCTCGAGCAGCGCGGCGATCACCTCGTTGGCGCGCTCGCTCTGGAGCTGGTAGCGACGTTCGGCCATGTCTTCGAGTATACCGTCAGCGCGCGCGAAGGCCGACCGCGATGCCGAGCCCCGCGACGATCAGGGCGCCGCCGGCCAGCGTGAGCGCGCCCGGCGCCTCGCCGAGCAGCGCCGCGCCGAGCGCGGTGCCGACGATCGGCTGCACGCAGAGGAAGATCGCCGCGCGCGGCGCCTCGACCCGCGCGAGCGCCCAGTTCCACGCGAGGTAACCGAGCGCGGTGATGACGACGCCGAGGTAGAGCGTCCCCGCGATCGCCACCGCGGTCCACGCCGGGCGCGCGCCGCCGAGCCACTCGGCGG
>MGCE01000139.1:0-2677 GCA_001790315.1 Candidatus Rokubacteria bacterium RIFCSPLOWO2_02_FULL_72_37 | reverse complement strand
GCGGCGAACCCCCAGAGGATCGAGCGCGCGGTGACGAGCGCGGCCGCGTGTCGGTCCAGCACGCCGCGCCCGAGCAACGAGTACGCGGCGTACGCGACGCCGGAGAGCGCGAGCAGGAGATCGCCCCGCCAGTGCGGGACGAGGGCCGCGCTCACGCCCGGGACGCCGTCCAGGACGACGAGTGTCGCGCCGGCGACGGCCGCCGCCGCCCCGGCCCCCTCGCGCCGCGTGAGCCGCTCGCCGAGCACCACCGGCCCGAGCAGCATGATGGCGACCGGCTCGACCACGATCAGGAGCGCGGCGTTCGTCGCCGTCGAGCGGGCGAGGCCCCAGTTGGCGAGGGCGAAGGCCGCCGCGAAGCCCAGCACGCCCATCCAGGCGATGCGCCGGCGGTCCGCGGCGGCGAGCGCGGCCGGCGCCCGGCGCCACGTGAGCGGCGCCAGGATCAGCGCGCCGAGCGCGACGCGCACGAGGGCGAGCATCGCCGGCGGGACAGCGTCGAGCGTGACGCGCGTCGCCACGTACGACGTCGCGTAGACGACGTTCGCCGCGAGGAGGACGAGGTAGGCGACGCGCAGCGGCCTCCTCCCGCCAGCGGACCGTCAGGCGAGCAGCAGGTTGGTGAGGGCGCCCAGCAGCAGGGCGCCGCCGAAGCCCGCGCCCGCGTAGAGGGCGAAGACGCGCGGCCGCGCGACGCCCCAGACCGCGGCCATCGCGGGCACGGTCGTCACCGGGCCCGCGATGAGGAACGCGATCGCGGCGCCCGGCTGCATGCCCTGCGCGATGAGGCCCGAGACGATCGGCAGGGCGCTCGCGCTGTTGAGGTAGAGCGGGACGCCGACGAGCGCCGCCAGCGGCACCGCGAGCCAGCTTTCGCGCCCCAGCACCTGGGCGATCGCCGCCTGGGGCACGTAGCGGACGATCACCGCCTCGAGCACGAAGGCGAGCAGCAGCCAGCGTCCGAGGCGCACGCTCTCCCAGACGAACCCCCGGGCGACCGTCCTCCACTCGAGGCGCGCCACGCTCGCGACCAGCAGCGACCGCCAGCCGCCGCCCGCCGCCGGCGCGGGGCCGCCCGCGCAGCAGCCCGAGCCGCCCGAGATCGTCCGCCGCGCCGGCGACCGAAGACCGCCGATCTGCACCAGCACCGGCGCTGGCGGCGGCGCCGCGAGGCGGAGCAGATCGCCGGTGAGGAAGCCCCAGCGCGTCAACGCCAGCGTCAGCCAGCCGGCGCCGAGGCTCACCGCGAGCGTCGCGCCGAGGCGCGCGAGCGCGAGCGGCCAGCCGAGCGTCGCGACCGACAGGGCGAAGATCTCCGGATCCATCGTCGGCGAGGCGATCCAGAAGGACATCACCGGCGCGAGCGGCACGCCGCTCAGCAGCAGGCCGCTCACCACCGGAATCACCGTGCACGAGCAGAGCGGGCTGAACGCGCCGACGGCGGTCGCCAGCAGGATGCCGAGCCCCACGCGCGCCTCGAAAGCGCGGCGGATCGCGCCCTCGAGGGCGAGACTCCGGATCAGCACGGCCAGGCCCACGCTCAGCAGGAACGCCGGCAGCACGGCCACGACCGCGCCGGCCACGAAGCGCGCGAGCCAGAGGATCTCGTTCACGCCCGCACCGGCCTGCGCGCCCGCACGAAGGCGCTCATGAACTTGCCGTCCACCGCGGGGGCGATCGCCGCGGGGTCGAGCCCGGCCCCCACGAGGAAGCCGCGCGCGTCCTCCGCGCGGTAGACACGCGTCGGCTCGACGTCGATCGCCTCGAAGCCGGCCTTCGCGAGCTTGTCGCGGTATTCCTGCTCCTCGAGCGCGCCGGCCACGCAGCCGATCCAGAGCTCGACGCTGCGCCGGATCGCCGGCGGCACCTCGCCGCGCACGACGATGTCGGACACGGCGAAGCGCCCGCCCGGCTTGAGCACGCGGAAGGCCTCGGCGAGCACCCGGTCCTTGTCGGCGGACAGGTTGATCACGCAGTTGGAGACGATCACGTCGACGCAGGCGTCGGGCAGCGGGATCGCTTCGATCTCGCCCTTGAGGAACTCGACGTTGGGGACGCCCGCCTTCCGCTGGTTCTCGCGCGCGAGCGCGAGCATCTCGTCGGTCATGTCCAGGCCGTACGCCTTGCCCGTCGGCCCCACGCGCTTCGCCGAGAGGATGACGTCGATCCCCCCACCCGAGCCGAGGTCGAGGACGGTCTCCCCGGGCCGGAGCGCGGCGAGCGCGGTCGGGTTGCCGCAGCCGAGCGAGGCCGCGACGGCCTCCGCCGGCAGCTCCGCCGTCTCCGTGCCGCTGTAGAGGTTCGACGTGATCGGGTCGCACTCGCCGCGCGACGGCGCGCTCCCGCAGCAGGAGCTGCCCCCGCCGGTGACCCGGAGCGCCGCCTTGCCGTACTTGTCCTTCACGATCGCCTTGATGTCGTCCATGTCGTCTCCTCCCGGCCCGTCCATCAAGAACTCTTGATGGGTGCGGGCAAAAAAATTTCAGCGGGCCTGGCCGCCGAACCCCTCGAGCGTCTCGAGCGCCTCGGCCATCGCCTCGCGGTCGAGCGTGTAGTAGACCCAGCGCCCCTGGCGCCGGTCGCGGATCAACCCCGCGTCCTTCAGCGTCTTCAGGTGGAACGACAGCCGCGACTGGCCCGCGTCGAGGGCGTCCGCCAGGTCGCAGACGCACTGCTC
>MGCE01000138.1:11076-11179 GCA_001790315.1 Candidatus Rokubacteria bacterium RIFCSPLOWO2_02_FULL_72_37 | reverse complement strand
GGCTTCGTCAACCGCAGCGCCTACTGAGTTCGGGGGGAGCGCCGCCGCTCCCCCCGACACCCCCCAACGGGGATCCCGCGAGCCCGATTCGTTCCCGTCCTCT
>MGCE01000138.1:6033-11066 GCA_001790315.1 Candidatus Rokubacteria bacterium RIFCSPLOWO2_02_FULL_72_37 | reverse complement strand
CGGGGGGAGCGCCGCCGCCCCCCCCCGGGACTCCCACCGGATCCCGCGCGTCGGATTCGTTCACGCCCTGTGGGTCGCCGTCGGGGGGGGCGGCGGCCGCTCCTCTGCGGAGTTGCGCATCCGCGCGGCTTGCAGGTACCCCGCGAGCCGCAGGTCCCGCTCGGCGAGCGCGGCCGGCAGGCGGCTCGCCATCGCGAGCAGGAGGTCGATCCGGCCGGTGAGCCACCAGCGCCGCCAGCCCACGACGAGCGCGTCGACGTCGACGTCTGTCGCGGCCTCGGGTGAGGCGACGAGCGTCTCGAACTGCCGGAGCCGCTCCTGCTCGGCGGGGGTGGGCAGGTGCGGGAGCCGCAGACAGAGCGCGCGGAGCGCGGCGACCTTGCGGAGCGCGAGTGTGGCGTCGCGCGCCGTCATCGATCGTCCGGACCCAGCGCTTCGAGGTCTGCGCGATCCAGCGCGGATCCCCTGAGGCGCTTCAGTGTCCGAAGCGCTCCGAGGCCGACAACCCAGATCCCACGCCCCTCGATGGCCAGATGCGCGCGGTCTTGCAAGAGCGCGGCGAGTTCGGCGTCGGTGGGCATCAGCAGATCCAGCGGAAGCAGGTCGGCGCCGTCGATCTTCGTCAGCCGCTGGATCTCCAGGCGACCTCCCGCCACCCGCATCGGTCCGGCGGCCGGCCGGAAGCCAGCCGGCCCGAGCGCCTCGACGACACGCCCGTGATCGGCGCGCGCGATCAGCAGATCGATGTCCTCCGTCGCGCGCGGCGTCGTGTAGATCGACACGGCGAGCCCGCCGGCGAGCGCGTACGGGATGTCGGCAGCGTCCAGCGCGGCCACGATCCGGCGGAGCTCGTCGTAGAGATCCAGCACCGGGGCCGACTGTATCACGCCGGGCCGGCGCATCCCGTGGCGTGGCGCCCGCCCGGCCACGACCGCCCGCCGAGCCGCTCGCGTGCCTCCTGCGCGATCCTGTGAACGCCTGCGCGATCCTGCGAGCGATCGCGCGCTGGCCCTCGGGGCCGGGCGGGAGGGGCCGCGGGAACCCGTTCCCGCCCCGCGCGCGGCGGGCGTCGTGTGCCTGGATGGAGCCCAGCCGTCGCGGAGCAGCGCACGCATGCCGCGTGGTCCCGCGGCCCCTCCCGCCCGGCCCCGAGGGCCAGCGGACGATCAATTCGCGGCGACGGGCTCCGTCGCGGCGCGGACGCGGGCGAAGTAATCCTTGAACTCTTCCAGGTCCTGCGGCACCGCCAACTCCGCCACGAGGAAGCACGCCAGGTCGCCGTGCTTCCACAACCAGGCGGCGGCGCCGTCGGCGCGCAGGAGCGCCGGCCGCCAGCGCGCGATCTGGACGCGGCCGCGATCGGGCATCTTGAGGTCCGGCGCCGGCAGCACCGTGTAGGTGAGCAGGTGGCCGTCCCGATCGCGGTAGTAGAGGGCCAGGCCGCGGCGCCCGTCGAGGTAGACGGGCTCGGCGCCGGCGAACGCGAGACGGTCGTCGCCGACGAAGCCCTCGCGGAGGCTGATCCCCGACTGCTGGGCGAGCCACGGGAGCCCGGCCGGCAGCGCCTCCGCCCGGCGCGCACCCCAGAGGGCCGCCCGCGTGTGCTCGGCGACGACCGCGCGCATCAGGCGCTCGGTCGGGTCGGCCGGAAGGATCCGCGGGAGCATCGGCACGAAGCCGAGGACGAGCACCATCGCGGTCGCGAGCGCGGCGACGACGGGCGGCAGCCACGACACGCGCCGCGCTCGCGGCTCGGCGGCCTCGAGAATCGCAACCCGCAACCGGCCCGGCGCCGCATGGCGCGGGAGCTCGGCCGCGAGCCGGCGGCCCAGGATCTCGTCCGACGAATCGGAAAGGCGCTCGCTCATCGTCCTTCGTAGTCCCGGAGCAACGTCCGCAGTCGCTCCTTCGCCCTGAAGATCCTCGACTTGACGGTGCCGACCGGGCAGGCCATGACGCGGGAGATTTCCTCGAGCGGCATGCCCTCGACCTCCGCAAGGAGGAGCACGGTCCGGAACTCCTCGGGCAGGCGGAACATGGCGCGCTCGAGGTCGGTGTGCGCGTCCACGGCGCTCGACGACTCGTCGGGAGCGTCGTGGAACATGGGCACGTCCCAGTCCGGCACCCCGTCCTCGGCGAGCGCGGACTCCCGCTCCCGGAGCCGGTAGAAGGTCAGGAACGTGTTCCTCAGGATCTGAAACAACCACGCCCGGAGGTGGGTTCCCGGCTCGAAGCGGTGAGAGAACCGGAACGCCCGGAGGTAGGTCTCCTGAACGAGATCGTCGGCCTCCGGCGGCTTCCGGGTGAGGTAGACGGCGAAATTGTAGAGCGCGTCCAGGTGCTGGAGGGCCTGCCGCTGGAAGTCGCCCGTCGCCACGTCAGTCCTCGAACCAGCGGAGCGGGTAATCGCCCGGCCGGACGTCGTGATCGTCTTCCATGTCCTCGAGGAGCTGACGAACGGTGCGATACAGGATCGGATGCTCGAGGTCGGGGGCGAGGTCGGCGAGCGGATGCAGCACGAACGCGCGCTCGGCGAGCAGCAGGTGCGGTACGTGCAGGTCGTCCGGCGTGGAGACGATTTCGTCGCCGTAGAAGAGGATGTCGATGTCGAGCGTGCGCGGCGCGAACCGCCTCGCCTCCGGCGTGCCCGGCGGCCGCGTGCGCCCCAGCGTGTGCTCGATCACCTGCAGCTCCGCGAGGAGGGCCTGCGCGGGGAGCGCGGTCTCGAGGGCGACGACGCAGTTCAGGTAGCGCGGCACCTCGTCGGCCGTCTGTCCGGGCTCGCTCTCCCAGGGCTCGGCGTCGTAGAGGCGCGAGGCCTCGACCATCGCGACCGCGTCGAGCCGTCGCAAGCGCTCGAGGGCGGCGCGCAGCAGCGCCAGCCGGTCACCGGAGTTCGAGCCCAGGCCGAGATAGACCCGCGGCATCAGCGCCTCCGCACGAGCTCGACGGCCGGCGTCCCCACCAGCCCCTCGAGCGGCGGCGTGAGTTTGCGGACGCGCACGCGGATCTCCCGCGCCGGGAACTCGCGCAGGAGCGACTCGGCGAGCACCCCCGCGAGGCGCTCGATCAGATTCACCCGGCTGGTCGTGCCGAGGTCCACGATGCGGCGCGCCAGCAGCCCGTAGTCGACGGTCGCGCCCACCTGGTCCGACACGATCGCCGCGTCGAGGTCGAGGGCGAGCTCGACGTCGACAGAGAACCAGGCGCCGATCGCCTGCTCGGCCTTCGTGAGCCCGTGACGGCCCCAGAAGCGGACGTCCTCGAGGAGGAGCTTGTCGGTCATACCCCCGCCGCTCAGGCGAGACCCAGGACGTCCTGCATCGAGTAGAGTCCCGGCGGCTGGGCCGCCAGCCAGCGCGCCGCGCGGACGGCGCCTCGCGCGAACGTGTCGCGGCTGTGCGCCCTGTGCGTCAGCTCGAGCCGCTCGCCGAGCGTCCCGAAGGACACGGTGTGCTCGCCGACCACGTCACCCGACCGGAGCGAGAGGATCCCGATCTCCGGCCGGGCCCGCTCGCCCGGGAGGCCCTGTCGCCCGTAGACGGCGACCTGGCCGAGATCCCGCCCGAGCGCCGCCGCGACGACTTCACCCATCCGGAGGGCGGTACCGCTCGGCGCGTCCTTCTTGAAGCGGTGGTGGATCTCGGTGATCTCGACGTCGTAGTCGTCGCCGAGGGCCTTCGCCATGGTCGCGAGCAGCGTGAAGGCCACGTTCACCGCGACCGACATGTTCGGCGAGACGAGGATGGCCGACCGGCGGGCGAGCTGCTCGATCTCCTCGCGCTGCGCCCCGCTGAAGCCGGTCGTGCCGATGACCGCGCGCGCACCGGTTCGGGCGACGAGGCGCAGGTGCTCGAGGCTCGCGTCCGGCACGGAGAACTCCACGAGGACGCGGTCCGGCACGATCGCCGCGGCGGCGTCCGCGGTGACGGCGACGCCGAGCCTGCCCACCCCCGCCAGCTCGCCGACGTCGCGCCCGATGGCGCCGTGCCCGGGCGCCTCGAGCGCGGCGGCCAGCCGCAGATCGGGCGAGTCCTGCACGCAGGCGACGATGCGATGGCCCATGCGGCCGGCGGCGCCGGCGACGACGATGTCGGGCATCGGGGCCCTGGCTTACTTCGCGAGGCCGTACTGCTTGAGCACCGCCCGCAATCGCTCGCGGTTGGCGTCACTCATCCGACACATCGGCAGCCGGAACTCCGGCTCGAGCAGCCCCGCGATCGCCATCGCCTCCTTGATCGGGATCGGGTTCGTCTCGATGAAGGCGGCACGCGCCATCGGGAACAGCCGGTAGTGCAGCTCGCGCGCGCGCTTCCAGTCACCGTCGAGCGCGGCGTGCACCATCTCCGCGGTCTCCCTCGGCAGGAGGTTCGCGATGACCGAGATGACGCCGTGACCGCCGATGGCCATGAGCGGGAGCGTGACGTTGTCGTCACCCGAGAGGACCGAGAAGTCGGGCCCGCACGCCGCGATCACCTGGCTCATCTGATCGAGGGACCCCGACGCTTCCTTCACGCCGGCGACGTTCCTCACGTCGCGCGCCAGACGCTCGAGCGTCGGCGTCTCGACGTTGACGGCCGTCCGGCTCTGGATGTTGTAGACGATGATCGGGATCGACACCGACTCGGCGACGGCACGGAAGTGCCGGTAGAGCCCCTCTTGCGTCGGCCTGTTGTAGTAGGGGTTCACGACGAGCGCGCCGGCCGCCCCGCTGCGCTCCGCGTGCCTGGTGAGGCCGATGGCCTCCGCGGTCGAGTTCGACCCGGTGCCGGCCACCACCTGGAGGCGACCCCGGGCAGCCTCGATGACGATCTCCACGACCCGCTTGTGCTCGTCGTGCGAGAGGGTGGGGGACTCGCCGGTGGTCCCGCAGGGGATCAACCCGTCGGTTCCGTTCGCGACGTGGAACTCGACGAGCTCCCGGAGCTTGGCCTCGTCGACGTCGCCGTTCCGGAACGGGGTGACCATTGCGACGAACGAACCCTGGAACCTCGCGCTCATAGCACCGTCTCCCCCGCCACCAGGTCCTCGTA
>MGCE01000138.1:1357-6014 GCA_001790315.1 Candidatus Rokubacteria bacterium RIFCSPLOWO2_02_FULL_72_37 | reverse complement strand
TGGAACCTCGCGCTCATAGCACCGTCTCCCCCGCCACCAGGTCCTCGTACGTCTCCCGGCGGCGTACGATCGTGTACCGGTCGCCGTCGACGAGGACCTCGACGGCCCGCGGGCGCGTGTTGTAATTCGACGACATCACGAATCCGTA
This sequence comes from Candidatus Rokubacteria bacterium RIFCSPLOWO2_02_FULL_72_37, assembly GCA_001790315.1. Classification (GTDB taxonomy): domain Bacteria; phylum Methylomirabilota; class Methylomirabilia; order Rokubacteriales; family CSP1-6; genus GWA2-73-35. The sequence continues at coordinate 5,866 of MGCE01000138.1, read as the reverse complement.
CGCGCCGGCGCTCATCACCGCGAGCAGGTCGCCTTCCTCCGACTCGGCCAGCTCCCGGTCCTTCGCCAGGAAGTCGCCCGACTCGCACACGGGCCCGACCACGTCCACCCGCTCCACGGGGCGGCCCAGTCGCGCCTCGTCGACCGGGCGGATCTCGTGCCAGGCATCGTAGAAGGCCGGCCGGATCAGGTCGTTCATCGCGGCGTCGACGACGATGAACGTCTTCTCGCGCGTCTCTTTCCGGTACAGGACGCGGGTGAGCAGGACCCCGGCGTTGCCGACGATCGAGCGCCCCGGCTCGAGCAGGACCGTCACGCCGAGCTCCGAGAGGACCGGCAGCAGCAGCGTCGCGTACTGCGCCTGGGTCGGCGGCACCTCGTCCCGGTAGCGGACCCCGAGGCCGCCGCCGATGTCGACCATGCGCACGTCGATCGACCGCTCGCGGAGGGTCTTCACCAGCGCCGCGATCCGCGCGACGGCGTCGCCGAACGGTGTCGTCTTGGTGAGCTGCGAGCCGATGTGCATGTCCGCCCCGACGACCTCGAGGCCCTTGAGCCCGGCCGCCTCGTCGTAGGCCTCGAGCGCCTCCGCGTAAGGGATCCCGAACTTCGACGTTCTGAGGCCGGTCGCGATGTAGGGGTGCGTCTGGGGATCCACGTCGGGATTCACGCGGAGGGCGACCGGCGCTCGCGTGCCGAGCTCGCGCGCGACCTCGTCGAGCACCCGCAGCTCGCTGCGCGATTCGACGTTGAACATCAGGATCTCGGCCTCGAGCGCCGCCCGCATCTCCTCCCGCGTCTTGCCGACCCCGGAGAAGATGATCCGTGTCCCGGGGACGCCGGCGCGCCGCGCGCGGTAGAGCTCCCCGCCCGAGACGATGTCCGCGCCGGCGCCCGCCCGGGCGAGCGTCGCGAGCACGCCGAGGTTCGAGTTCGCCTTCACCGAGTAGCAGACGAGATGTGGAATCGCGGCGAAGGCGCGATGGTACGCGTCGAGGCTCTCCAGCAGCGCCGACTTCGCGTACACGTACGCGGGTGTGCCGACGGCCGCGGCCAGCGCGCGCAGCGGAACCCGCTCACAACAGAGATCGAAATTGCGATAGGGGAAATGCTCCATGTTGAAGGTCTTGGTAGCACCCGCCGCAGGTGAAGTCAAGGCACGGTGACCCGCGCTTCGTTCGAGGGCGCGCTCTCGTTCGGCCGCGCGGCGCCGTCGAAGGCCGTGACCACGTACCGCTGACCGCCGCTCGGCACGTCGCGGTCCGTGAAGGCGGTCGTCGGCGCGCGCGTCGAGCCGACGCGCGCGAACTCGGCCCCCGGCGCCGCGCGGTAGACGACGTAGCCGACGAGGTCCGCCTCGGGGCTCGGGCTCCACGACAGCCGCACGCTCCCCTCGGAGGGGATCGCCACGAGGTTCGCGGGCGCCGACGGCGGCGTGGTGTCACGGGGCGTCCCCGCGACGGGCGACGTCGCCGCGCCGTACGCGGTCGCCCCCTGGAGCCGGCGCACGGCGCGCACGACGTAGTAGTAGGTGTGATCGTTCTCGAGCGCGCGGTCGGTCAACGAGAGCGCGGCAGCGGGTGCGGGCAGCAGCGGAGCGAACGGCGCATCCGCGGCGGGCGCACGCAGGATCTCGTATGTGATCTCGCCGGTCGGGGTCCCGCCGTCGGCCAGGCGCGCCGGCGGCCCCCAGCTCAGGCGCACCTCGGCATCGCCCGCGGCCGCGGTGAGCCCGGTCGGCGGTTCGGCGGCGGCGATGAACGTGATCGACGCCCGCCGCGATGGCGCGCTGATCCGCCCGAACGCGTCGCCCGTCAGGACCACGTAGGTGTAGCGGCGCCCGGCGGCGAGGCCCCGCTGGTCGGTGACGGTGACGCGGCGGCCCTGCACCTGGGGGGCGGGGACGTCGAGGCGGATCGTCGCGACCTCGGCGTAGCCGGCGATGCGCCCGTCGTCGAGGAGGGCCGGCTTCGGCTCCCCCGCGCCCGCGTCGTCCACCCGGAAGACGCGCGCCTGTGCGAGCCCGCGCAGACGCGTGTTGTCCGCCCGCCGGTCCGGCAGCGTCCACGTGAGCTCGATCACCGACTCCCGGACCACCGCGCCGAGGTCGACCACCGCCTGAGGCGCCCGCAGCTCGGGGGCGACGGGTCGGGCCTTGCGCCCGCACGCCGTGAGCGGGAGCGCGGCGAGACCCAGGACGAGCAGCGCGCGCACGCGACGGGTCATGCGCGGGCCAGGAGCGCGCGCGCGAGCGCGAGCGCGCGTCGCACCGCGTCGGGAGCGGTGCCGCCCGTGACCGCGCGCGCCCGGAGCGAGGCGTCGACGGAGATCGCCGCCTTGACGTCGCCGTCGATCAGCGGGGAGAAGCGGCGCAGCTCGGCGAGCCCGAGGTCCTCGAGCGCCTTGCCCTCGTCCAGCGCGTGCCGCACGACGCGCCCGACGACCGCGTGGGCCTGCCGGAAGGGCACGCCCTTGCGGACGAGGTAGTCCGCGAGATCGGTCGCGGTCGCGAAGTGCTCGCCGGCGGCCCGGCGCATGCGCTCCGTCCGGAACGTCAGCGACGCGAGCATCGGCGGCAGGACCCCGAGGATCGCCTCGAGCGTGTCCACCGAGTCGAAGAACGGCTCCTTGTCCTCCTGGAGGTCCGAGTTGTACGCGAGCGGAAGCCCCTTGAGCGTCGTCAGGAGCGCGACGAGGTTGCCGCAGAGGCGTCCGCTCTTGCCGCGGATCAGCTCGGCGACGTCGGGGTTCTTCTTCTGCGGCATGATCGACGAGCCGGTCGCGAACGCGTCGGAGAACTCGACGAACCCGAACTCGGCGGTCGCCCAGAGCGTGAGGTCCCCGGCGAGCCGCGACAGATGCACACCGACGACGGCCGCGGCCGCGAGGAACTCGAGCAGGTAGTCACGGTCGCTGACCGCGTCGAGGCTGTTGGGCGTGACGGCGCGGAATCCGAGGTCGCGCGCCAGCTCCTCGCGGTCGATCGGGAAGGCCGTGCCCGCCAGCGCGCCCGCTCCGAGCGGCAGCGCGTCGGCGCGCGCACCGCAGTCCCGGAACCGCCCCCGATCGCGCTCGAGCATGAAGACGTAGGCGAGCAGATGATGCGCGAGGAGGATCGGCTGTGCCCGCTGCAGGTGCGTGTACCCGGGCAGGGGCGTGTCCACGGTCTGGCTCGCGCGCGCGACGAGCGCCTCCTCGACGCGCCGGACGCCCGCGTCCACGCGCGCCAGGACCTCGCGCAGGTAGAGGCGCTCGTCGAGGGCGATCTGGTCGTTCCGCGAGCGCCCCGTGTGGAGCTTGCCGCCGGCCTCGCCGACGATCTCCTGGAGCCGGCGCTCGATGTTCATGTGGATGTCCTCGAGCTCCGGGCGGAAGGGGAACGTGCCGGCCTCGAGCTCGCCGCGGACGGCTTCGAGCCCGCGCACGATCGTGTCCCGCTCCGTCGCCGTGAGCACGCCCGCGCGGGCGAGCGCCCTCGCCCAGGCGACGCTGCCGGCGACGTCGTGGGGCCAGAGCCGTCGGTCGAACGCGAGCGATGCCGTGAAGCGCTCGGCGGCCGGATCGGTGGCCTGCGTGAAGCGGCCGGCCCAGGGCTTGCCGGGCCGCGCGGCGCCGCGTGGCGTCCGGGAGCGCGGCCTGCGCGGCTTGGGCGTCACGTGAGCAGCGCCGCGATGTCGTCCATGATCCGCTGGGTGACGGCGAGGCGATTCGACCGCCGCCCGCGCAGCCGGTCGGGCGAGAAGCGCCGCGGCACGCCGAGTCGCACCGAAAGAGGGTGGCGGCGCGGGACGTAGCCCCACCGGCCCCGGAGGGCTTCGTAGGTGCCGCGGATGCCGGCGGGGACGACGGAGACGCCCGACCGGAGCGCGAGGAGGCCGACGCCGGGCAGCCCTGGCTCAAGCCTGCCGCGGGTGCTGAACGGTCCCTCGGGGAAGATGCCGACGAGCCCCCCCTGCCGCAGCCGCTCGAGCGCACGGCGCAGGGCGCCGACGTCCGGACGCTCGAGGTTGATCGGGATGGAGCCCACGTGCCGGTGCAGGAGCGGGTGCAGGGGCGTCGCCCGGTACACGCGTGGCATCACGATGAACGCCAGCGGCCGCGGAATCGCGAGCGTCAGGACCACGCCGTCCAGGTAGTTGTGGTGGTTGGCGGCGACGATGTACGGTTCGTCCGCAGGCAGGTGCTCGGCGCCCTCGACGTGGAAGTCGAAGAACCGCTCGAGCGCCCTGCGTACGGGCTGCCGCAAGACGCGGTGGGCGAGCGGCGCGCGCTCGCGGTCGCCGGGTGCCGGTAGACTCTGCGGGGCGGCGTTCTGGCGCGTCATGCCGCGAATTTTATAGCACGTCTGGCGTGCCGTTCGCGAAGTCACGTAAAGGTCCGTCGGTCGCCGCGCCGGGCCGCCGGGCGCGCGGGGGAGGGGTCGCCCGGACCACGCAGCCCGCGTCCGCGTGCCCCGTCGCGGCTGGGCTCCGTCCGGGCGCGTGCGGCCCGCCGCCCACGTGACGGGAAC
>MGCE01000138.1:0-1214 GCA_001790315.1 Candidatus Rokubacteria bacterium RIFCSPLOWO2_02_FULL_72_37 | reverse complement strand
GGTGCGGTCCCCACGGGGCCGTGCGGAGTGGGCCCCCCGCGTCCCGTCCGCCGCGCGCAGCGCGGCGCTCGGGCGAGTGGGTGACGGAGCCGGACCCGTGGGGGCCGCGCCGTGCGACAGGCCCCGCCCGCCTCACGCGACCACCGTTCGTGAATCATCCGGGCTGGAGCGCGTAGAATAGGCGCCGATGATCGACCTGCGCGCGATTCTGGCGTGGGCGCTCCCCGTGCTGATCGTGGCCGGCTGCGCGACCGCGCCCCCCGGGCCCTCGACCGACGCGATCGAGCGCGTCGTGCACGACTACCTGGTCAAGCATCCGGAGGTCGTCGTCGAGGCGCTCCGCGCGATGGAGCAGCGGCAGCGCGCGAGCGAGCGCGCCCGGACGCGCGAGGCGATCCTCGCGCGACAGGACGAGCTCCTGAGGGATCCCCATGCGCCGGTCGCCGGCAACCCCCAGGGCGACGTCACGCTCGTCGAGTTCCTCGACTACAACTGACCCCACTGCCGGCGGGCGTCGGTGACGCTGCGCAAGCTCCGGCAGCAGGACCCCGGGCTCCGCATCGTCTACAAGGAGCTCCCGATCCTGGGCGCCGACTCGCTGCTGGCCGCCCGGGCGGCGCTGGCCGCGCGCGCCCAGGGCAAGTACCTCGAGCTCCACGAGGCGATGCTGGCCTCGAGCGAGCCGATGACCCGGCCCGCCATCCTGGAGATCGCGCGAGGCGTGGGTCTCGACGCCGACCGGCTCGAGGCCGACATGGGGAGCTCGGAGATCACGGCGGCCATCGAGCGCAATCGCGCCCTCGCCCGGGCCCTCAACCTCGGCGGCACGCCCGCCTTCGTGATCGGCGCCGAGATCATCCCCGGGGCCGTCAGCCTCGAGGCGCTGCAGGAGGTCATCGCCCGGACCCGAGGGCGCTGAGCGTCAGCCGGGCGCGCTCACGGGTCCCGAGGGCACGGAGGTCGGGCCGCCGGCGCGCACGCGTGTGAGCAGCGCCAGGCCCACGAGGAAGAAGAGCCCGACGGCGACGATCGCGGCGCGCTGGTTGCCGCGCATCGTGCTCGAGACCAGCCCGAACACGAGGGGTCCGAGGATCGCACCCGTCTTGCCCACGAGCGCGTAGAAGCCGAAGAACTCCGCCTCGCGCCCCGCCGGCACGAGCGTCGCCATGAACGTCCGACTGGCGGCCTGGATCGCACCGAGTCCCGTGCCCGCC
>MGCE01000137.1 GCA_001790315.1 Candidatus Rokubacteria bacterium RIFCSPLOWO2_02_FULL_72_37 | reverse complement strand
GCGCCCTGACCTGCACGCCGGGCGTGGCGCCGAGCTCCTTCACGATGAGGTCGGCGAGGTAGAAGATGCGCTCGCGGCTGATGCGCATCACAGGACGAACCCGCGCTCGCGCGCGAGCTTCTCCTTCACCTTGGCGAGGAGCTGCCGGTAGTCGGCGGTGGAGTCCCTGATCTGCTTGGCGTGGTCGAGCAGGAGCTGGCGGGCCTCGGCCTCGAGCTTCTCCTCGGCCGCGAGGTTGTCGAGCACGACGCGCCGCACGACCGCCCGCGCCGTAGCCTCGTCCTTGATCTCGGCGATCTTCCTGGCCGCGAGCCGTCTGACGACGGCGTCCGCCATCCGTTCTGCGACCACCTGGTGCCGCGGCATACCGACTGAGACTACACGCCCACGACGCAGAGTGTCAAGGAACGGCGGGCAGCGTGACCGTCGCGCGCGTGCCGACGCCCGGCGTGCTCTCGAGGTGGATCGTCCCGCCGTGGGCCGCGACGAGCGCCCTGACGACCGCGAGGCCGATGCCCGCGCCGCGCGCGGCCGGGACCGCGCCCGGCACGCGGTAGTAGGCGTCGAACACGCGCGGGAGCGCGTGGGCGGGGATGCCGCGCCCCTGGTCCTCCACGACGAGCGCCACGCCGGCGGCGGCGCGGCGAGCCTGCACCCGCACGGCGCGGCCCGGGGGAGAGTACTTCACCGCGTTGCCGACCAGGTTCGTCAGGATGCGCTCGAGCGCGTCGGGATCGGCGTGAAGCGCCGGCAGGTCGGCGTCGCACTCCACTGCGATCGGATGGTTGGGCGCGGCGCGCCGGAGGACCTCGACGACGTCGGCGACCAGGGCCCGCACGTCGACCGCCGTCGGGTAGAGCGCCGGCGCGAGCCCCTGCTCGATGCGCGAGAGGTCGAGCAGGTCATCGACGATGCGCGCCAGCCGACGCGCCTCGCCGTGCATGATCCGGGCGAAGCGGACGACCTCCTCGGGCGCGAGCCGCCGGAGCGTCAGCAGCTCGCTGAAGCCCTGCAGCGCCGTCAGCGGCGTGCGCAGCTCGTGCGAGGCGATCGCCACGAACGCCGACTTCGCCCGGTCGATCTCCGCCAGCCGCGCCGTCGCGCTCGCCACCTTCCCGGCCAGCTCGTCGGCGAAGCGGCGTTGCCGCGCGGCGAGCCGGGCGTTCTCCAGCGCGACGCCGACGTGGGCGCCGAGCGCCTCGAGGGCCGCGCGCTCGCCGGCGCCGAGCTCTCCTTCCCGCTCGACGGCGAGCACGCCGACGACGTCGGTCTCCGCGACGAGCGGGGTCACGAACACCCGGCGCGGGCGCGGGCCGACGCTCGCGTCCACCACGAACAGGGCGCGGCCCGTGGCGAGCACCCGCGCGGCCGCCGAGCCGGGCGCCAGGTGCCCGCCTCCGGCGATCCGCGTGCGGTCGCCGTCGCGCACGATCAGCGCGACGTCCCCCTCGAGGCGGTCGGCCAGCACCGCGCGCAGCCTCGCGAGCGCCTCGTCCAGGGTCCCGGCCCCGGCGACCGCGCTGCGGACGGCGACGAGGGCCTCGTGGCGGGCCTGCTCCCGCCGGGCGCGCGTCATCGCGCCGCCGACGAGCGTGCCGAGGGCGGCGAGCACCGCGAGGCTGACGAGTCCCTCGGCCGTCGCGGGCGTGAGACCGGAGCGCTCGATCACGGGAAGGACCAGCGGCGCCATCAACAGCATGGCGGCGCCCGCGGCGAGCGATCCGCCGAGGACGCCGAACCGAAGCGCCGCGGCCGCCACGGGCACGACGTACGCGTGGCGGGCGAGCGAGGCGGGCCCGCGGGGGTCGAGGGCGACGAACGTGGTGATCGCGGCGAGAGCGACCGGCACCGCCACGAGGGCAAGCGTCGTGCGGGGCGCCGTCGCCACGGGGTCACCGCGCGTCGAGCAGCCGCCAGGCGGCGAAGAACACAAGCGCGCCGGTGAGCCCCGGCACCAGACTGCCCGACCAGCGGAGCAGCCAGCAGTTCACGGCGCCCAGGAGCGCCAGGTAGAAGACGGCGCCCACCACGAACGCGACGCTTCCGGGCAGCAGCGGATCGGCGAGATAACGGAGCACGTACGCGGCGGTGGAGACCGCGGTGGCCGCGGCGAACGACCAGCGCCGCTGCGCACGACCGAAGAGCGCGCCGCGGAAGAAGCACTCGGCGGCGATCACGTTCGCCCCCGCATCGTAGGCGAGCGCGCCCAGGAGCTCCGCCAGGGGGCGGCCGCCGATCGCGACGCGCAGCGTGCGCGAGGCCGAGACGAGCAGATGCCCCCCGAGGAGGGCGCCGAACGCCGCGCCCGCGGCGACGTGTCGCGCCCGGACGCCGCCGACGAAGCCGAGCGCCGCGAGGTGGCCGCGCGCGGCCACCCGGGCGAGCCAGAGCGGCGGCGCGGCGTAGGCGACGAGTCCCAGCGGATGGCCCCGCGCCGCCACCGCCGCGAGGGTCAGGAGCGCGACGGCCACGAGGCCCGGCCACGCCCGTCCCCCGGTGGCCCACGCGAGCGCCGTCGCGAGGAGCGCGCCGTGGCCCGCGGCGACGCCGGCGACGTCGAGCGCGGCGCGCGGGAGCACGCCCTGCGCGACGAGCGCCGCGGTGACGGCCAGCGCGCCCGCGAGCGCGGCGAGCAGCGTCGCGGGCGTGTCAGCGAGCAGGGGCGCCGGCCGTTCCCGACAGGGCTGCTCGAGCGCCCACACGCCGCGTTTCCTCCTGAAGCTCGCGCATCGTCTCGAGGAACACGACGACCACCTCGGCGTCGAGCCGTCGGCCCGCCTCGGCGTGGAGCTGCTCCACCGCCGCCGCGTGCGTCAGGGCGGCCCGGTACGGCCGGTCCGAGGTGAGCGCGTCGTAGACGTCGGCCACCGCCACGATGCGCGCGCCGAGCGGGATCGCGGGCCCCTCGAGGCCGTCCGGGTAGCCGCTGCCGTCGAGGCGCTCGTGGTGGTGTCGGATCGTGATCGCGCCGGCGGCGAAGAACTCGAACGGGGCGACGATCTGCGCGCCGACGAGGGGATGGCGCTGCATCTGGGTCCACTCGTCGGGCGCGAGACGATCCCGCTTTTGCAAGACCGCCTCGGGGACGCCGATCTTGCCGATGTCGTGCAGAAGCCCCGCCCGTCCGATCGTCTCCGCCTCCGCCCGCGCCAGGCCGAGCGCCACCGCCGTCAAGCGGCTCCAGGTCCCCACCCGCTCGGAGTGGCCCCGGGTGTAGGGGTCCTTCGCCTCGAGCGCGTTGGCCAGGCCGAGCAGGGACTGGTAGATCGAGCGCTGGACCTGCTGATAGAGGCGCCGTACGTCCTCGGCGTAGCGGAGCGTCTGCTGATAGGCGGCATTGAGCCGCCGGTAGGCCATCGCGAGATCGTCGCCGGCCACGGCGGCTAGGTCGTGCGCCATCCGGCGGCGCTCGGCAGAAGCGACTCCACGAGCGAGAGCAACCGCACGGGCGAGAACGGCTTGGTCAGGTACTGGTCGGCGCCGGCGGCGAAGCCGCGCCGCACGTCGGCGTCCTGCGCCGCGGCCGTCAGCATCACGATCTTCATCGCGGCCCGCCCGGGGTCGCGCCGCAGCTCGACACAGACCTCGAGGCCGCTGCGGTCGGGCAGTCCCACGTCGAGGAGGAGCAGATCCGGCTGCACGCTGGCCGCCACCAGCAGCGCGGAGGCGGCATCCTCCGCCGCGATCACGCGCACACGCTCGTCCTCGAGCGTCGCGCGGACCAGGTCGATGACGTGCGGTTCGTCGTCCGCGATCAGCACGGTCAGCATGCGCGCAGGACGTCGCAAGGCCGATGCCACGGGACAGGCGCGTCCGCGCGCGGAGTTGGCGCGCAGGGGCGGGCGCACCTGCTCAGTCGGGTGGGCGGGGTGCCGTCGCCTCTGGGCAGTCGTGCCGCGCGCGGGCGCGCCGCGCTGATCCGGGGACGTGAACGAATCCGCCTCGCGGGATCTCGTTGGGGGGTGTCGGGGAGCGGCGGTCGCTCCCCCTGACGTTCAGCGGCCGCGGCCGGCGGTCTGGAGTCGCGTGAGGGCGCGGGCCAGCGCCGCCGCGGCCCGCGCGTAGTCGATCTCGTCCTGCGAGCGGCCCGCGAGGCGCCGCTCGGCGCGCGCCTTCGCCTGCTCGGCCCGGGCGCGGTCGATTTCATCGGGCCGCTCCGCCGTGTCCGCGAGAACGATCACCTTGTCGTTGCGGACCTCGGCGAAGCCACCCGCCACGGCGAGGTACCGCTCGTCGCGCCCGCTGCGGTACATCACCTCACCGATCCCGAGCGTCGTCAGGAACGGCGCGTGCGCCGGCAGTACGCCGAAGTAGCCCTGGCTGCCCGGCACGACGACCTCGTCGACCTCCTCGGAGACGGCGAGGCGCGCCGGCGTGGCGATCTCGAGCTGCAGCCGGTCCGCCACTACGCCGCCTCGCGGAGCTTCTTGGCCTTGTCGATCGCCTCGCCGATGTCGCCGACCATGTAGAAGGCCTGCTCCGGCAGGTCGTCGTGCTTGCCCTCGACGAGCTCCTTGAAGCTCTTCACGGTGTCGGCGAGCGTCACGTAGCGGCCCTTCTGTCCGGTGAACGCCTCGGCGACGTGGAAGGGCTGCGAGAGGAAGCGCTGGATCTTGCGGGCGCGCGCCACGGCGAGCTTGTCGTCGTCGGACAGCTCCTCCATGCCGAGGATCGCGATGATGTCCTGGAGGTCCTTGTAGCGCTGGAGGATCAGCTGCACGGCGCGCGCCGTCTGGTAGTGGTCCTGCCCCAGGATGTTCGGGTCGAGGATCCGCGACGTCGACGAGAGCGGGTCCACGGCCGGATAGATGCCGAGCTCGGTGAGCGCGCGGCTCAACACCGTGGTCGCGTCGAGGTGGGCGAAGGCCGTCGCCGGCGCGGGGTCCGTGATGTCGTCGGCCGGCACGTAGATCGCCTGCACCGAGGTGATCGAGCCCTTCTTGGTCGACGTGATGCGCTCCTGGAGCGCGCCCATCTCGGTCGCGAGCGTCGGCTGGTAGCCGACGGCCGACGGCATGCGGCCGAGGAGCGCCGAGACCTCCGAGCCCGCCTGCGTGAAGCGGAAGATGTTGTCGATGAAGAGCAGCACGTCCTGGCCTTCCTCGTCGCGGAAGTACTCCGCGGCCGTGAGGCCCGTGAGGCCGACGCGCAGGCGCGACCCGGGCGGCTCGGTCATCTGGCCGAAGATCAGCGCGGTCTTCTCGATGACGCCCGATTCCTTCATCTCGTGATAGAGGTCGTTCCCCTCGCGGGTCCGCTCGCCCACGCCGGCGAACACGGAGATGCCGCCGTGCTGCTTGGCGATGTTGTTGATCAGCTCCTGGATCAGCACGGTCTTGCCGACGCCCGCGCCCCCGAAGAGCCCGGTCTTGCCCCCCTTGGTGTAGGGCTCGAGGAGGTCCACGACCTTGATGCCCGTCTCGAACATCTCGACCTTGGTCGACTGGTCCTCGAACGGCGGCGCCGGCCGGTGGATCGGATAGGTCTTCTTGGCCTGGATCGCCGGGCCCTTGTCCACGGGCTCGCCGATGATGTTGAGGATGCGGCCGAGGGTCTCCTTGCCGACGGGGATCGAGATCGGCCCGCCCGTGTCGGCAACCGCCATGCCGCGTCGGAGCCCGTCGGTGGCCGCCATGGCCACCGTGCGCACCGTGCTCTCGCCGAGGTGCTGCGCGACCTCGAGCACGAGCTTCGTCGAGTAGGAGAAGATGTCCTTGTTCTCGACGCCGACCACCTCGAGCGCGTTGAAGATGGCGGGCAGGCGTCCGGGCTCGAACTCGACGTCGATCACGGGCCCGATGATCTGAACGATCTTCCCCTGGCTCATGCCTCCGCTCCTTGCGTGAGCGCCTCGGCGCCGCCCACGATGTCGAGCAGCTCCTTGGTGATCTTCTCCTGGCGCGCCTTGTTGTACTGGATCGTCAGCATCTCGATCATTTCCTTCGCGTTCTTCGTCGCCGCCTCCATGGCCGTCATCCGCGCGCCGTACTCGCCCGCGAGCGACTCCATGAGCGCGCGGAACACCTGCGTGCGCACGTGGCGC
>MGCE01000136.1:20828-23991 GCA_001790315.1 Candidatus Rokubacteria bacterium RIFCSPLOWO2_02_FULL_72_37 | reverse complement strand
CGGTTCCGGCGTCCGGTTCGCGAAGACCGGCACCGCCACCGTCCGGATGTGGTCCGGGAGCGAGCCCCGCAGCGAATAGCCGCATCCGCCCAGGAGCAGCGCGAGCGCGAGCAGGAGCGGTCGTCGGTTCACGCGCGGGTCACGATGTTGACGAGGCGGTTGGGAACGACCACGACCTTCTCGACCGTTCGCGCCGCGACCCACGGACGCACTTTGTCGTCGCCCAGCGCCAGCTGGCGTACGCGGTCCTCCGCGGCGTTCACGTCCACGACGAGCCGCCCGCGCACCCTGCCGTCCACCTGCACGACGACCGTGACCTCTTGCCTCCTGAGCGCTTCGGGGTCGGGCACGGGCCACGGCCGGCGAAACAGGCTTTCGGCGTGGCCGAGCTGCGCCCAGAGCTCCTCGCCCATGTGGGGACAGAACGGACCGAGCAGCAGGAGCGTCGTCTCGACGGCCTCGCGCAGGAGCGCGACGCGCTCGGCGGTCGGGACACCGTCGCGCGCGGTGGCCTCGAACGCGTGGAGCTCGTTCACGAGTTCCATGACCGCGCTGATCGCCGTGTTGAAGTGGAAGTCGTGCTCCATGTCGTCCGTCACGCGGACGATCGTCTCGTGGATCTTGCGGCGGAACGCGCGGGATTGGTCTGTTGAGGTCGGGGGGGCGAGACGCCCCCCCGACGGCCCCCCGGCGGCGGCTGGCGCCGGGCGTGGCGTTGCCCCCGACGGCCCCCCGGCGGCGGCTGGCGCCGGGAGCTCGTCCAGGTGCGCGAGTACGAAGCGCCACACGCGGTTCAGGAACCGCGAGGCGCCTTCCACGCCGTGGTCGTTCCAGTCCAGATCCTTCTCCGGCGGGGCGGCGAACAGCGAGAAGAGGCGGGCCGTGTCGGCGCCGAACGTGCGGATCAGCTCGTCAGGATCCACCACGTTGCCCTTCGACTTGGACATCTTCGCGCCGTCCTTGATGACCATGCCCTGGGAGAGCAGCGCGGTGAAGGGCTCGTCGACCTTGACGAGCCCGAGATCGCGCAGCACTTTCGTGTAGAAGCGCGCGTAGAGCAGGTGCAGGACGGCGTGCTCGATCCCGCCGATGTACTGGTCGACCGGCATCCAGTACTCCGCCGCGGCGCCGTCGACCATGCCCGCCTCGTGCTGCGGCGAGCAGTACCGGAGGAAGTACCACGACGACTCGACGAAGGTGTCCATCGTGTCCGTCTCACGCCGCGCCCGACCGCCGCACTTCGGGCAGCGCGCGTTGACGAAGCCGGCGACGTCGGCGAGCGGTGATCCCCCCGTGCCGCTGAGTTGCACGTCCGGCGGCAGGACGACCGGGAGATTCTCCTCGGCTTCGGGGACCATGCCGCACGCGTCGCAGTAGAGCACCGGGATGGGCGCCCCCCAGTACCGTTGGCGACTGATACCCCAGTCCCGCAGCCGGTAATTGACCTTTGCGTCACCCAGGCCGTGCTCGACGAGCCAGTCGATGGCCCGGCGCTTGGCCTCGGAGATCGTGAGGCCGTCGAGGAACCCGGAGTTGATCTTGACGCCGTCGCCCGTGTAGGCTTCCCCGATCCAGCCGTCGGGCCGCTTGACGGTCTCGACGATCTGCAGATCGTGCGCGCGCGCGAAGTCCCAGTCGCGCTGGTCCTCGCCCGGAACGGCCATGATCGCCCCCGTGCCGTACCCCATCAGCACGTAGTCGGCGATGAAGAGCGGGATCTCGGCGCCGTTGAACGGATTCACCGCGCGCGCGCCCAGCCGAAGACCGCGCTTGGGCCGGTCGGCGGCGAGCCGCTCGATCTCGGACTCGCGCGCCACCTCGGCACGGAACGCGGCCACCGCCTCGCGCTCCCCTTCGTGCTCCACGAGGCGGTCCACCAGTGAGTGCTCGGGCGCGAGCACGGCGTACGTCATCCCGAAGACCGTGTCGGGTCGCGTGGTGAACACGCGGATCCCCAGGCCGGGTCGGCCGACCACCGGCAGGTCGAACTCCGCGCCCTCGCTACGCCCGATCCAGTTGCGCTGCATGGTCATCACGCGCTCGGGCCAGCCCGGCAGCCGATCGCACCAGGCCAGGAGCTCGTCGGCGTACGCCGTGATCTTGAAGAACCACCCGTCGACCTCCGTGGGCGTCACCTCGGAGTCGCAGCGCCAGCAGCGACCATCCTCCACCTGCTCGTTGGCGAGCACCGTGTGGCAGGATGGGCACCAGTTCACGGTCGAGCGCCGGCGGTAGGCGAGCCCGCGCTCGAGCATCTTGATGAAGATCAGTTGCTCCCACTTGTAGTACGACGGGTCGCAGGTCGCGATCTCGCGATCCCAGTCGTAGGAGATCCCCATCTTCTTGAGCTGGGCACGCATGTTGTCGATGTTCTCGTGCGTCCAGATGGCCGGATGCACGCCGTGCTCGATGGCCGCGTTCTCGGCGGGCAGGCCGAAGGCGTCCCAGCCCATCGGGTGGAGCACGTTGTATCCGCGCATCCACTTGTAGCGGGCGAGGAGATCGCCGATCGCGTAGACGCGGACGTGGCCCATGTGGATGCGGCCGGAGGGGTACGGAAACATCTCGAGACAATAGAACTTCGGGCGGCTCGTGTCCTCCGTGACGCGGAACTGTCGGCGTTCCTCCCAGATCCCTTGCCACTTCGCCTCGATCGTCCGGAATGGGTAGCGGTCACTCGACATGATTAGGAAAGAGTTTTACATACTTAGAAACCACAGACAAGAAATGCCACGAAACATCGGGAGGGAGCGGAGCGCACCGCCCCGCTCCCTCCCGGAGGTCTACTTCTTCGCCACGCCGAGCGTCTCGAGCGCCTGGTTGGCGACCTTGACGGCATCCTCGTGCTTCGCCTGCTTGTGGAGCCCCTCGGCCTCGTTGAGCTTGGCCAGCGCGCCCTTGACCTTCGCGTCGTTCGCGTCCATCTTCGCCGCTGCCTCACGCCCCTGCTTGATCAGCTTCGGGCACTGGAACGCGTGCGCCGCGCCGGCGCTCAGCACGAGTGCCGCCACCGCCATCATCACAGTCAGCTTCTTCATCCCCCCACCTCCTCGCCGGGCCAACCCGCTCCCCTCGCCTCAACAACCGGCGGCGGTCTCCGGTTCCGCCGCGGCCGGATGGAAGTGGGCGAAGATCCGCTGCGCCAGCTTGGGGGTGACCTTGG
>MGCE01000136.1:744-20780 GCA_001790315.1 Candidatus Rokubacteria bacterium RIFCSPLOWO2_02_FULL_72_37 | reverse complement strand
GCGCCAGCTTGGGGGTGACCTTGGGGACCGCCGCCAGCTCGGCCACCGAGGACTCCCGGACCCGCCGGGCCGAGCCGAGCGTCTTGAGCAGGCTCGTCCGGATCGTCGGGCCGACGCCGGCGATCGCGTCGAGCTCGGACTGGAGCGTGCGCCGGGCCCTGAGCTTCTTGTGGTAGGTGATCGCGAACCTGTGGGCCTCGTCGCGGATCTTCTGCAGGGTGTGCAGCGCTGGCGACGTCGGGTCGAGAACGAGCGGGTGGAGGCTCTCGTTCACGTAGACCTCCTCCTGGCGCTTGGCCAGCGCGGCGACCGGGATCCAGTCGAGGCCCAGGTCTTGAAGCGCCTTGAGGCCGGCGTTGAGCTGGCCTCGTCCGCCATCGATCAAGACGAGATCCGGCAGGACGCCGCCCTGCTCCAGCGCCTTCGCGAAGCGCCGCCCGAGGACCTCGCGGAGGGAGGCGAAGTCATCGGCGCCCGCGACGCTCCGGATCCTGAAGCGCTTGTAGTCGTCCTTCTTCAGGCCCCCGTTCTCCCAGACGACCAGCGAGCCGACCTGCTCCGTGCCCTGGATGTTCGAGATGTCGTAGCCCTCGATCCGGTTCGGCGGTTCCGGCAGGTTCAGCGCCCGCGCCAGCTCCTCGAGCACGACTTGCTGGCGGTCATCGCGGGACAGCAGGTGGTTCTGGAGAGCGAGCGCCGCATTCTCCTCGGCCATCGACACGAACTGGCGCCGCACGCCGCGCTGGGGCGCGGTCAGCTGCACGTGGCGGGACGCGAGGCTCGACAGCCACTCCGCCACCAGCTCGGCTTCGGGGATCGCTTCCGACACGAGGATCTCCGGGGCCGGCGTCACCGACTTGCCGTAGAACTGGCGCACGAACGCCGACAGGATCTCGCCATCCGACCAGCCGGACACCTTGTCGAGGAAGAACGGCTCCTGCCCGACGAGCCGCCCGTGACGGACGAAGAAGACCTCGACGCAGGCATCGCCTCCCTGCCGGACGACACCGATCACATCCTGGTCCACCTCGTCGGTCGAGATGATCTTCTGCCGCTCGCGCACCTTGTTGAGCGACTGGATCTGGTCGCGGAGCACCGCGGCGCGCTCGAACTTCATCTCCTGGGCGGCGCCTTCCATCTCTCGGGTCAGGCGAAGCGCGAGATCTTCGTCCTTGCCTTCCAGGAACCGCATGACCTCGCGGACGGTCTTCGCGTAGCCCTCGCGCGTCTCCCAGCCCGTGCACGGCGCGTTGCAGCGGTGGATCGCGTACTGGATGCACGGCCGGTCGAGGCCGCCGTCGATGGCGATCGAGCAAGTCCGCAGCGGGAAGAGCTGCCGCGCCAGTCGCAGTGTCTCGCGCATGGCCGTCGCCGGGTAGAACGGCCCGTAGTAGGTGGCACCGTCGTCCTGGACTCGCCGCGCGACGACGAGCCGCGGGAAGTCCTCGTCGGTGGTGAGCCGGAGGAATGGATAGTGCTTGTCGTCGCGCAGGATGATGTTGTAGCGCGGTCGATGCCGACGCACGAGGTTCGCCTCGAGCATCAGCGCCTCGAGCTCGTTGTCGGTGACCACGTACTCGAGATCACGGATCTGGCGGACCAGGGCGTCGGTCTTGGGATCGCCCGGGCGCGCGTCGGCGCGCGGAGTGGAGAGCCCTCTGGCTCGACTCCCCCGGAAGTACGAGCGCACGCGGCTCCGGAGGGACGCGGCCTTGCCGACGTAGAGGACCTGCTGCTTGGCATCGCGGTAGATGTAGACGCCGGGGCGGTCGGGGACGCGGGCGAGCTTTTCCTCGAGCGTCACGTGAGCTGTCGCTTGCGGAGCGATTTGATCCGATCCCGCAACTCGGCGGCTTGCTCGAAGTCCAGCCGGCGGGCGGCCTCTCGCATGCGCCCCTCGAGCTCGCCGATGCGGCGGGCGAGCGCCGCCGGCGAGTCGAAGGTTTCCTCCGCCGGCTCCTCGACGGGCACCGTGTAGTAATCGCGCTCGTACACGGTCTGGAGCAGCTCGCGGATGCGCGAGCGGATCGTCTCCGGCGTGATCCCGTGCGTCCGGTTGTAGGCCCCCTGCAGCTCCCGCCGGCGCTCCGTCTCGCCGATGGCCGCGGCCATCGAGGCGGTCACGCGATCCGCGTACATGATGACCTCGCCGTTGACGTTGCGCGCCGCCCGGCCCGCGGTCTGGATCAGCGAGGTCGCGGATCGCAGATAGCCCTCCTTGTCCGCGTCCAGGATCGCGACCAGCGAGACCTCCGGGATGTCGAGCCCCTCGCGCAAGAGGTTGATGCCGATCAGGCAGTCGAACTTGCCGAGGCGCAGGTCACGGATGATCGCCACCCGGTCGAGCGTGTCGACGTCGGAGTGCAGGTAGCGCACGCGGAGCCCCACTTGCTGGTAGTACGCGGTGAGGTCCTCGGCCATGCGCTTGGTGAGGGTCGTCACGAGCACGCGCTCCTCGCGCTCGGCCCGCGCCCGGACCTCGGCGAGCAGGTCGTCGACCTGCTCCTTGGCGGGGCGCACGCTGATCCGCGGGTCCATCAGCCCGGTCGGGCGGATCACCTGCTCGGCGACGGCGTCGCCCGCGAGCGCGAGCTCGTACTCCCCGGGCGTGGCCGAGACGTAGACCGTCTGCCCGGTGGCCCGCGTGAATTCCTCGAAGGTCAGCGGACGGTTGTCGAACGCCGAGGGCATGCGAAAGCCGTACTCGACGAGCGCCTCCTTGCGGGACCGGTCGCCGTAGTACATGCCGCGGACCTGCGGCACCGCGACGTGACTCTCGTCGATGATGATCAGCGCATCCTTCGGCAGATAGTCGATCAGCGTCGGCGGCGGCTCCCCGGGCCGGCGTCCGGTGAGGTGGCGCGAGTAGTTCTCGATCCCGTGGCAGAAACCCAGCTCGCGCAGCATCTCCATGTCGAAGAGCGTGCGCTGCTCGAGACGCTGCGCCTCGAGGAGCCGGTTCCGCTCGCGGAGGAAGCGGAGCCGGTCCTCCAGCTCCTCCTGGATCGTCCCGAGCGCCCGTTCGAGCTGTCCCGCCTCGGTCACATAGTGACTCGCCGGGTAGACGTGGACACGGTCGACCCGTTCGAGGACCGAGCCCTTCAGCGGGTCGATCCGCGACATCGCGTCCACGACGTCGCCGAACAGCTCCACGCGGAGGGCCACGGTCTCTTCGTTCGCCGGAAAGATCTCCACCACGTCCCCGCGCACGCGGAACGTGCCCCGATGGAAATCGTAGTCGTTCCGCTCGTACTGCACGGCGATCAGTCGGCGGATGATCTCGTCGCGGTCGATCTGCTCCCCGGCGCCGAGCTCGAGGTGGAGCCCCTGGTAGGCGTCGGGCTCGCCGATGCCGTAGATGCACGAGACCGAAGCGACCACGAGGACGTCGCGCCGCTCGAGCAGCGACTTCGTCGCCGAGTGGCGCATCCGATCGATCTCGTCGTTGACGAGGGCGTCCTTCTCGATGTACGTGTCGGACTGCGGGATGTAGGCCTCGGGCTGGTAGTAGTCGTAGTACGACACGAAGTATTCGACGGCATTCCCGGGAAAGAACGCCTTGAACTCACCGAAGAGCTGCGCGGCGAGCGTCTTGTTGGGCGAGATGACCAGGGTCGGGCGGTTCGCCGCGGCCACGACGTTGGCGATCGAGTAGGTCTTGCCCGAGCCGGTCACACCGCGCAGCACCATGTGGCGCCGCCCGTCGCGGACGAAGCTCGTGAGCGCCGCGATCGCCTGCGGCTGGTCGCCGCGAGGCGAGTACTCGGACGAGAGCCGGAACACGGCTCGGTGCGGCGTCAGGACGGCGTCGGGACGGCGACCAAGTACTTCCGCCAGGAGTCGAGGAGCGAGCTCGCGTGTGGGTGGCGCAGCATGTGCGTGGAGAACACGAACTTGGGATGCACCGGCTCGCGGATCAGGCGCATGCCGACCTCGTCCGGCAGCCGATTCCCCTTCCGGAGGTTGCAGCGCAGGCACGCCGCGACGACGTTGATCCAGGTCGTCTCGCCGCCGCGCGACCGGGGCACGACGTGATCCACGGTCAACCGCTCGCCCCGCCGGTTGCAGTACTGGCAGGTATATCCGTCGCGGCGCAGGATGTTCTTCTTGTTGAACGCGACCCGGTCGAGGAACGGCTTGCGGATGTAGATGGCCAGGCGGATGACGGCGGGCAGCGCGAACGTCACCGACGGGGACCGCACCACGCGCGGCGATGCCTCGACGGCTTCGGCCTTGCCGGCGAGCAGGAGCGTGATGGCGCGGCGAGCGTTGGTGAAATGCAGCGGCTCAAAGGTGTAATTGAGCACCAGGACCGCGATCTCATCCATCTCGCTGATCTCGTAGCATAGACGGCGGGCCGAAGCGTGTCAAATGACGGGCCGGCGCGCACTCGCTTCCTCCGCGGCGCCCACCAGGATTCCTTCCCGTAGGCCCCAGTCGCTGACGGTCACGGCCTCGGCATCGAGCATGCCGAGCGTCGCCTCCACGATGGCGATTCCCGGTACGATCAGATCGGCGCGGCCGGGCTCCAGGCACGGCAGGGCCGCGCGGCCGGCGACCGGGAGCGCGCCGAGGCGCCGCAGCTGCGCCTGGACCGCGACGCGGGTCAGCCGGTGGCCCTGGACGCGCCCGGCGTCGTAGCGCGCGAGTCCGAGATCGAGCGCGGCGAGTGTCGTCACCGTGCCCGCCGTGCCGACCAGGCGCATTCCCCGCGCGCGCCGGATGGGCGCGGGCAGGTCACGCTCGAGTTGGCCGCGGATCTCCGCCCGGAGCGCATCGTACCGCGCCCACTCGACGGCCTCGGGGAACGCGAACCGCTCGGCCAGCGGGACGACGCCGATCGGGAGGCTCGCAACGGCACCGACGTGGGCCCCGTCCGCCAGGATGTACTCGGTGCTGCCCCCGCCGATGTCGAAGACGACGAATCGGCCGACGGGATCGCCGAGTCCGCGCCGCACCCCGCACAGCGTGAGGCGCGCCTCTTCCTCGCCGCTCACGACCTCGGGGGTCACGCCGGTCGCCGCGGCGACGGCCGCCGCGAACGCGCGGCCGTTGACGGCCTCGCGGACCGCGCTCGTCGCGACGATCCGCACGCGCGCCGCGCCCAGGCGCCGGCCCCGCTCGACGTACGCCCGCACGACCTCGAGCGTGCGGGCGGCCGGTTGCTCGCCGAGCCTTCCGGCCGCCGCCAGCCCCTCCCCGAGCCGTGTCACCTGCTGGTCGTGGTCGACCACACGCCAGGGCCCCGGCCCCGCGAGGTCGGCGACCAGCAGCCGCACGGTGTTGCTCCCGACATCGACCGTTGCGATCCGCATGAGGACAGCAAGACGCCCCGCCGGGACCGGCGAGGCGTCACGGGACTGCGCGCTCGCGCTACTTCTTCGCCAGCGAGCGGATGTAGTTCACCAGCTCCCACCGCTCCTTCTCGGGCAGGTGCTTCCAGGGCGGCATGGCGCCCCGACCGTTCGAGATCTTCCAGAAGATCTCCCCGTCCGTCTGCTTCTGAACGGTGTCGACCGTCCAGTTCGCGGGCTTGGGCGGTGGCAGCGCCGCGGCCGCCGGGCCGTCGCCCTTCCCGGTCGCGCCGTGGCACGAGGCGCAGTTCGTCTCGACGGACTTCTTCGCATTGCCGACGCCCTTGACGGGGTTCTTCATCTTCTTCGCGTCGGCCGGTGCCGCCCAGGGCCCCTGGGCGTGGGCCAGCCCAACGCCCGTCACCGCGACGAGGGCCGCTGCGACAGCGACCGCCGTGAGGGACTTCCCGAACGCGCTCATGGGGCCTCCTCTCGTGCTGCTGGTCGTGATGGCCTTCACAACGGAATCCGCGCCATTTAACACTCGTGTGACGAGAGAGGTCAAGCCGATATTCGCGCCCGGTGCGCCCGGCCGGCCGCCGCGAGCCACGCGACTCCCGCGAGCATCCCGTAGGCGCCGGCGAGCGCCGCCGGCACCGGGGACGCCGCGGCCCAGGGAACGAAGAGGGCGCCACTCGTGAGCGGCGAGTGGATCACGCCGAAGAGCGTCGCCACGCTCGCCGTGGCGAAGAGCGCCGCCGTCACCGCCAACTGCCGCTCGACCAGCGTGACGACGATCCAGCCCCAGAGCACCGAGGTGAGGATGAAGCCGTTGCCGAGCACGCGCAGCGCCTCGTGCGCTGCCGCGGATTCCCCCGCCAGCGCCGAGGCGGACTGGCCGAGGGCGGACAGCAGGCCACCCGTCTGGATCAGCACGACCGCGGCCGCGACGGGCACGAACGTCACGGCGACCGCGGCACCGTGGCGGGCGGGCGACGCGTGGAAGGCCTGGGCCGTGATCTCGAGGCCGATGAAGACCAGGATCGGAGCGATCGCCGCCTCGGGGAGCACCGCGACGACCAGCGAGAGCACGCCCGTGGCGGCGCCGACGCCGATGACGAGCCCGGTGGCGAGGGTGTAGCCCGCACGCGCGCCCATCGCCTTGTAGGCGGGGTGGCCGATGTACGGCGTGTTCTGGACGACGCCCCCGCAGAGCCCGGCCAGTACGGTGGCCCCGGCCTCGACCAGGAGCATATCGCGCGCTCGATACTCGTCGCCCGCGGCCGCGGCGCTCTCGGTGTTGTCGATTCCCCCGATGATCGTCACGAGCGCGAACGGCAGCGCGATCGAGAGATACGGGAGGGTGGCCGGCAGGGCGTCCGCCCAGGCGAGCGTGGGCCACGGAATCGCGAGCGCGAGCGTCGGCGTCGCGAGCGTGGGCCACGGACCCGCCCCATACGCGGCGCGCGACCAGAAGATCGCCGCGCCGGCGAGCACCGCGGCGAACGCCCCGGGGAGCCCGAGGGGCATGCGCACGCCGCCGAGGAGGGCCAGCAGCAGCACGCCGAGAGCCACCACGCCGACCAGCGGGTCGCGGAGGATCTTGAGCATTGGCAGGAAGGCGATCAGGAGGATGGCGACGCCGGCGATCGAGCCGAGGAGCGCCGCCCGGGGCACGACCCGCCGGGCCACGTCTCCGACGAAGGCCAGCAGGATCTTGGCGACGCCGATGGCGATCGTCGCTCCCATGCCCACCTTCCATGCGAGCACCGGATCCCGCGTCACGAGCATCACCGGCCCGAGCACACCGAACACCATCGCGAACAGGGTCGGCGTGTCGATGCCGAAGGGCATCGCCGTGACGTCGGCGCGGCCCGTGCGCCGGGCGAGGCGGAGCGCGAGCCACGTGTAGGCGAGATCGCCGACGAGGACGCCGAAGGCGGTGCCGGGCACCATTCGCCCGAGGACGAGGTCGGACGGGAAACCGAAGACGCCGATCAGGAGCGAGGCGAGGATGACGAGCTGCGTGACGTTGTCGAGGGCGAGGCCGAGGAAGCCGTTGAGGTCGCCGGCGCCCACCCAAGCGGTGGAATCTCTAGCCGGCCTGGGCGTCGACCCCTCCCCGCTCGGCGCCGAGCTCGCGGGCGAGCCGCCGCACGCGCTCGGCCAGCGTCTCGCACCATGGGAGGTTGCCGCGGTCGCGCGCAACCTCCCGGTAATCGAACTCGAGCGCCTCCGACGTCCGATCGCCCAGCCGGAGGCGGACGCCGTAGGAGTTCCCGTCGCGCGCCTCGCCCGCCTGGAGCGCGACCTCGCAACGGGGGCTCGCGCGCTTGGCGTGGGCGGTGACGAAATTACGCAGCCACCGCTCGACCTCCTCGTAGCTTCCGCCCGAGAACATGTCCTGACGCCCTCCGCGCCCTCAGCACTCGTTGAAGCCGCAGGACAGGCATTTCTTGCAACCCTCCTCGTACACGAAGGTCGCCTGGCCGCACTCCTTGCAGAGATCCCCGATCCGTTTCCGCGCCTCGCCTCCCGGCGGCAACTCCCCCGACGGCTTCAGCTGGCCGATGTGCTCGGCCAGGGTGCGGGCGAGCGCATCGGGGAGCGAGAGGATCTTACCCGGACCGAACCCTGTGGGCTGGCCGCCGCCGATGCGTGCGAGCTGGCTGATCACCTCCTCGAGTCGCCGATGAGCCGACAGGGGCGAAGGCAGCCTCAACGTGAGCGAAATCAGCCGTCCGAGCGCCTCCGCCACCGCCATCGTGTCCGACCCGCCCTTGCCGACCTGGACGAACACCTCGAACGGATCGCCGTCGTGGGTCTCGTTGACCGTGATGAACGCCGTCCCGATGGGCGTCTCGCTCCGGTAGGTCGAGCCTTTCAGACTGCGCGGCCGCGGACGGATGACCGCCGCCTGGCCCGCCGCCGCCGGGGACAGCGCCTCCTTCTTGCTGCCGACGCCGACGTTCAGCACCTGCTCGCCCTTGCAACCGTCGCGGAACACCGTGATGCCGAGGCAGCCGACCTCCCACGCGAGCCGATAGGCCTGCGCCACGTCCTCCTCGGTCGCGGCATTCGGCAGGTTGATGGTCTTGGACACGCCGTTGTCGGTGTAGCGCTGGAACGCCGCCTGATGGCGCACGTGCCACTCGAAGGCGATCTCGTGGGAGGTCTTGAAGACGCGGCCGGCCGTCTCGGGGATGCCCGGGATACCGTGGAGCGTGCCGCGCCGGGCGATCTCCTGCATCAGGGCGTCCGAGTAGAAGCCCTGCTCCTTGGCGAGGCGCTCGAACGTTTCGTTCACGAACGTCAACACCCGCTCGCCGTCGGGCTGCTTGACCCGGTGCTCGAAGGCGAGCGCGAAGATCGGCTCGATCCCCGACGAGCACCCGGCGATCATCGAGATGGTCCCGGTGGGAGCGATCGTGGTGACCGTCGAGTTCCGCATCGGCCGATCGTTCTGGTAGATCGACCGGCTCCAGTTCGGAAACGGCCCGCGCTCCTCGGCGAGCTTCGCCGACTGGTCGTGCGACTTCTCCTTCACGAACGCCATCAACCGGTCGGCCAGGTCGATCGCCTCCTGGCTATCGTAGGACATGCCCAGCGTGAAGAGCAGGTCGGCCCAGCCCATGATCCCGAGCCCGATGCGTCGATTGGCCTTCACGGTCGCGTCGATCTCGGGCAGCGGGTACGGATTCATCTCGATGACGTCGTCGAGGAAGCGCACGGCGAGCCGCACCACCCGCTCCATCTCGTCCCAGTCGATGGACCACTCGCCGCTCTCGCCCCGCCGCGCGAACTTCGCGACGTTGAGCGAGCCGAGGTTGCACGCCTCGTTCGGGAGCAGCGGCTGCTCCCCACACGGGTTGGTCGCCTCCACCATGCCGATCTCGGGGGTCGGGTTCGCGGGGCTGGCGTTGATCCGGTCGATGAAGACCATGCCGGGGTCGCCGGTGCGCCACGCCGCCCGCACGATCCGCTCGAAGACCTCTTTCGCCGAGAGCCGATCGACCACCTGGCCCGAGTGTGGATTGCTCAGATCGTACTCGGTCCCCGCCGCCAGGGCGTCCATGAACGTGTCGGTCGCGGCGACGGAGATGTTGAAGTTGGTGATGCCCCCGTCGAGCTTGCACTCGATGAACTCCAGGATGTCGGGGTGGTCCACCTTCAGGATGCCCATGTTCGCGCCGCGCCGCGTTCCGCCCTGCTTGACCGCCTCGGTCGCGCTGTTGAACACACGCAGGAAGGAGACCGGCCCGGAGGCGCGCCCGCCGGTGGAGGCGACGATGTCGTCCTTGGGGCGCAGCCTGGAGAAGGCGAAGCCCGTGCCGCCGCCCGACTTGTGGATGATCGCCGCGGCCTTCACCGAGTCGAAGATCTCCTCCATCGAGTCGCCCACCGGAAGGACGTAGCAGGCGGAGTACTGCAGGCCGTTGCCCTTCCCGGCGTTCATCAGGGTCGGCGAGTTCGGCAGGAAGTAGCCGTCGACCATGATGTCGTAGAAGGCGCTGGCGATCTCCCGCACCGCCGCCGGGCTCCGCCCGTACCGGGCCTCCCCGGCCGCGATGGACAGCGCGACCCGCCAGCACATCTCCTCCGGGGTCTCCACGACCTCGCCGCCGTCCCGCATCAGATATCGCTCCCGGAGCACGCGCAGTGCGGGCTCCGTCCAGGTGCCGACCTTCGCCGGGCGAGCCTCAGACAACATGCAGCCCCTCCTTCGTCCGCTCACTCATCTTGACCCTCTGCGTCAGAAAACCATCGGTCCGCGAGAAAATCGACGACCTCCCATATATTGTGGTGACCGGGAATCTAGCACGCAGGATCTAGCGGGCGTCAAGAAAAAAGGTGTCCACCGAGCATCCACCGGATGCCCACCGATGCACGATCGTCCGGCGCGCCCCGCGTGATATGCTCAGCGCCGTATGAGACCGCTCGTGCTGGTGGCGGCGCTGCTCCTGGGCGTGGCCGCGTGCGCCGTCCCCCGCGCCTCCGCCCAGTATCCCACGCCCGCGCCGGCGCCGAGCCCGCCCGTGGCGCCCGCGGCGGCGCCGCCTTCCGTGGCCGGGCGCGTGCTCACCCTCGAGGAGGCGATCGCGATCGCGCTCGAGACCCAGCCGCAGATCCAGGCGCGCCTGTCCGACTACGCGGCGGCCCAGTTCCGCGTGGACCAGGCTCTGGCGCCCCTGCTGCCCCAGATCAGCGGCTCCTGGACGGCGGCGCGCGCCCAGAACGTCAGCGGCTCGCCCGGGACCGGCACGACCCAGGTCCTTCGCACGACCACGTTCTGGACGGACTCGACGCTGGCGCGGGTCAGCGCCTCCCAGCTCCTCTTCGATTTCGGCAAGACCTTCGCGGCGACGGACGTCGCCAAGAAGAACGCCGAGATGACGCTCGAGGACCTCGAGCTCCAGCGGCAGCTCGTCACGCTGGCGGTGAAGGAAGCGTACACGAACATCAACTTCGCCCAGCGCCTGATCAAGGTGCAGCTCCAGGCCCTGGAGCGGGCCGAGCTGAACCTCAAATCGGCCCGCGGGTTCTTCGAGGTCGGCACGCGGCCCAAGTCGGACGTGACGCGGGCCGAGGTCGACGTCGCGAACGCGCGTCTCGGGGTCATTCAGGCGCGCAACGCCGAGCGCGTGGCCCGGGTCGCCCTGAACACCGCCATGGGGATCGCCGCCGACACGCCGACCCAGATCCGGGACAACCTCGTCGAGCAGAAGGCCGAGTTCGACCGGCGTCAGCTCCTCGCCGAGGCGCTGGGCCGCCGGCCGGAGTACAAGCAGGAGCAGCTGCGCGTGGACGCCGCCGACGCGTTCGTGCGGCAGACGTTCCGGAACTTCCTTCCCGACATCACGGGCGGCGGCTTCTACGGCGCCCAGCGGGCGGACATGAACGAGGTCTGGGAGCTCAACATCGGCCTCACCTGGTCGATCTATGATGGCGGCAATCGGATCGCGCGCTACCGCGAGGCCAAGGCCAGCCTCGAGGCCGCGCGCGCACGGGTCAAGGCGCGCGCGCTCGACATCTCGCGCGAGGTCGAGCAGGCCCAGCTGACGCTCGAGGAAACCGACGAGCGGATCCAGGCCGCCCAGGCGGCTGTCGCCTCGGCGCAGGAGAACTTCCGCCTCGCCCAGGGGCGATTCGACGCCGGCGTGGGCACGATCCTCGAGCTCACGGACGCGCAGCTGGCGCTGACCCAGGCCCAGAACACCGAGGCCCAGGCTCTCGCGGACCACCGGATCGCCGTGGCGCGGCTGGAGCGCGCCATCGGCCGCCGCTGACACCCGTAAATAGTCGAATTCCCGCCCCCGTCTCACGATTGATGAAGCGGCTGCTCTCCCTCCTGGTGGCGGGCCTTCTGGTCGGCGGCGCGGTGTGGGCCTACCTCTACACCCAGAGCCGCGGCAGCGCGCCCAAGTACCGGCTGGCCCGGGTCGAGCGCGGGCCGCTGACGGCCGCAGTGTCGGCGACCGGCAACCTGAACGCGGTCATCACCGTGCAGGTCGGCAGCCAGGTGTCGGGCCAGATCAAGGAGCTCCTCGTCGACTTCAATTCCGTCGTCAGGAAGAGCCAGGTCGTCGCGCGGATCGACCCGGAGATTTTCCAGGCCAAGGTCAATCAGGCGCGCGCCGAGCTCGATGCGGCCCGCGCAAGCGTCCTGAACCAGGAGGCGCAGGTCGAGCGGGCGCGCGCCGACGTCGAGAACGCCCGTGCGGCCCTCGCCGAGGCCA
The DNA here is from genome assembly GCA_001790315.1 of Candidatus Rokubacteria bacterium RIFCSPLOWO2_02_FULL_72_37. Lineage (GTDB taxonomy): Bacteria > Methylomirabilota > Methylomirabilia > Rokubacteriales > CSP1-6 > GWA2-73-35. The sequence goes on along the minus strand of MGCE01000136.1, from coordinate 8,749 downwards.
GGGCACAGACGGCCAAGGCGCAGGTGGCCGTGCTCGACGCCCAGCGCGACCGCGAGCGCAAGAGCGAGCTCTTCGCGCGCCAGCTGATCGCCAAGAGCGACATGGACACCGCGCAGGCCGCCCACGACTCGTCGATCGCCCAACTCGACTCGGTGCGCGCCCGCGAGCAGGCCCTGGCCTCGGCGATCAACTCGGCGGCCGCCCAGCTCCGCGTCGCCGAGGCGGCGCGGGCCGCGGCCCGCGCCACCGTGGAGCAGCGCCGGGCCGCGCTCGTACAGGCGCAGGTCGACCTCGACCACACCACGATCCGCGCCCCCGTGGACGGCGTCGTCGTCTCCCGGCAGGTGGACGTCGGCCAGACGGTCGCCGCGAGCCTGCAGGCGCCGGTGCTCTTCACGATCGCCCAGGACCTGACGAAGATGCAGGTCGAGACGAGCGTCGACGAGGCCGACATCGGCCGCATCCGGCTCGAGGATCGCGCCGCGTTCACCGTCGACGCCTTCCCCGGCGAGACCTTCACCGGGACCGTGATCCAGATCCGCAAGGCGCCGCAGATCGTCCAGAACGTCGTCACCTATACGGTCGTCGTCGCCGTCGCGAACCCGTCCGGCAGGCTCCTGCCCGGGATGACGGCGAACGTGAAGCTCGTCGTCGCCGAGAAGTCGAGCGTGCTCAGGGTGCCGAACGCGGCGCTCCGCTTCCGGCCCGCGGGCGCCGACGCGCCGGCGCCCGGCGCACAGTCGAGCGCGCCCGGCCGGCCCGCCGCCCAACCGCAATCCCTGGAGACCATCCGCGAGCGCCTCGCCACGGGCCTCACGCTGACCGAGGACCAGCAGCGCAGGCTCGACCCGATCCTCCAGGACTCGCGTCAGCAGCTCGTGGCGCTCCAGGCCCAGGGGCTGCCCGACGCCGAGCGCCGCGCCCGTTCCCAGAAGATCCGCGAGGCCACCCGGACCCGGATCCGCACCATCCTGACGCCGGAGCAAGCGCAGCGCTACGACGAGAGCGTCGCCGGCGCGGGGACCGCCGTGGCAGGCCGTGTCTTCGTGCTCGGGCCCGACGGCAAGCCGGCGCCGGTCTCGGTGATGCTCGGGATCAGCGACGGCACGTCCACCGAGGTGGTGCGCGGCGACCTGAGGGAAGGCCAAGACGTGATCGTCGGTCTCGCCGGCGCCGCGGGCGGCGGGCGCCCGACGACCAGCGGGCCACGCCTCAGGCTCTGAGCATGGCGCCGCCGATCATCGCCGCCGAGGCACTGACGAAGGATTACCATCTCGGCCCCCACACCGTTCACGCGCTGCGCGGCGTGTCGGTGACGATCGAGCGCGGCGAGTTCGTCGCCGTGATGGGGCCCTCGGGCTCGGGCAAGTCGACGTTCATGAACCTGCTCGGCGGCCTGGACACGCCGTCCGCCGGACGCTACGTGCTCGACGGCGAGGACGTCGCCGGCCTCGGGTCCGACCGTCTCGCACGGATCCGCAACGCGAAGATCGGCTTCGTGTTCCAGCAGTTCAACCTGCTGCCGCGCACCAGCGCGCTCGAGAACGTGGAGCTGCCCCTGCTCTATGCCGGGCTCTCGGCCCGGGAGCGCCGTGCCCGCGCCCGCGAGCGTCTCGCGTCGGTGGGGCTCGCCGACCGCGAGGACCACCACCCGAGCCAGCTCTCCGGCGGGCAGCAGCAGCGGGTCGCGATCGCGCGCGCGCTCGTCAACGACCCGGCGGTCATCCTCGCCGACGAGCCGACGGGCAACCTCGACACGCGCACGAGCGTCGAGCTGCTGGCGCTGCTCCAGCGGCTGAACCGGAGCGGTCTCACGATCGTCCTGGTCACCCACGAGCCCGACATCGCCGCGTACGCCGGCCGGGTCCTCACGTTCCGCGACGGGCGGCTGCGCGCGGACGAGCGCGCTCCCGTGCCCCGTGACGCCGAGACGGCGCTCGCGTCGCTGCCCGAGGAGGCGCTCGCGTGACGCCCCTGCAGAGCGTGCGGATCGCGCTCCGGTCGCTCCGCGTGAACAAGCTCAGGACCGCGCTCACGATGCTCGGCATCGTCATCGGCGTCGGCGCCGTCATCGCGATGGTGGCGGTCGGCGCGGGCGCGCAGGCCCGTGTGGCCGAGCAGATCCAGAGCCTCGGGTCCAACCTGATCATCGTCCTGTCCGGAAGCACCACGTCCGGCGGCATCCGCCTCGGGCACGGCACGCAGCTCACGATCACGGAGGACGACGCCACCGCCATCGCCCGCGAGGTGCCCGCCGTGCAGGTCGCGGCCCCCTCGATGCGAGGGAGCGCCCAGGTCGTCTACGGCAACCTCAACTGGTCCACGGTGATCCAGGGCGTCACGCCCGAGTACGCCGAGGCACGCGAGTGGCCCGTGATCACCGGGCGGGGCGTGAGCCCGGAGGACCTGGACGGCGCCGTCAAGGTGGCCGTCCTCGGACAGACGACCGCGGAGAACCTGTTCGGCGACGCCCCGCCCGAGGGGCAGATCATCCGGATCAAGAAGGTCCCGTTCACGGTCGTGGGCGTGCTGGCGCGCAAGGGGCAGAGCTCGTGGGGCCAGGACCAGGACGACATCATCCTGATTCCGCTCTCCACCGCGAAGAAGAAGGTCCTCGGCGCGAGCCAGGCCAACCCCCGGGCGGTCGGCGCGATCTCGATCAAGATCCGCGTCGGCGAGGACATGGCCGAGGCCGAGAGCCAGATCCGAGCGCTCCTCAGGCAGCGCCACCGGCTCCAGCCGTACCAGGACGACGACTTCTGGCTCCGCAACCTGTCCGAGATCCTCCAGACGCAGGAGGAGTCCTCGCGGGTGATGACGTACCTGCTCGCCGCGATCGCCTCGGTCTCGCTGCTCGTGGGCGGCATCGGGATCATGAACATCATGCTGGTCTCGGTGACGGAGCGGACGCGCGAGATCGGCCTGCGCATGGCGGTCGGTGCGCGGCGGCGTGACATCCTCGCGCAGTTCCTCGTCGAGGCGGTCACCCTCTCGTTGATCGGCGGCACCATCGGCATCGCGCTCGGTCTCGGCGGTTCGGAGGCCATCAGTCGCCTCGCGGCGTGGCGGACGCTCATCCCGCTCGACGCCGTGGCGCTCGCGTTCGGGTTCGCGGCAGCCATCGGGATCTTCTTCGGCTTCTATCCGGCGCGCAAAGCCGCGAGCCTGGACCCGATCGAGGCCCTCCGGTACGAGTAGCGCCGGGCGTCACGGCGCGGGAGGGGGCCGGGGGGTCGTCCGAGACCCGTGTTGTCAGCGTGGTCTCGCCAGCCCGCCGGTGAGCCGATCTCTCGTGTTGAGTGCTGGCGTGGTCGAGGACGACCCCCCGGCCCCCTCCCGCGCCGTGACGCCCGGCGGCGTCGCTCGGCCGGGGGCGCCTCCCTCGGGCGCAGCGCGCGGCCGAGGCGTCAGTCCTTCGGGAGGCCGAGGACGCGCTCGGCGAGGATGTTGCGGTTGATCTCTGACGTTCCCGCCGCGATCGTGTCGCCGCGCGAGCGCAGGAAGCGGAGCTGCCAGAAACCGTCCTCGATCGCCCGCGCGCTCCCCTTCGCCAGCATCGCGTACGGCCCCTCGATCTCCAGCACGAGCTCCAGCACGCGCTGAACCGCCTCGCTCCAGAAGAGCTTGGCCGCCGAGCCCTCCGGCCCCGGCGGCTCGCCCCGCAGCATCCGCGTGAGGGCGCGGAGGTTCGAGAAGCGGAGCGCCTCGCCGTCGATCACGAGTTGCGCGAGGCGCTGACGGATGACCGGGTCGGCCGCAGCGGGCGCGCCGGCCCGCTCGGTGCGCCGGGCCATCTCCGCCGCCGCGTCGATCGCGTGGCGCAGGTGGAGCTGCCGCGAGATCGTGCGCGGACCGCGTTCGAACATCAGGGTCGTGAGCGCGACCTGCCATCCGCCGTTCACCCGGCCGACGACGTTCGCGCCCGGCACGCGCACGCCGTCCAAGAACATCTCGTTGAACTCGGGCTCGCCGCTGATCTGCCGGAGCGGCCGCACCGTCAGTCCGGGCGAGCGCATGTCCATCAGGAAGAACGTGAGCCCCTTGTGCTTGGGCGCCGCCGGATCGGTCCGGGCGAGCAGAATGCACCACTCGGCGTACTGGGCGTACGTCGTCCACACCTTCTGCCCGTGGACGACGAAGTCGTCGCCGTCGCGGACGGCGCGGGTCTGGAGCGCGGCGACGTCCGAGCCCGCGTCGGGCTCGGAGAAGCCCTGGCAGAAGATCTCCTCGGCCGAGAGGATCGTGCGCAGGTGCGCCCGCTTCTGCGCGTCCGTGCCGTGGGTGATCAACGCCGGGCCCGCCATGTCCAGGCCGATCACGTTGGGCAGCTCGGGGGCGCGGGCGCGCGCCGTCTCCTCGTAGAAGATCGCCTGCTGCATGATGGTCGCGCCGCGCCCACCGTACTCGCGTGGCCACTGCAGCCCGACCCACCCCGCGTCGTACAACCGCCGTTGCCACTCGCGCAAGAACGCGAACTGCTCGTCCTGCGAGACGAAGCGGCCGCGGACACGCGCCCAGTCCTCCGGCCAGTTCACCGCCAGCCACTCACGCAGCCCGTCACGAAACGCGCGGTCTTCGGCGCTCAGGTCGAAGTGCATGGCCGTCGCCTCCGATCTGCTATGTTCTAGCCGCGATGGCCCGGGCTCGTCCACCGAAATCACGCCGCCGGCGGGCGGCGGGACCGCGCGTCGGCCCGAGCCCGCACGCGCCACGCCCCACGCCCGCCGAGCGGGGCCTGCTGGCGCTCGCGCGGGAACTCGGCGCCCTCGGCCGCGACGCGCGGGGTGCCGCCGATCCGCTGCGGGCGGCGCTCGAGCGGCTCGCCGCCGCCTACGCCCCCGGCGCGGCGCTGGTCGGAGACCTCCACCGCGCCTGGCTCTCGAGCCGCGGCGACAAGACCGCGGCGCTCGCTCTCGCCTGGGCGCGCGAGCAGCTGCGGCTCGCGCTCGAAGACCTCGTCGCGCGCCCGCCGCGCGCGGCGCGGGGCCGCGTGGACGCTCCGCCCGACGCCCTCGCCTGGCTGCTGCTGGCGGCCTGCGAGGCGATCGCGTGGGAGCCGCCGTCGGCTGCGGCCGACCGCACGCGCACGCTGCTCGAGCTCGCGGGCCGTTGAGGAACGCGGCGGCCCGCGCCCGCGCCCCGATTGACGCTCACCCGGCCTCGCGGTAGAGTGCGCGGCGATGCGGCCGCTCCTGCTCGCGCTCGTCCTCCTCGCGCTCGCGGCGCCGGCCGCGCGCGCCGAACCGCCCGTGGACGCCGCGCGCGCCCTGCTCATCCGCTACCACGAGGACCGCGCCGCCATCGACCGCGCGCGCGCCCTGCTCGAGGCGGCCCTCCAGCGCGACCGGCAGGTCGAAACGATGGTGGCGCTCTCCTACGTCCAGTTCCTCACGGGTGACGTGCGCGCCACGACCGAGGACGAGAAGCTCGCCGCCTACGAGCGGGGGCGCGATCTCGGTCGGCGCGCGGTCGAGCTGGCGCCCAAGAACCACGACGCGCACCTGTGGTACGCGATCAACACCGGGCGCTGGGGCCAGACGAAGGGCGTGCTCCGCTCCCTCTTCCTGCTGCCCACGGTTCGCGAGGAACTCGACATCCTTCTCGCGCTGGATCCCCGCTCGGTGCGCGCCCATGCCTTCGCCGGGAACGTCTTCCTGGAGGTGCCGCGTCTCTTCGGCGGCGACCGTGAGCGGGCCGAGAAGCACTTCAAGAAGGCGCTCGGGATCGATCCCCACTTCACCGTGGCCCGCGTGGACCTGGCGCGGCTCTACATCGGAGAGAGCCGCTGGGCCGACGCCCGGCGTGAGATCGATCGTGTCATCGCCGAGCGCGCGCCCACGATCGTCGCCGACTGGACCGTCAAGGACCTGCCACGCGCACGCGCGTTGCTCGAGTCCATCGCCGGCAAGAAGTAGCGATCGGTCGGGTCCTGCGCCGGCTCCGGCGTACCGCGCCGCGCTGGAACCCCACCGCGCTCGCCACCATCGCCGAGGGCACGCGCGACCCCTTCCGCGTGCTCGTCGCCTGCATCCTCTCGCTCCGCACGCAGGACACGACGACCGGTCCGGCCTCCGAGCGCCTCTTCGCCGTCGCGAAGACGCCCGCCACGATGCTCCGGCTGACGCCGCGCGCGATCGAGCGGCTGATCTACCCCGTCGGCTTCTACCGGACGAAGGCCCGCGTCATCCTCGGGCTCTGCCGTGACCTGCTCGCCCGCTGGGACGGGCGCGTGCCGGACACGATCGACGCGCTCCTGACGCTCAAGGGCGTCGGCCGGAAGACCGCGAACCTCGTCGTCACGATGGGATATGGCCGACCCGGCATCTGCGTGGACACTCACGTCCACCGCATCTCCAATCGCCTGGGCTACGTCCGGACGAAGAGCCCGGACGAGACCGAGATGGCGCTCCGCGCCAAGCTGCCGCGGCGCCACTGGATCGGCTACAACGATCTCCTCGTCGCGTTCGGCCAGAACGTCTGCACGCCGATCTCGCCGCGTTGCTCGATCTGCCCGGTGCGCGGTCTCTGCCGCCGGGTCGGCGTCACGGCCTCGCGCTGACCCCGGGCTCAGTCCGCCGGTGACCCGACCGGCCCGACGAGCGCCCCGAGCCGCGCAGTCCGGTACTTCCAGAGGGCGCGGAGCCGGCGGTGGAGGATGAGCGCGTGCGCCGCGCGCCCCAGCGGGCCGAGCGGCGGCCGATACGTCACGCGATCCTCCACCCAGGTGCCGCCCGCCTCTTCCAGGAAGCGATGCCGGTGCTCCCAGCGTGCCCACGGTCCGCGGATCTGCACGTCGACGAAGCGAAATGGGGGGTCCCACTCCCGGATGAACGCCCGCCATCGCACCGGCACCCCGAGCCACGACATCTCGAAATCCAGCACCGCCCCCGCCGCGAGCCCGGCCGGGGCGGAGACGAGCGCGACACGGTACGCGGGCGGCGTGATCCGGGCGAGGTTCGTCGGGTCGGCGATGAAGGTGAACACCTCGGCGCGCGCCCTGGCGAGCCACACGCGCGACTCGAGGATGTAGTCGGCCATGACGCGCGGGCTATGATAGGCGGGTGCCTGCGCTGAGTCAAACGCGTGCCTACCTCGCGCTGCTCGCGATCGTGGCCCTCTGGGGCAGCTATCCGGCGACGGCGAAGCTCGCCCTGCGCGACTTCTCTCCCTTCTTTCTCACCGCTCTGCGGTGCACGCTCGCCTCGAGCTTCCTCGTCGTGCTGCTCCTCCGCGCCGGCGGCGAGACCGTGCGCACCCTGGAGGCGCGGACGTTCCGCGTGTTCCTGGTCCTCGGCCTCGCGGGCATCTGGGGCTCCACCCAGTTCACGTACGTCGCGCTCCACTACACGACGGCCGGCAACGCGGTGATCCTGCAGGCCGCCGCGCCGGTCGTGGTGGCGCTGATGGCGCGCGCCTACCTGCGCGAGCGGCTCCGCCCCGTGCAGTGGCTCGGCGTCGGCGTCTCGGCGTTCGGCGTGCTGTTGATCGTCACCAGCGGCCGGCTCGCGGCGCTCCGTGTGGAGGAACTGCGCGGAGGCGACTTCCTCACGCTCGCGGCGCTGTGCGGGTGGTCGGTCTACACGGTCTACGGCAAGCGCGTGCTCGGCGAACTGTCGCCGGCGCTCGCGACCACGGGCGCCTACGTCGTCGGCACGCTGCTGATCCTGCCGACCACGGTCGTCACGGCCCCGTTCTATCCCGCGCCGCGGCTCGCGTCGCCGATCGGCTGGGCGGTCGTCCTCTACCAGGGGATCCTCGGCGCCGTGGCGCACGTCTGGTGGTACCGCGCCGTCCAGGTCATCGGACCGAGCCGGTCGGCGGTGTTCATGAACTTCCAGCCCATCGTCGGGATCGCGCTCGCGGCAGCACTGCTGGCCGAGCCGATCGGCGTCTGGCAGCTCGGGGGGACCGCGTGTGTCCTCGCCGGCGTCACCCTGACGACGCAGGGCCGGCCCGCGTCCTAGTGTCCTGAGTCGGAAGTTTGCACACGACGGTTGCCGCTGTG
>MGCE01000136.1:0-730 GCA_001790315.1 Candidatus Rokubacteria bacterium RIFCSPLOWO2_02_FULL_72_37 | reverse complement strand
GGGGCTGGGTCGTGACGACCCGTTCCCGCCACACCGAACACGGGGCGTCAACCCGTGAGGCTGGGAACTCCAAGCCGGGAAATCGGTCTTCCCTGGGGCCGTGGTCGCACGAGCCGGCCCCTCGTCCCACCGCACCACAGCGTCGCCACGCGAGTGACGAACTTCTGACTCAGGACGCTAGGCCACCGCCGGCGGGCGCTCAGCCGAGCTTCTTGACCTCCGCGAGGATCTTGTCGGGCTGCGGCAGCTCGCCCTTGCCGTAGCGCTCCACGAACCGCACCGTGCCCTCCTTGTCGAGGATGAACGTGGCGCGGACGTTCGCGTTCCAGTCGGGCCAGTAGACACCGTAGTCCCGGGCGACGGTCCGGTGGACGTCGGAGAGCAGCGGATAGCGGCTGATGCCGACCGACTTCGCCCAGTTGTCGTGGCTGAACGGGCTGTCCGTGCTGATACCCAGCACCTGGGTATTCGCCGCCTCGAAGTCGCTCACGCGCTTGTCGAAGGCGGGCATGCACGTGCTTCAGCCGGGCGTCCAGTCGAGCGGATAGAAGAGCACGACGACGTTCTTGCCCCGGTAGCTTCGGAGCGAGACCTCCTTGAGCCCGATCGTCTTGAGCGTGAAGTCGGGAGCGGCCTCGCCCACGTCGAGCGTCTTCGCGTCAGCGCTCACGAGTGTTGTCCCCCTTTCGCTGATTTGCGCGGCGTGCGCGTGATGATACCACGCTCGTCC
>MGCE01000135.1 GCA_001790315.1 Candidatus Rokubacteria bacterium RIFCSPLOWO2_02_FULL_72_37 | reverse complement strand
GGACCGTGCGCGTGCGCATGAAGGGCAGCGCCGGCGGCCACAACGGCGTGCGCTCGGTCCTCGAGGCGCTCGGCACCCAGGAGATCCGGCGGGTGAAGGTGGGTATCGGCCGGCCCGCCACCCGGGATCAGGTGTCCGATCACGTCCTGGAGCCGTTCGAGCGCGACGAGCACGACGCCGTCGAGGCTGCCGTCGCCGGGGCCGTGGAGCGCGTGCTCGCCCTCGTGGCGGCCCGCTAACTCAGAAGAAGAGGAACGTCACGACCGCGAAGAGCGGCAGCAGCACGAGCCCGCTGTAGAGCATGTAGCCGAAGAAGCTCGGCATCTTGACCCCGGTCTCCTCGGCGATCGACTTCACCATGAAGTTCGGTGCGTTGCCGATGTAGGTGTTGGCCCCCATCGCGACGGCCCCGACCGCGATGCCCGTGAGCACGATGTGCGGCACGTCGACGACCTCCCGGGCGAGCCCGAGCCCCTGGCCGAGCGCCAGGAAGGTGAGGTAGGTCGGCGCGTTGTCGAGGAACGACGAGAGCATCCCCGTGGCCCAGAAGAACTGCCAGGGCTCGCGCACCCCGAGCTCGCTCCCGCGCAGTCGCAGGATCTCGAGCGCCGGGATCATCGTGAGGAAGATGCCGAAGAAGAGGATCGCGACCTCGACGATCGGGTAGTACGTGAAGCCGTTGTCGCGGCGGACCTGCCGGGGCGTGCGCCAGAGCGAGACGACGGACAGGCCGATGATGACGGCCTCGCGCGCCGGCTCGTGCAGGAACGCGACCGCGAGCACGACGCCCGCGAGCCAGAGGCCGTTCAGCGCGCCGTGGACCCGCAGCGGCCGGACCCGCGTGCGGTCGCGCCGGATCGCGGCGATGGGCTCGCGCGTGTACTGCGTCGAGTCCCAGACGAAGTAGACGAGCAGCAGGACCCCGACCAGGACGAGCCAGTGCGCCCAGAGCCGGAACGTCCAGGCGAAGGGCACGCCCTGCAGGTACCCGAGAAACAGCGGCGGGTCGCCGAGCGGTGTCAGCATGCCGCCGATGTTCGAGACCAGGAAGATGAAGAAGATCACGGTGTGCTTGATGCGCGTCCGCTCCCGGTTGGTCTGCAGCAGCGGCCGGATGAGCAGCATCGAGGCGCCCGTCGTGCCGATGAACGAGGCGATCACGGCGCCGAAGGCCAGGAACCCCGTGTTGGTCAGCGGCGTCGCCTCGAGGTCGCCCCGCAGGAGGATCCCGCCCGAGATGAGGTAGAGCCCGCCGATCAGCACGATGAACGAAACGTACTCCTCGGCCATGTCGAGGAGCGCGCCCGGGTGGTGCGTGAGATACAGCCCCAGGATCGGCAACCCGAGCAGCACGGCGACGAGACCCTTGTTGCGGTTCGACTCCCACCAGTGCGTCACCCAGAGCGGGCAGACGGCGATCGCCAGCAGCATCGCGACGAACGGCGCGACGGTGTAGATGGGCGGCGCGAGCGCGGTGGTCACGATCCTGGTCCCCCCGGGACGGCGCGCGGCCGGCCCGCGCCAGTCTAGCCCAAACGCCGGCCGGCGGGGCCCGCCGATTGCCCGGGGTGGGGCTGCATGGTATACAGTTGTTGTTTGTCCAACGAGTGGGGTCCCGGAGGGGGGAGCACAGGGTGACCAAAGTCATCGTCGAACCCGACGAATCCTTCGAGAGCGCGCTCAAGCGCTTCAAGAAGCAGTGCGAGAAGGCGGGCCTCCTGTCCGAGTTCAAGAAGCGGCAGCACTACGAGAAGCCGAGCGTCCGGCGGAAGCGCAAGGCCCTCGCCGCGCGCAAGAAGGCGAAGCGACGGGAGCGGATGTCCGATTAGGCCCTGGCGGCACCCGGACACCCCCGGCACTCCCGCCTCCCGGACGGGAGCGAGTGAGGCGTAGGGTGGAGGCACATCACCTCCGGGAGCGCGGCACCGAGTGGGACGCGGTGCGGGCGCTTCTGGCTCACGAAGCGCAGACCGCAATGGGGCGGGAGCGGGCGGCGACGGCGGAGCCGCTCACCGACGCCGCCGCCGTCCAGGTCGAGATCGAGCTCACGCAGCAGGCCCGGCTCGCGCTCGCCGCCGCGGGCGCCCCGCCACTCGACGGCCTCCCCGACGTCCGCCCGCTCCTCGACCGCTGCCGGGCGGCGGGCAGTGTCCTCGACGGTCCCGACCTCGCGCAGCTCGTCCCCGTGCTCGACGCCGGCCCGCGGCTCGCCGCGTACGGCCAGGGCGTCCGCGAGGCGAGCCCCGAGGTGGCCGCGCGCACCGGCGCCGTGCCCCACCTCCGCGATCTGCGCGACCGCCTCGGCGCCGCGCTCGACGAGACCGGCGCGGTCGTCGACGACGCGAGCCCGACCCTCAGGCGTCTGCGCCGCGAGATCCGCGAGCGCCGCCGGCGCATCGTCGCCGAGCTCGAGCGCGCGTTCCAGGGCGGCGACGCCGAGCGAATCTTCGCCGATCGTTACGTCACCGTGCGGCACGGCCGGTACGTGCTGCCGGTCCGCGCGGAGGCGCGCGGGCGCGTGCGCGGAATCGTCCACGATCGCTCCCAGAGCGGCCAGACCCTCTTCGTCGAGCCCGAGGCCATCGTGGAGGTGAACAACGACCTCGTCCAGGCGACGCGCGCCGAGGAGCACGAGACGGCGCGCATCCTCGCCGACCTGACCGACGCCGTCCGCGGGCGCCTCGACGACCTCGTGGGGCTGGTGGACGCGCTCGGGGCCCTCGACTGGATCTTCGCCCGCGCGGTCGCCGCCGAGCGCATGGCGGCGGTGCGACCCCTCATCGACGCCGGCCGGCGCGTCGCGCTCCGGGGCGCCCGCCATCCCCTGCTGCTCGCGCAGAGCTGGAAGGACCCGGCCCGCCCGGTCGTGCCGATGGACCTGGAGCTCGGTCCCGACCGGCCGCTGCTCGTCATCACGGGGCCGAACGCGGGCGGCAAGACGATCGCGCTCAAGACGCTCGCGCTCCTGGCGCTGCTGACGCAGATCGGTTGCCACATCCCCGCGGACGAGGGCGCGCGCCTGCCGGTCTTCGCAGACGTCCACGCGATCATCGGCGACGAGCAGTCCGTCGCCGACAACCTCTCCACGTTCTCCGCGTTCGTCGGGCAGGTCCGTGAGGTCCTCGCGCGCGCCGGCGAACGCTCGCTCGTGCTCCTCGACGAGCTCGGCGCCGGCACGGACCCGGACGAGGGCGCGGCGCTCGCCCAGGCGATCCTCGAGGAGCTGGCCGAGCGGGGCGCGCTGGTCGTGGCGACCACCCACCTCGAGCCCCTCAAGGCCTTCGCGTCGACGCACCCGCGGGCCCGGAACGCCTCCGTGGAGTTCGACACCGCGACGCTCGCGCCGACGTTCCGCCTGAACTACGGCCACCCCGGGCGCAGCTACGCGCTCGCGATCGCGGGCCGCCTCGGGCTGCCGCCGGCGCTGATCGCCCGCGCCGAGGCGCATCGATCGAAGGACGCCGCCCGGCTCGGCGAGCTGATCGCGCGGCTCGACGAGCACACGCGGGCCGAGGCCGAGCGGGCTCTGGCGCTCGAGCGGCGCGAGAGCGAGGCCGCGGCCCGGCTCGCCGCCGCGCGCGACGCCGAGACCGCCGCCGAGGCGAAGGCGCGGACCACGCTCGAGCGGGCGCGCGGCGAGGCGACCGCGCTCCTCGCCGACGTCCGCAGGGCCCTCGCCGCCGAGTGGGAGCGGCTCAAGCGCGGGGAGCGCACGCGGCGCGCGCTCGAGCAGAGCCGCGCGCGCGTCCGCGAGGTCGCCCGGCGCATCGACTCGCTCCTCCCCGCCCCGCCCACCGATCCCGCCGCTCCGTCGACACTGACGCCGGGGACGACCGTCGCGGCCGAGCACCTCGGCCTCCGCGGTGAGCTCGTCTCGATCGCCGGCGACTCGGCGACGGTGCGCTCGGGCGCGGTCACCGTCCGCGTCCCCGTCACCGCCCTCCACCCGGTCCGGGCAGACGCCGCGGGCTCGCCGGCGGGCGCATGGCGTGGGACCGCGTCCCCGAGCACCGTGCCCGGGCGCGCGACCGCGCCCGAGCTGATGCTGATCGGGCAGACGACGGACGAGGCGCGCGACCGCGTCGAGCAGTATCTCGACGATGCTTTCCTCGCTGGCCTGCCGTCCGTCCGGCTGATCCACGGCAAGGGCACCGGCGCCCTCCGCAGGGCCGTCCGCGACCTGCTCGCGGCCCACCCGCTCGTGGAGTCGTTCCGCGACGGCGCGCCCGCCGAGGGCGGCGCGGGCGCCACGTCGCCGCGCTCAAGGTCGGCTGATGCCGACCGCATGGGAGATCGGCTAGGATGGCGTCCTACCCGCAGGCGGTGCTCGACGAGATCCGGGGCGCGGTGGACATCGTGGACCTCGCCGGCCGCTACGTCCGCCTGCGCAAGGCCGGTCAGGGGTGGAAGGGCCTCTGCCCCTTCCACGCGGAGCGAACGCCCTCGTTCACCGTCAACCCGAAGAAGGGCATCTTCCACTGCTTCGGCTGCGGCGTGGGCGGCGACGCCTTCGGCTTCGTGATGCGCCAGGACCGACTCTCGTTCCCCGAGGCCGTGCGCCAGCTCGCGCGCAGCGCGGGGATCGCGCTGCCGGAGGCGCGCGGCGGCGGCGACGGCGGCCAGCGCGAGGAGCTCCTGCGCGTCATGGCCCTGGCAGCGCGCTTCTACGCCGACCAGCTCTGGGGGCCCGCCGGCGCGCGGGCGCGCGACTACCTCGAGACGCGCGGCGTCGATGCCGAGGTCGCGCGGCGCTTCGGTCTCGGCTACGCCCCGGAGGGCTGGGAGACGCTCCGCGGATTCATGCGGACGGAGGACGTCGCCGAGGAAGCGCTCGTCGCCGCCGGCCTCGCGGTCCCACGGGAGCATCGGTCCGGGGCCTACGACCGCTTCCGCGGCCGGCTCCTCTTCACGATCCGGGATCTCCAGGGCCGCCCCGTCGCCTTCGGCGGACGCGCCTTCGGCGACGAGCAGCCGAAGTACCTGAACTCCCCCGAGACGCCGCTCTACACCAAGGGCAACCTTCTCTACGGGGCCGACCTCGCGCGCGAGGCGATCCAGGCGAAGAACCGCGCCCTGCTCGTCGAGGGCTACGTGGACTGCCTCATGGCGCACCAGCACGGCTTCGGCGAGACCGTGGCGGCGCTGGGCACGGCGTTCACGCCCGCGCAGCTCGGTCTGCTCCGCCGCTATTGCGACGCCGCAGTGCTGTTCTTCGACGCCGACGCCGCGGGCCAGAAGGCCGCCGAGCGCGCGGAAGAGCTGCTCGAGCCCGGGGACGGGGGGCTCGCGTGGGCGGTCAACCGCACCGGGACCCTGGGCAGCTCGGGTGTGCTCCGCCTCCGGGTCGCGCTGCTGCCGGCCGGTCACGATCCGGACACGTTCCTGCGAGCGGAGGGCGCGGCGGCCTTCGAGGAGCGCATCACCGCGGCGCGCAGCCTGCTCGCCTTCGCCCTCGAGCGCGCGATCGCCGACCCCGACGGGGCCACCGGCCCGCGCGCCCGTGCCGGCGCCTTCGCACGTGCGGCGCTGATGCTCGCGAAGGTCGGGGACGCCGAGGAGGCCGCGGCGCTCTCGCGCGAGGCTGCCGTCAAGCTCGGCGTGGACGCGACGCAGCTCTGGATCGAGGCGCAGCGCCTGCAGTCCTCGCTGCGCAGACCGCCGGCGCCGACGGGCGGCGCCAGGCCCACCTCGACGCCGCCGTCCGTCGAGCGCGATCTCGCGCACCTCCTGCTGCACGCGGCGGAGGCGCGGGCGGTCCTGCTGCCGCTGCTCGTCGAGGCGGAGGACCTCGGCCATCCAGCATTGCGCGCGATCGTCGCGGCGCTGCGCGCGCGGCCGGACGCGCCGGCCGAGAGCCTCATGACCGACCTCGAGACCGAGGAGGCCCGCGGGGTCCTGGCGGCGCTCCTCGTCGAGGAGCGGCAGGACCTTGACGTCCGGGTTAGCATCGAGCAGTTCCGGAGGCGACTCGAGCGCGGCGTGCGGCTCCGCCGGGCGCGCGGCCTGAGCCAGGGCATCGCCGCCGCCCAGGCAGCCGGCACGGACGCGTCCGTGGCCGAGGCGTTGCGAGTCCTTCACGAAGAGAGCGCCGTCCTGTACGGGATCACGGGCGGCACGGCCCAATCGCTCGAGCACCGGACCGGAGAGTCCACAAGGAGCGGAGACGCATGAGCGAAGAGCCTAAGCTGGAGGAGCTGGACCGGCTGATCTCGATGGGCAAGAAGAAGGGTTTTCTCACCTACGACGAGGTGAACGACGCCCTCCCATCGGACATCGTGTCCCTCGATCAGCTCGACGACATCATGATGATGTTCGGCGCCATGGACATCGAGGTCGTCGACTCCGCCAAGGCGGGCCGCCTCCCCTCCGAGGTGGGCCGCGAGCGCAAGGCCACGCCCCAGGCCGAGGAAACCGACGACGACGGCCCGGCCGAGCCGATCGATCTCACCCCGGGGCCGGTCGGGCGGACCGAGGACCCGGTGCGGCTCTACCTGCGCGAGATGGGCCGCGTCGCGCTCCTGACACGCGAGGGCGAGATCGCGCTCGCCAAGCGCATCGAGGAGGGCAAGAACCAGGTCACGTCCGCGATCCTCAGCACGAACCTCGCGCTCGAGCGGTTTCGCGAGCTCCGCGACCAGCTCCGCCGCACCGACGTCTCCGTGAAGGACGTCGTGGACGTCAACGAGGAGGAATTCACGGAAGAGAAGGAGGTCGAGCTCACGCGCCAGGTCATCGCCGCCTTCGGCACGGTGGACCGGCTGCTGCGCGAGCGCGACAAGCTGATCGCTCAGGTCAGGAAGCTCCGGCTCAAGGGCGCGGGCCGCAGGCGCGTCAAGGGCCGAGAGCCCGCCTGGAAGAAGGTCGAGACGCAGGCGCAGCAGCGCCAGCAGAAGGTCCTCGACAAGCTGCGCGCGCTGAACATCGGCAACCAGATCATCGACCGCGAGGACCCGGATCCGCTGCGCCGCGGGCTCGTCCAGCGCCTGCGGGACCTGCTCGACGACGTCGAGCGCGCCGAGCGGGTCATCCACCTCTGGACGAACGGCCGCCGGCCGTCGCCCGAAGAGGTCCATAATCTCATCTACGCCGCCTTCCGGGACCCGGCGTCGAACGGCGGCGCCAACGCAGACCTGCACCTCAAGGCCGCGAAGAAGTTCCAGAGCACGAGGCAGCAGCAGGTCTGGGTGGCGCAGCAGGAGATCAAGGCCGCCGAGGCGCGGGCGGCGGCGCGCGCCGACGAGATCAAGCGCGTCATGGCCGTGATCAAGCAGGGGCAGATCAGGGCCGCACAGGCCAAGAAAGAGATGGTCGAGGCCAACCTACGCCTCGTGATCTCGATCGCGAAGAAGTACACGAACCGCGGCCTGCAGTTCCTGGACCTGATCCAGGAGGGCAACATCGGCCTGATGAAGGCCGTCGACAAGTTCGAGTACCGGCGCGGCTACAAGTTCTCCACGTACGCCACCTGGTGGATCCGCCAGGCGATCACCAGAGCAATCGCCGATCAGGCGCGCACGATCCGCATCCCGGTGCACATGATCGAGACGATCAACAAGCTCATCCGGACCTCGCGCCAGCTCGTGCAGGAGCTCGGGCGGGAGCCGACGCCGGAGG
>MGCE01000134.1 GCA_001790315.1 Candidatus Rokubacteria bacterium RIFCSPLOWO2_02_FULL_72_37 | reverse complement strand
AGCTTGTCGATGACGCGCGCCCGCTGGCCGGGCTCGAGCGCGTCGAGCGTGGAGAGGTGGCCGAGCGTCACCCGGCCCTCGAGGCCCCGCGCGATCGTTTGCTCGGCGATGTAGTCGCTCGTGAGCATCGCCGGGTCGTCGGCCGTGTCGGCGTGGAAGTCGAGCGGCACGCCGAAGGCCTGCGCGGTCTCGAAGCACCAGTCGATGTGCGCGCGCTGGTCCCGGTCCATGTAGGGACAGCCGCCGAGCGCCTCGACGCCCGAGCGGAGCGCCGCGCGCAGGAGGTCCTGCGTCATCGCGTCGTTGAAGACCCCCTCCTGCGCGAACGCGATGAGCCGCAGGTCGAGGATCCCCGCGAGCTCGCGCTGCAGGCGGCGGAGCGCCGCCAGGCCGCGCAGCTCGACGAGGGCGTCGATCTCGACGTGGGCGCGCATCGTCGTGCAGCCGTGGCGGACGGCCAGCTCCAGCACGCGCGACGCGCGGCGGTAGATGTCGTCCTCCGTGAAGCGCTTCTTCAGCTCGGCCACGAGCGTCAGGGGGCTCGGGCCCCCGGCGCGCAGGCCCTCGGTCCGGTCGGCGATGAAGGCTTTGTCGGGATGGATGTGGGTCTCGACGAACCCGGGCAGGACGAGCTTGTCCGCGACGTCCAGAGTCTCGCCGCCGGGCCCGGCCAGGTCCGGCCCGATCCGGTGGATCCGTCCGTCCCGGATCGCGACGTCCTGCCGGCGCCCCGCGACCAGCCCGTTCCGCAGCAGCAGGCCGCCCGTGCCCGGGGTTCTCACGGGTGCGAGTATAGCGAGTCGTGAGATAGTCGGGGAGATGCCAGAACCCCTGCCGCTCGCCCACATCCGCGTCGTGGATCTCACCCGCGCCCGCTCCGGCCCGACGGCGGTGCGCCAGCTCGCCGACATGGGCGCGCAGGTCGTGCGTGTCGAGGCGCGCGAGGAGATGGAGGGCGACTCCACGGCGCTCGGGTTCGACTTCCTGAACCTCCACCGGAACAAGCGCGCGCTCACGCTCGACCTGAAGCACCCCCGGGGCCTCGAGGTGCTCCGGCGACTCGCGGCGAAGGCCGACGTCCTCGTCGAGAATTTCCGCCCCGACGTCAAGCACCGGCTCGGCCTCGACTACGAGGCGCTCTGCGCGCTCAATCCGCGTCTCGTGTACGGCTCCATCTCGGGCTTCGGCCAGACCGGGCCGTACGCCGAGCGCCCGGGCTACGACCAGATCGCGCAGGGCATGGGCGGCCTCATGTCCATCACCGGGTTGCCCGGCCAGGGGCCCGTGCGGGTCGGGATCCCGGTGGCGGACCTCACGGCGGGCCTCTACCTCGCCCAGGGCATCCTCGTCGCGCTGCTGGAGCGCGAGCGCTCGGGCCGGGGCCAGTGGGTGCACACGTCGCTCCTGCAGGCGATGGTGACGATGCTCGATTTCCAGGCGGCGCGCTGGCTGATCGACGGCGAGATCCCGCCACAGGCGGGGAACGATCATCCCACGGGCATCCCCACGGGCGTCTTCACGACCGCCGACGGCCACATCAACGTGGCCGCGTCGGGGCAGACGATGTACAAGCGGCTCTGCACCGCGATCGGCGCGCCCGAGCTGGTGGAGGACCCGCGCTTCCGCACGCTCGCCGACCGCTCGAAGAACCGCGCGGCGATGAACGCGGCGCTCAACCGGGCCTTCGTCGGCAAGACGAGCGCCGAGTGGATCGAGGTGCTGAACCGGGCCGGCGTCCCGTCGGGGCCGATCCTGAACGTGCGGGAGGTCTTCGAGGACCCGCAGGTGCGTCACCTCGGCCTCGCCCAGCCGGTGCGCCACGCGACGCGCGGGGAGATCCAGGTCCAGGGGCTCCCGGCCGCGCTCTCGCGCACCCCGGGCGCGATCCGCACACCCGCGCCGGGCCACGGCGAGCACACGGACGCGATCCTGGGCGAGCTCGGCTACACGGCCGAGGAGATCGCGGAGCTCCGGCGGGTCGGCGCCGTGTGAGGCGCGCGAGCCGCTGGCGTCAGGGAAGGAGGTCGGCGACGGGGATCCGCGCGCCGGGCGCGGCGAGCGGCGTCACCGCAGCGGGCGGCCGCAGCGCCTCGATCGACCGATAGGCCCAGCCGTAGGCGGCATCCGCCGCCGGCTGCGGGTCGCGATGCACCTCGAGCACGCGGTCGACGAGGTTCACGATCCAGTAGTCCCGGATCCCCGCCCGCGCGTAGAGGCCGCTCTTGAGGCGGCGATCCAGCCGCAGGCTCGAATCGGCGACCTCGACGACGAGGGCGGCCGTCCGCGGGTGAGCGTCGACGTAGTCACGATACGTGCCGGCGACGACGGCGATGTCCGGCTCCGGCTCGGAGTCCTCGTCGAGCGCGAGCGGGGCCTGGAGGCGCGGATGCCGCCCGGCGCCGAAGGCCGAGCGGAGCACCTGACCGATCTGCCCCACGATCGCCGCGTGGGGGCTGCCCTGAGGCTCCCGGACGACGAGCAGGCCGCCGAGCAGCTCGAGGCGCTCGCCCATGAAGATGCCGAGATCGACGAGCCGCTCGTACTCAACGCGCCGCCAGCGCCGGGTTTTCAGAGGTTGCTCCACCGCCGAGGCCATGGACGCTACCGTAGCGGGACCCCGCGGGCGCCGTCAACAGCGTCAAGCTGATACAGCGTCAAACTGATACGCCGCCTCACGAGGCGATTCCGGCCATCCGCGCGAAGGCGATGAGCTCGCGCGGGACGTCGGGCCCGGCCGGCTGGTAGGCGATCTCGGTCACGCCGCGCGCGGTAAGCTCGTCGAGCCGCGCGCGGAGCGCAGGCGCCTCGCCCGTGAAGGTGTACGCGCGCACGGCCTCGCCGGTGATGACCGTGCGGTCGATCGCGTTCACGAAGGTGAGGTGGCCCTCGTGGGTGTGCAGGTGGCGCTCGCGCGGCGGCAGGGCCTCGAGCGCCGCCTTCCACGCGGCGCCGCCCGGCAGCTCGCCGAGCTTCGGCCGGCGCGGCGCGCCCGGCAGATCCCAGGCGCGATGGAACACGACGGCGGCGCCGGCCCCGGCCGCGGCGAGCACCCGCGGCGCGTCGAAGGGCTCGCCCGGCTCGAGCACGGTGCCGAACGTGAGGAGTGCCGCCCAGGCGAAGCCGCCCGTCGGCACCACCGTGAAGATCCCGTCGCCCAGCTCGCGTGCGACGGCCTCGCCGCGGGGGCCGCCGACGCCGAACACGAACGGCACGCGGATGGGGCGGGGCGGCGCCTGGCCGGGGCCGTGGAGCATCCGCGTGAGCGCGCCGTCCACCTCGACCGCCTCGCCCGCGAGCAGCGCGCGGAGCTGGCGCGCGTACTGGGCCACGAAGCCCCAGGGGTTGGGGCGCTGGCCCATCGCGAGCCGCCCCGTGAAGCCCGAGCCGATCCCGACGACGACCCGCCCGGGGGCGAGCGCCGCCAGCGTCGCCACGGCGGCGGCGTTGACCAGCACGTGGCGCAGGCTCGGGATCAGCACGCCCGGGCCCAGCCCGATGCGGCGCGTGCGCTCGGCGGCGCGCGCCAGTGTGGCCCACACGTCGAGCTGGAGCGCGGGTGTGTCGTAGACCCAGGCCCGCCGGTAGCCGAGCCGCTCGGCGAGCGCGACGTGCTCCGGGGTGTCGGGCACCGGTGGGAACGCGCAGGAGATGTCCATGGTCCAGACAGGATAGCTCCATCGCCGCCCGGGGTGCTATCGTCTGCGATGATGACGGACCTGTTCGGCGTGACGGAGGCCTGGAGGACGGCCTGCCCGGGCGCGGCCGCCGGCGTGCTGGCGATGCGGGACGTCGCGAATCCCGCGACGCATCCGGCGCTCGAGCGCTGGATCGCCGAGCGCGAGGTGGCGCTGCGCGCCCGCTTCGCCGGCGCCGACCGCGCCGCGCTCCGAGCGTTGCCGCACCTCCAGGCGTACGCCGCCTACTACAAGCGCTGGGGGAAGACGTACCACGTGCAGCTCCAGCTCGAGTCCGTGGCGCTCAAGGGCAAACCGATCACCCGCGCGTCCGCGCTCGTGAGCGCCATGGTGGCGGGCGAGCTCGAGCATCTGCTCCTGACGGCCGGCCACGACCTGGATGCCGTCGAGCCGCCGGTCACGCTCACGGTGGCCGACGGCGTCGCGCGCTACCGCCTCTTGAGCGGCCAGGAGCAGGCGCTCCAGGCCGGGGACATGACGGTGGCCGACGGGCGGGGCGCCATCTCGAGCATCCTCTACGGGCCGGACGCGCGGACGCGGCTCCGGCCGGAGACGCGCCGCGTCCTGTTCGCGGTCTACGCGCCGCCGGGCATCGGCGGGCAGGCCGTCGCCGCGCATCTCGAGGGCCTCGGCGCGGCGGTGCGGCTCGTCAGCCCGGACGCCGCAATCGAGGCGCTGGCCGTTCACGAAGCCCCGGAGCGCTGACCCAGAGAGGAGAGCGAACGCATGAGCTGGCCTCAGGAGTTCGACCAACACGACGGTCTCGGCCTCGCGGGGCTGGTGCGACGGCGCGAGGTGAAGGCCGAGGAGGTGCTCGAGGCGGCGATCGCGCGCGTCGAGGCGCGCAACCCCGCGATCAACGCCGTCGTGGGGCGCCTGTACGACCAGGCGCGCGCGGCGATCGCGGCAGGCCTGCCCGACGGGCCCTTCACCGGCGTGCCGTACCTCTTGAAGGACCTCGGCGTCCTGTACGCGGGCGCTGTGACGACCTGGGGCAGCCGGTTCTTCGCCGATTACGTCGCGGACCACGACAGCGAGATCACGGTGCGGCTCAAGCGCGCCGGCCTCGTCGTCTTCGGCAAGACCAACACCCCCGAGTTCGGACTGTCGACTTCCACCGAGCCGCGGCTCTTCGGGCCGACGCGCAACCCGTGGGACCGGCGCCACAGCGCGGGCGGCTCGAGCGGCGGCGCCGCGGCTGCGGTCGCGGCCGGCATGGTGCCGATGGCCCATGCGACCGACGGGGGCGGCTCGATCCGCATCCCCGCCTCGTGCTGCGGGCTCTTCGGGCTCAAGCCCACGCGCGCGCGCAACCCCATGGGCCCGGACCAGGGCGAGGGCTGGAGCGGCGCGTCGGTCGGCCACGCGATCACGCGGAGCGTGCGCGACAGCGCGGCGCTGCTCGACGCCACGTCGGGCCCCGACGTCGGCGACCCGTACTGGGCGCCGCCGCCCGCGGGCCCGTTCGTCGCCGAGGTCGGGCGCGATCCGGGACGGCTGCGCATCGCGCTCACGACGGCGCCCTGGAACGGCCAGCCGATCGATCCGGAGTGCGCGCAGGCGGCCCAGGGCGCCGCGAAGCTCTGCGCGGAACTGGGGCACGTGGTCGAGGAGGCGCGGCCCGAGATCGACGCCGAGGCGCTGGGCGTCGCGACGCGCACGATCGTCGGCGCCAACGTGCGCGCGCAGCTCGAGGCCCGCGCCGCGGCGCTCGGCCGCGAAGTCGGGCCCGAGGACGTGGAGAAGGTCACGTGGGCCCGGGCCGTCGACGGGCGGACGGCGACCGCCGCCGACTACGCGCGATCGATCGCCGTGGTCCACCGAACGGGCCGCGTCGTGGGCCGGTTCTTCACGAGGTACGACATCCTGCTGACGCCGACCATGTGCCGG
>MGCE01000133.1:3173-13271 GCA_001790315.1 Candidatus Rokubacteria bacterium RIFCSPLOWO2_02_FULL_72_37 | reverse complement strand
TTCCCGCCACGTGGACGGCGGGCCCTGCGCGCCCGGACGGAGCCCAGCCGCGACGGGGCAGCGCACGCGTGCCGCGTGGTCCGGGCGGCCCTCCCGCCTGCGCCCGGCGGCCCGCCTCCACGTGTCGCGCTTAACGTGACTTCGAGAACAGCGCGCTAGGTCTTCTCGAAGTCGATCCGCTCGACCACCGGCAGCCCCAGGAGATGGCGGCGCAGGCAGTCGAGCGCCAGCTCGACCGCGCCGAGCCGGACCCATTCCCGGCCGCCGAGGATGCGGCTGCGCCGCGTGGCGACGCCCTGTGCGGTCGCGATCGCGAGGTGGATCGTCCCGCCGAGGTCGATCCGGTCGGCCCCCGCGTCGAGATCGATCAGCACCGCCAGCGCGTGCGTGGCGCCGGTCCGCTGGCGCGCGACACCCGCCACGGCCTCGGCCGTCGGCGTCGCCTCGTCGAGGCCGACGGCGGCGCGGATCTCGCCGAGGTCGCGGGCCACGACGCCGCGGCGAAAGACCGCTTCCGCGCCCGGCAGGTGGGCGAGGCGCGCGGCGATCTGTCCGCCCGTGAACGTCTCGACGATCGACAGCGAGGCCCGATGGCTCGCGAGCGCATCCAGGACGATGCCCTCCAGCGTCTCTTCGTCTTCCGCCACGATGAAGTTACCGAGCCGCTTCCGGACCTCCCGCGCGAGCGGGTCGAGCTTCCTCCGGACGTCGTCCATGTCGGCGCCGCGGACGGTCAGCTTCGTCTCGAGCTGTGGGTAGTGGGCGCGGAAGCCGAGCTTCACGCTCCCGTCGGGTACCAGCGCCTCGAGGCCCGCGAGCAGGCTGTCGACGTGCGACTCGCCGAGGCCGTACGAGTGGAACCGCTTCAGGTGGATCGCCGCCTGCAGGCCGCTCAGGGCGAGGAGCCGCGGAATGACCTGCTCCTCGAGCATGCGACGGAGCTCGCGCGGGACGCCCGGCGTGAAGAAGAAGCGGGCGCGGCCGATGTCGAGCGCGAAGCCGCACGCGGTGCCGATCGGGTTGTCGATGAGCTCCGCGGTCGCGGGCAGCATGGCCTGCTTCCGGTTGTTCGGCGGCATTGTGCGGCTACGCCGGCGGAAGAACTCTTCCATCCGGGTCAGCCACGCCTCGTGCAGGACCAGCTCGACGCCGGCGGCCCGGGCCGCGATCTCCTGGGACAGGTCGTCGACCGTGGGGCCGAGGCCCCCGTTGACGATGACGGCGTCGGCCCGCGCCGCCGCCAGCTGAAACGCCCGGAGCAGGCTCTCCCGGTCGTCGCCGACCGTCGTGCCCCACCGCACCGCGAGGCCGACGTCCTCCAGCTTCTGGCTGATGTAGCTGTAGTTCGTGTTGACGATCTTTCCCGTCAGCACCTCGTCACCGGTGCAGATGATCTCCAGGCCCATGGCCTCCGGCACCGCTGGCCCCCTACCGGAACGCCGGGGCGATCTCTGCGATGAACCGGTCCATGTCGCGGCGCAGCGCGTCGAGCGGCCGGAACAGGCTCGGGATGAACAGGACGCCCACGCGCGCCGCCTGGAGCTGCCGGAGCTGGTCGCGGATCTGCTCCGGCGTGCCCGCCAGGCACGTGTCGCGCGCGTCGGCCACGTGGCGGCCGAGCCGGGTGGCGATGGTCTCGGCGAGCCGGTCGATCTCGTCCTTCTTGTCCGTGATGAGCAACACCATGTTGGCCGACCGCGTGATGGTCTTGGGATCCCGGCCGACCGCGGTACAGTGCTCGTCGAGAATGGCGCCTTTCCGCGCGAGCACTTGCGGTCCGCCCCAGACGTTCCAGTGGTCGGCGTGCTTCGCCACGATCCGCAGGGTGACGCGCTCGCCGCCCCCGCCGAGCATCAGCTCGGGGTGCGGCTTCTGCACCGGCTTCGGATCGAGCGGGGCGTTCGAGAGCCGGTAGTAGCGGCCCGCGAAATCGCTGCGGGACCGGGTCCAGAGCGATTTCAGCACCTGGCACGCCTCGTCGAGCCGCTCCAGGCGCTCGCGTGTCGTGTGGAACGGGATGCCGTAGGCCTCGTGCTCGTTCTCCTGCCAGCCCGCGCCGAGCCCCAGGAGCAGCCGGCCGCCCGAGATGATGTCGACCTGCGCGGCCATCTTCGCGACCACGGCCGGATGCCGGTAGGTGTTGCCCAGCACGATGGTGCCGATGCGGATGCGCGGCACGCTCACGGCGAGCGCGGCGAGCGTGCTCCAGGCCTCGAGCATGGGGCCCTCGCGCTCCGGCGTGTTCGGCATGAAGTGGTCGGTCACGCAGGCGACGTCCCAGCCCGTGGCCTCGACGTGCCGCCAGAGGTCCAGCACGCCCTCCCAGGTCTGGGCGCCCATGCTCGTGAACAGGCCGAAGCGCATGTCGGTCTCCTCTCGCTCTCAGTAGGGGACGTCGATCAGCCGATCCCGCGCCGTGCGCATGTCCTGCTCGAGGAGCTCGCGCAGGGCCCGGGCGACCGGGCCCGGCGTGCCGTCCCCGATGGGCTTGCCGTCCCACTCGACGACCGGCGCCACCTTGACCGAGCTCCCGAACAGCATCATCTCGCGCGCCGCGCGCGCCTCGGCGACCGGGATCTCGCATACCCGGACGTCGCGCAGGAGCTTCCGGGTCGTGAGCGCGGTGGCCAGCTCGAGCAGGCGCAGGGACGTGCACCCGGAGAGGATGTGATCGAACGTCGGATGCTTGAGGGTCCCGTCCTCCGTGACGAACGCCACGTTCATGTTGGAGCTCTCGCCCACGTGCCCCGCCTCGTCGACGAACACGCCGTTGTCGAGGCCGCGCTCCTGCGCCTCCATCTGCATGAGGACGTTGGGCAGGTAGTTGGTGCTCTTGGTGACGGCGTAGAGGGGCGGCTTGATGGGGTAGGTCGTCGTCATGACCCGCAGCCCTTGCGTGTACCAGGTCTCGGGATACGAGAGCCCCGCGAAGACCATGACGAAGAACCCCGGTTCCGCCCCCTTGGCCGGGGTGAGGCCGAGGCTCCCGGGCCCCGAGGTGGCCCAGTAGCGGATCGAGCCGTCGCGCTGGCCGCTCGCGGCCGTGCTCCGGACGATGATGTCGCGCATGGCCTCGCGCGCCGGAATCTCGAGCTTCGACGTGCGGGCGGAGCGCACGAACCGGTCGAGGTGCGACTCCAGATCGTAGATCTTCCCCTCCACGAGCGCCGCCGTGTCGAACACGCCGTGCCCGCGGTGCACCATGTGGTCGTCGAAGACGATGACCATGAGCGCGGGATCGGTCACGATCCCGCCGAGCTGGCTCGAGTAGAACGCCCAGTACCTGACCGGCTGCCGGCTCCGGAGGGCCCGGAGGCGCTCGAGCACGTCGTCGGGTTTCAGGATCATCGGAAGCCTCCTCCTGTTGGCTGACCGCCCGACTGTAACATGCTAGCCTCGGAGCCGGAGGAGAGCCATGATCCAGTTCACCGAGGAGCAGCTCGCCGTTCGCACGATGGTTCGAGACCTCGCGCGCAAGGCGATCGCGCCGCGGGCCAGGGCGTGGGACGAGCACGGGCAGTTCCCGGACGAGCTGCGGCGGCTCCTGACCGCGCACGACCTCTTCGTGATGTGCCTTCCGGAGGACGTCGGCGGGCTCGGCTTCGACCTCACCACGCAGTGCCTCGTCCTGGAGGAGATCGCGAAGGCCGACGGCGCCGCCGCGGTGACGCTCCAGGACCAGGGGACGTCGAGCCACTTCCTCCTGAACGCGTGCACCCCCGAGCAGCGGCGGACCCTCGTGCCGCAGATCCGGGCCCGGCAGCTCCTCGTCGCGTTCTGCCTGAGCGAGCCGGGCTCCGGCTCCGACGCCGGCGGCCTCCAGACGCGCGCG
This sequence comes from Candidatus Rokubacteria bacterium RIFCSPLOWO2_02_FULL_72_37, assembly GCA_001790315.1. Taxonomy (GTDB): domain Bacteria; phylum Methylomirabilota; class Methylomirabilia; order Rokubacteriales; family CSP1-6; genus GWA2-73-35. The sequence goes on along the minus strand of MGCE01000133.1, from coordinate 9,439 downwards.
GTGCGGGAGGGGGACGAGTACGTCCTGCGCGGCCAGAAGACCTGGGTGACGAACGGCGGCCCCGCGGAGTGGTACATCGTCCTGGCGCTGACCGATCCGGACAAGCGCACGCGCGGAGGGATCTCCGCGTTCCTCGTGGACCGCGACGCGCCCGGCGTGCAGCTGGGTCCGCCGATGAAGAAGATGGGGCTGCGCGCCTCGGCCACCGTCGACCTCTTCCTCGAGGACGTGCGCGTGTCCGCCGCGCGGCGGCTCGGGGCCGAAGGGCAGGGGTTCGCGTACGTCATGAAGACGTTCGAGGCGTCCCGGCCCCAGGTCGCGACCCTCGGCCTCGGGCTGGCCGAGGGCGCCTACGACTACGCGCTCGGCTACGCCAAGGAGCGGCATGCGTTCGGCAAGCCCATCGCCGAGTTCCAGGCCATCCAGTTCATGCTGGCGGACATGGCCACGCAGATCGAGGCCGCGCGCCTGCTCGTCTATCAGGCAGCGCAGATGTTCGACGCCGGCGCGCCGGACCTCACCTACTACGCCTCCCTCGCCAAGCTGTTCGCCACCGACGCGGCGATGCGCGTGACGACCGATGCCGTGCAGATCCTGGGGGGCGCGGGGTACGTGAACGAGCACCCGGTGGAGCGGATGATGCGGGACGCGAAGGTCACCCAGATCTTCGAGGGCACGAACCAGATCCAGCGCGTGATCATCGCGCGGCACATCCTGGGCTGAGCGGCGTGATGGGCGCGCCGGACGCGGGGCACCCCGTCGAGCAGCACTACGGGCGCGGGCAGATCCTCGAGTCGGTCCTCCGCGCGCTCCGCGAGCAGGGCAAGGACGTCACCCGGCTCGCGCCCGCGGACCTCGCCCCGGTCGACGCCTTCCACGTCCGCGGGCGGGAAGCCACGGTCGAGCTCGCCGCGCTCGCGGCGCTGACGCCCGGCCTCCGGGTGCTCGACGTCGGGTGCGGGCTCGGAGGCTCGGTCCGCTATCTCGCCGCCGAGCACCGCGTGCGCGCCACGGGGGTCGATCTGACGCGCGAGTACGTCGACGCAGCCTGCGCGCTGGCCGTGGCGGTGGGGCTCGGGGACCGGGTCGCGTTCCACGAGAGCGGCGCGCTCGACCTGCCGTTCGAGAACGGCGCCTTCGACGTCGTCTGGACCGAGCACGTCCAGATGAACATCGAGGACAAGCGGGCGTTCTATGCCGAGCTCGCCCGGGTGCTCGCCCCGGGGGGACGGCTGGTGTTCCACGACATCTTCCAGGGCGAGGGCGGCCCGGTGCATTTCCCGGTGCCGTGGGCGGAGGACGCCTCGATCAGCTTCCTGGCGCCTCCGGACGCCGTGCGCGCGCTCCTCGAAACGCTCGGGTTCGGGATCCGCGCCTGGGAGGACAAGAGCCGGCGGACGCTCGACTGGTTCACGGCGCTGCTCGAGAAGCAGGCGCGCTCCGGTCCCCCACCCCTCGGCCTGCACCTCTTGATGGGGCCGACGGCGCGGACCAAGTTCGCGAACCTCGTCCGCAACCTGCGCGAGGGACGGTGCGTCGTCGTCCAGGCGCTCGCCGAGAAGAGCTAGCGTTCCGTTCACGAGCCCATGTGAATGTGCGTCGCGCGGCGCCGGGCCGCTGGGCGCGCGGGGGAGGGGTCGCCGGAACCACGCGGCACGCGTGCGCTCGTCCCGTCGCGGCTGGGCTCCGTCCGGGCGCGCGGGGCCCGCCGCGCGCGTGGCGGGAACGGGTCTCCGGCGACCCCTCCCCCGCGCGCCCGGCGGCCCGGGTCCCCGAGTGACAGGGCGTGACATGACGTCGAGTACGGAACGCTCGACTTCGAACTGCGGAACTTGGGCTAGCGGGTGTCGAGGAGGAAGGCGATCGCGCGCGCGGCCATCTCGCGCGGGCGCTCGAAGGGCAGGAAGTGCGAGAGGCCGGGCACGCGCTCGGCGCGCGCGGCGGCCATCCTCGCCGCCTGGCGCTCGGCGAGCGGGGCGGCACGGGAGTCGGAGCGGTCGCCGGCCAGGACGAGCGTCGGCGCGCGGTACTCGCCGAGACGGGTCCACAGGTCGCTCCGCACGTCCTGCAAGAACGTCCACACCTCGGCCTCGCGGGAGCACTTGAGCTCGACGCCGCCCTCGGGTCGCGGCCGCACACCGTGCTCGACGTAGCCGCGGAGCGCCTCCGGGTCGAAGCTCGCGAACGGCGGACGCGCCGCCCAGCGCTCGAGGATCTCGGCGGTCGACGCGAACACGCGCCGGCGGCGCTCCGCCGCCGCCACCCGCTGCGTCGGCGCCGTCACCCCGCGCGGCAGGATGATCGGCTCGAACAGCACGGCCCGCTCGACGGTGCCGGGCTGCAGCACCTCGGCCTGGACGACGACGGAGCCGCCGACGGAGTGCCCGACGGCGTACGACCGCGCGAGGCCGAAGTGCCCGGCGACAGCGAGCAGGTCACGCCCGAGCACCTCGTAGCGGAACGCGTCGAAGTCGCCCGGGCGCTCGGACTCGCCGTGGCCCCGGAGATCCCAGGCGTACACGCTGAACCGCTGCCGGAGCGGGCCGAGCAACGGCAGCCACACGTGCGCGTGGAAGCCGGTAGCGTGCGCGAGCAGGAGCGGGGGGCCCTCGCCGCCGAAGCGATAGGCGGCGAGGCGCGTGCCGCCGGCGCCCGTCACGGTCACGGGCGCGAAGCCTGCCGCGCCGTCCCTCAACAGAACAGCGCCGGCATCGACGCGCGCTCGCCCGGCACCCCGGACGGCGCCAGCGCCTCCTGCACCGCGCGCGTCAGCGAGAGCGGCGTGAAGGGTTTCTGGAGAAGGGGGTTGCACTCCGTCGCCGGGACGTCGGAGTACCCCGTCATGTAGAGGACGCGCGTCGCCGGGCGTGCGGCGGAGAGGCGTTCTGCCAGCTCCGGTCCGCTCGGCCCCGGCATGACCACGTCGGTCAGCAACAGGTCGATGGGGCTCGTCCACCGCTCGGCCACGCTCAGGGCGTCCTCGCCGTCCTTGGCCGCCAGCACTGTGTACCCGCGCTCGCGCAGGATCTCGCTCACGAGCGCCCGGACCCCCTCCTCGTCCTCGACCACGAGCACGGTCTCCGCCCCCCGGCGCGGCGCCGCGGCCGCGGGCTCCACGGGAGCCGGCGCCACGGTCTCGATCCGTGGCTGCTCGACCCGCGGCAGGTAGATCGTGAACGTCGTGCCCTCACCGGGCGTGCTGGCGACCGTCACGTGCCCGTCGTGCTGCTCGATCACGCCGAATACCGTCGACAGCCCGAGCCCGGTGCCGCGGCCCGGCTCCTTGGTCGTGAAGAACGGCTCGAAGATCCGGGCCTGCGTGGCCGCGTCCATTCCGACGCCCGTGTCCCGCACGGACAGCACGACGTACCGGCCCGGGGGTGGGCCCGGGGCTCCCTCGGCGGCGCCCGCGTCGCGATCGACGATGGCCGTCTCCACGGTCAGCCGCCCCCCGTCCGGCATCGCGTCGCGCGCGTTCACCACGAGGTTCAGGATGACCTGCTCGAGCTGCGCCCGGTCGGCGTTGACCAGCCCGGACGTGGGCGCGAGCACCGTCGCGAGCGTGACGTTCTCGCCGATCACGCGCCTCAGCATCTTCCCCAGGTCCGCCACCGCCACGTTCAGGTCGAGCACTCTCCGCTCGAGCACCTGCTTGCGGCTGAAGGCGAGGAGCTGACCGGTCAGGCGCGCGGCGCTCTGCGCCGTGCTGTGGATCAAGCCGATGTTGAGGGCGAGCGGCTCGTCGGGCGGGCTCCGATGGAGCAGGAGCTGGCACCGCCCGATGATCACCGTGAGCAGGTTGTTGAAGTCGTGCGCGATCCCTCCGGCCAGCAAGCCGACGGCTTGCATCTTCTGCGCCTGGAGCAGCTGCTGGGTCCGCTGCGCCACCTCGGTCTCGAGCCGGGTGGCGTGCGCCCGCAGGGTCTCCTCCTCGACCTGCCGCCGATAGACCTGGGTGAACAGCGGCAGCAGGATCAGGTACAGCGTGGCCGCGCCGGCCAGCGAGATTCCCCAGATCACCATCCGCCCCCGCCGGATCGTGGCCAGCAGGCGCTCCGGCGTCTTGTAGACCTCGACGGCGCCGAGGACGTGGCCGTCACCGGTCGCGAAGATGGGCACGTAGATCTCCGCCGCCGTCTGGAACACGCGCTCGTAGGCCTGCTCCGCCTTGACCAGGTGCTTGATCTCGACCTCGATCTCGCCCGTGAGCGCGTGCTGGAGCTCCTCGTTGCCGGGAAAGCGCCTGCCGATCAGGTTCTTCTCGTCCGACCAGAGGATCTCGGCCTCCCGGTTCCACACCTTGACGCGAACGACCTCGGGCAGGCTCTTCAGCATGGTGGAGAACTGCCTCCCCCATCGCTCCCGGGTTTGCAGAGCGCCCGGATCACCGAAGGCCGTCTCGAGCCCGGCCATCCGCACCTCGCGCTGCACGAGGGCCGCGGTGTTCTGCCACTCCCAGTCGGAGACGGCCCGCGTCAGCAGCGAGGACAGGACCCAGCCCATCGCCAGGCCCAGGGCGACGATACAGCAGAAGCTCAGCGCAGAGAACGGAGTGAAGAGAACGCGCGCCGATCGAGACACGCTATTCCTCCCTCGGAAGACCGTCGCTTCCGGCAATGAGGGTGTCCACCCGGGGGACACCGCCTTCATCGGGTAGTGCAAGCGACGTACCCGCGGGGGTGTCAGCGGAACCGCGCGATTTCGTGACGCCGTGCCGGCGAGGGCGAGGCGCCCGCCGCGCGCCCGGCTACGAACTGGCCGGAAATTCCTGGACCAGCGGAGCCTCGATGACGCCCGATCGGCAGAGCTCGTCGATGCGCGCCGCCGGGTAGTCGAGCAGGCCGCCGAGCACCGCGCGCGTGTGCTCGCCGACGCGGTACGCGGCCGGCGCGCGGGGACCGAGGGGCTCGCCGTCCACGTGGAAGGGGCTCGCGGTGACGCGCACCGCGCCGCGGGCCGGATGCGGCACGGTCGGGAAGAACCCCCGCGCGGCCAGGTGGGGCTCGGCGATCACTTCGGCCGGGCGCAGGACGGGCGCGCACGGGATGCGGGCCGCGGCCAGCGCTTCGAGCGCCGCCTCGGCCGTGGGGAACGTCGCGAGCCACGCCTCGACGATCCGGCGCAGCTCGGGCCAGTTCGTGCGCCGTTTCTCGCTCGTGTCGAAGCGCGGATCGCGATCCAGCTCGGGCCGTCCCATGGCGGCCAGCAGGCGCGTCCAGAGCTGCGGGGCGCCCACGAACTGGGTGGCGACGAAGCGGCCGCCGACAGGCGCGACCACCATGCCGGGGCGCGGATTGCCGTACTCCTCGCCGCCGTTGAGCACCGCGGCGTAGGCCACGCTGTCGGCGGCGATGAGCGCCTCGAGCATCGAGACGTCGAGGTACGCGCCGCGCCCGGTGCGGCTCCGGCGGATCAGCGCGCCCATGATCGCGGTCGTGGCGTGCGTGGCGGCCAGGACGTCGGCGGCCTGCAGATTCGAGGCGCGCGGCGCCGGCTCGTCGCCCTGCTCGAGATGCATGAGGCCCGAGATCGCGTTGATGATGTGCGCGAAGGCGGGGCGCGAGCGCCACGGCCCGGTCTGCCCGAAGCCCGAAATCGAGCAGTAGATGATGTCGGGTTTCACCGCGCGGAGCGTCTCGTAGTCGCAGCCGAGGCGCGCGACGACGCCCGGCATGAAGTTCTCGACCGCCACGTCGGCGACGCGCGCGAGGTCGCGCACGATCGCCCGGCCTTCTGCGCGCGCCAGGTCGACGGCGACGCTCTCCTTGCCGGCGTTCACACGCGTGAAGTAGGTGCTCTGGTCGGCGCGCCCGGGCTCGAGCTGCAGGTAGCCGCGCCGCATGTCGTCGCCCTCGCCCGGCCGCTCGATCTTGACGACGCGGGCGCCCAGATCGCAGAGCAGGCGGGTGCAGTAGGGGCCGGCGAGCACGCGCGTGAAGTCCAGGATCGTGACACCGGTCAGGGGCAGATCGTCGGAGCGCACCCGCCGACTATACCCCTTGACGCGCCCCCGCCGTCCTCCAGTAGTCTGGACCCTCACCGAGGGCCGCGAATCCAGACATTACCCCGGAGGTTCGCATGAAGCTCAGAAAAAGCGTCCGCCAGCTGGTGGCCGAGGCGAAGTCGCGAATCACGACCTTGAGCCTCGAGGAGGCCCGCGCGCGGCACGGGAAGGCCGGCGTCGTGTTCGTCGATCTCCGCGACGTCCGGGAGCTCGAGCGGGAGGGCATGATCCCCGACGCCTTCCACTGCCCGCGCGGCATGCT
>MGCE01000133.1:0-3158 GCA_001790315.1 Candidatus Rokubacteria bacterium RIFCSPLOWO2_02_FULL_72_37 | reverse complement strand
CGAGTTCTGGATCGACCCGGACAGCCCCTATCACAAGGAGATCTTCGCGTCCGGCCAGGAGTTCATCCTTTACTGCAACGGCGCCTGGCGCTCGGCGCTCGCCACGGACGTCGCCCGGCAGATGGGCCTCGAGCCGGTCTACGAGATGGACGGTGGCTTCACGGCGTGGAAGAACGCCGGGTTCCCCGTCGTCGAGCGCCCGAGGAAGAAGCCCGCGTGAAACCGTCTCAGCCCGTGAGGGTCGAGCCCCTCTCCACCGCGGCGCGCAGCGCGCCCGCGTCTTTCCCCCCGAGGGCATCCACGGCCGCCAGCAGGGCATCCCGCTCGAGCACGCCCGTGCGCGCCACGAGGAGCGCGACGGCCCCGAGCGCGGCCGTGTCGGCCGTGAGCGTGCTGCGCAGCGGCGCTGCGAGGGCGCGGCCGGGCGGCAGCTCGCCGGCGAGGCTCGCGTCCACGATGACGACGCCCGCCGGCGCCAGACGCTCGAGGTCGCGCCGGCCCTTGACCTCGCGCAGCCCGTCGGCGGAGGCGATCAGGACCGCGTCGGCCGCGTCGATCCCCGTATAGAGGATGGGCTCGGGCGCGAGCTTCACCTCGGACAGGGAGAAGCCGCTGCCGACCGTGACCGGGTAGTCGTTCTTCTGCACGCAGCAGAGGCCGGAGAGCACCGCGGCCTGCGCGAGGACGGCGGCCGCCGTTTGCACGCGCTCGCCCGCGCTCCCGGCGACGATGACGCCGAGGGCACGCGTGAGCCGGTGGGCGAAGGCGCGCGCCGGCGCCGCGCGGGTCGCCGGCGGCGGCCCGGCCGCGCGCACCGGGAACCGCTCGCGATAGAGCGCGTGGTACGGGCGGCGATCGGCCCGTCGGATGCGCACGCCGAACTGCTTGCCCTCGGCCTCGGCCGTCGCGCGCAGGGCCTTGCCGTCCAGCTCGTTCAGGGGCACCCCGAAACCCGTGCACAGCTCCAGGATCTCGACCAGCGCGAAGCCCGGGAAGGCGATCGCCTCGGCGATGACGTCGGCGAGCTCCCGGTCGGTGGCGAGCTGGCGCGCGAAGAACCCGCCGTGGGAGCCGCGCAGGATCTGCTCCATGTCGAGCGCCGGCACCCAGTTGCCCTCGAGCGTGGTCGACGTCGCAAACCCTTCCGGGGTGAGCGCGGAGTGCTGGCCGCCCGTCATGCCGAACAGCATGTTGTTGTGGAGGAGCACCGTCAGGTCCACGTTCATGAGCGCGGCCTGCGTGAGGTGGAGCAGCCCGATCGTGGCACCGCCGTCGCCCAGCATCACGATGTTCGTGAGGCCGCCCTCGGCGCAGAGCGCGTCGGCGAGGACGGCGCCGGCTGCGACCGCTGTCGACCGGCCGTGGATCGTGTGGACCGTGTGCACTGCGGGGAAGAGCGGGTCGACGAGCCCCACGCAGCCGATGTCGGTCGTGAGGACGACCCGGCCCGGGTCGAGGCCGAGGCGCCCGAGCGCCTCGTCGAGACGGCGCGCCACGAGGCCGTGGCCGCAGCCGCGGCAGTAGGGCATCGGGCGCTGGGCGAGGAACGTCACAAAGCCTCCACGATCTCGGCCGGACGGATCATGCCACCGAGCTTGTTCACGCCGGCGAGCTCGACCCCGGGCAGCGCGCCGGCGAGCACGCGCCGGTAGAGGCCGCCCAGGTTCTCTTCCGCGACCACGACGCGCTTGGCGGGACCGACGGCGGCACGGAGGGCGTCGGCGGGCACCGGGAACAGCGTGAGCAGCCCCACGAACGACACCCGGCGTCCCGCCGCGCGCGCCAGGCGCACGGCCTCGCGCGCCGCGCGCGCCGTGATCCCGTAGCTCACCACGAGCGTGTCGGCGTCCGCGTCGAGGTCCTCCGTGACGAGCGCGAGGTCGCCCGCGCGCGCCGCGATCTTCGCCTCGAGGTGGCGGAGGACGTCGAGCGTCTCCGGGTCGTTCTTCCGGAGCCAGCCGTCCTTGTTGTGGGCAGAGCCCGTCAGCGTGACCTTGAGCGGACCGCCGACGGGCGCGAAGGGCGGCACCTCGTCCGGCGCGGTGAAGGCGACGGCGCGATAGCCGTCGCCCACCGCCTGCGGGCGCGCGACGACGGGCACGTCGGGGAGCGCGCCGAGGTCCAGGGCCTCGTACGTCATCCCGACCTCCTTGTCGCTCAGGAGGACGACGGGCGTCCGCAACGCCTCGGCCCAGTTGAAGGCCTGGACGGTGAGCGCGAAGCACTCGCCGGGCGTGGACGGCGCGAAGACCGGCACGGTGTAGCCACCCGACGTGGCGAACTCGGCCAGCAGCACGTCGCCCTGCGCGCCCTGAGTGGCGCCGCCGGTACTCGGCCCGAGCCGCTGGACGACGGCGACGACCACCGGCGTCTCGGTCATGAGGGCGTACTGGAAGGCCTCGATCATCAGCGCCCAGCCGGGCCCGGAGGTGGCCGTCATGGCCTTCACGCCGCGCTGCGAGGCGCCGATGCAGTAGCAGAGCGCCGAGATCTCGTCGGGCGCGCCGATGGCCACGTCGCCCCGCGCCTGCAGGCGCAGGGTCATCTCGCGGTAGATCTCCGAGGCCGGGGTGATCGGATAGCCGCTGAAGAAGCGACAGCCCGCGCGCAGGGCGCCCTCGACGACCATCTGGTTGCCCGACCGGAGCCGGATGTCCCCTCGCGCAGTCACGGCGCGCCTCCTCTCCTCCGCGATTGTCGCATCGTGGAGGGCGCGGGCGCCTGAGGCGCCCGGCGTGCTCGCGTAGCGCACCCGCGCTAGCGTCCTCCGAGGTCCTCGCGGTGGCTGAGGACGACTCGTACAAGTGATCTGGCTGGACGCCGAGGTGGCCACGGAGGCCCGGGCGCAGGCCAACCTGATCCCGGACGCTCACCTGGCCGCTCTCGCCGTCGGAGCACGGCCTGCTGCTCTACTCCACCGACGGCGATTTCGCCCGGTTCCGGGGACTGCGCTGGCAGAACCCGCTCGCGGCCTGAGCTGCTGCCCACACACGGGCGCAGGTCACCGGCCCGCGGCTGGGAGCGGCGAAGGACCGCCGGGGGCGCGCGGGGGGCGGGGTCGCCGGGACCACGCGGCACGCGTCCGCTTGCCCCGTCGCGGCTGGGCTCCGTCCGGGCGCGCGGGGCCCGTCGCGCGCGCGGCGGGAACGGGTCCGGTC
>MGCE01000132.1 GCA_001790315.1 Candidatus Rokubacteria bacterium RIFCSPLOWO2_02_FULL_72_37 | reverse complement strand
TCGCCGACGAGGTCGTCGTCACCAATCTCGGCCAGGCGTCGCTCGAGCTGCAGCAGCTCGCCGACCGTCCGCTCAACTGCTACATCTTCGGCTCCATGGGCCAGTGCTCCTCCGTGGGCCTCGGCATCGCGCTGGCGCGGCCCGACGTCCGCGTCGTCTGCCTCGACGGCGACGGCTCCCTCCTGATGAACCTCGGCTCGCTCTGCACGATCGCCACCCAGGCGCCGAAGAACTACGCGCTCGTGATCTGGGACAACGAGGTGCACCAGACCACGGGCGGCCAGCCGACGGCGACCGCCGCCCGCTCGAATCTGGCGGCCATCGCCCGAGGCGCCGGCGTCGACAAGGCGATGGAAGCGCGCACCGAGGACGAGCTGCGCGGCGCCTACGATCGGATCCTCAGCGAAGAGGGTCCGTTCGTGGTGAGCGTGAAGATCGCGATCGGCCGCACGGAGGGCCGGCTCGACCGCGACGTCGTGGGCTTCACCCGCCGCTTCGTGCAGGCCCTCGCCGCGCGGTAGCGCCGCGCGACGTCAGCGTCCGGGCGCGAGCTGCTTCGACGCCTCGGGCGTCAGGCGGAGCAGGGCGCGGAAGGCGGCGGCGTGGGCTCCGGGCTCGGCGATCGGGGCGACGTAGAGGGCGGCCACGAGGTCGCGCCAGCGGAGCAGCTCCCGCCGGAGCGGACGGCAGGGGTTGACCTCGATCGTGAGATCGGTGAGCTGCAGGACGCGCGCGTAGGCGTTGCGCGCACGCTCGCGCCCGTCGGGCGCCGAGAGCTTCGCCGCGCGGTGCATCTCGTTGGCGATCATCAGCACCTGCTGATCGAGCGAGAAGCCCGCCCAGCGCTCGGGCGAGAGACCGGCGTGGTGGCTCACGTCACAGCGCCTCGCCTTCTCCCACCAGCGCGAAGGTGATCGCCCGGATGCGCTCCCGGATGGCCGGATCCCCGATCTCCATCCCCGGATTCCCCCGGGCCGGACGGATGTTGATCGGCGAGGTGAACTCGACGCAGCCCTCGCGCCCCTGGCCGGGATAGTAATTGGCGCCCCAGAGGTCGGCCGGGCGGCTGCCCCGGTCCAGGAGCGCCTGCTCGGCATCGGCGTGCAGCTCGCCGCCGATCGCGATCACGCCGCGCTCGACGTCCACCACGTACTTGACCATGTCGCCGAACAACCGCGCCAGGCGCGCCAGCTCCACGCGCTCGATGCGACGGCCGAGGACGAGGATCTCCGCCGGCTCGGGAGCCATGGCGGTAACGGTTATACTACACGCGCACCGTGCCACCGACGAACCTCCTGCGCCCGCTGGACCGCGCCCTGCTGGTCGAAGGGCTCGCCCTGCACCTGCTCGACTGGGGCGGCGAGACGCGCACGCCCCTGCTGCTCCTGCACGGCTTCACGGGCCACGCGCACGCCTGGGACACGCTGGCCATCGCGCTCCAGCCCCACTTCCGCGTCCTGGCGCTCGATCAGCGCGGCCACGGGGACAGCGATCCGGCCGACGTCTACAGCCCGGCCGCGGTCGCCGCGGATCTGAACGGCGTCGCCGCCCAGCTCGGCCTGACCTCGCTCGTCCTCGTCGGGCTCTCGATGGGCGGTCGCAACGCCATGTACTTCACGGCGAGGCGGCCGGAGCTGGTCCGGAAGCTGGTCGTCGTGGACATCGGCCCGGAGATCAGCGCGCGGGCGGCCGCCGCCCCGCCGGGCCCGCCCGAGCCAGCCACCTGGGAGAGCATCGAGCAGGCGGCGCAACACCTCTATCGCGCGAACCCCTACCCCGGCATCCATTATTATCGCTGGGTCGTCGCGACGAGCCTGCGCCGGCGCGCCGACGGCGCGCTCGTGTGGGCGTGGCATCCGAGCATCAAGGAGCGCCGCGCGCCGGGGGACGTGGACTGGTGGGCCATCGTGCGGGCCCTCACCCCGCCCACCCTGGTGCTCCGCGGTGCGGAGAGCCACGTCCTCGACCGCGACGTGGCCGAGCGCATGGTGAAGGAGCTGCCGAATGGCCGCCTGGTCGAGATCCCGCGTGCGATCCACACGCTGCACGAGGACAACCCCGACGCGGTCCTGGCCGCGCTCCGGGACTTCCTCGGGTTCTGAACGGGTCCCCGTGCGCCGCGCACTCCCGCTTCTCGTGGCCGCCCTCGTCGTCACCCCCGCCCTCGGGCAGGCGCGGGTCGCCATCCGCGCCTACGACGTGCCTGCGGGCGGCCACCCGCACGACGTCGCGGTCGGCACCGACGGCATCGTCTGGTACACGGCCCAGCGCACCGGCCATCTCGGCCGCCTCGATCCCGCCACCGGCATCGTGGACCTGATTCCGCTCGGCGCGGGTGCTGCGCCGCACGGCGTGATCGTCGGGCCGGACGGCGCGCCGTGGGTCACGGAGGGCGGCACGAACGCCATCGTCCGCGTGGACCCGCGGACACGCGCGGTCAGGAGCTGGCCCCTGCCCGAGTCGCGCGCGTACGCCAACCTCAACACGCTGACCTTCGACAAGCGCGGGCGCGTCTGGTTCACCGGCCAGACCGGCGTCTACGGGCGGCTGGATCCCGGGACCGGCGCCATGCAGGTCTGGGACGCGCCCCGCGGCCGAGGCCCCTACGGCATCGCGACCACCCCCGACGGCGACGTGTATTACGCCTCGCTCGCCGGCAACCACATCGCGCGCGTGGACCTCGAGACCGGCGCCGCCACGGTCATCGAGCCGCCGACGAAGGGCCAGGGCGCGCGGCGCGTGTGGTCGGACTCGCGCGGCCGCGTCTGGGTCAGCGAGTGGACTTCCGGCAACCTGAGCCGTTACGATCCGAGGGGCAAGACCTGGCGGACCTGGAAGCTGCCCGGCGACCGGCCACGTGCCTACGCCGTCTACGTGGACCCCGAGGACAAGATCTGGGTCAGCGACTGGGGCGCCAACGCCATGGTCCGATTCGATCCGTCGACGGAGAAATTCGAGACGTTCCCGAGCGACCGCCGCAGCGCGAACGTGCGCCAGATCCTCGGCCGGCCGGGCGAGGTCTGGGCGCCCGAGTCGGGCGCGGACCGGCTGGTCGTCTATCGAACGAGGTGACACCATGAAGCTCGTCCGTTACGGCCGCGCCGGCGCCGAGAAGCCCGGCCTCATCGACGCCGAAGGCACGCTGCGCGATCTCTCCCGCGTGGTGCGCGATCTCACGCCGGTCGCGCTCTCGCCCGCCGGCCAGAAGCGCCTGCGCGCGGTCAAGACGACGCGGCTGCCCGTGGTGCGCGGCCGGCCCCGCCTCGGCTGCCCGCTCGCCGGCATCGGCAAGATCGTGTGCGTCGGCCTCAACTATACCGACCACGCCAGCGAGGTGGGCCAGCCGCTGCCCGAGGAGCCGGTCCTCTTCATCAAGGCCACGAGCGCGGTCACGGGCCCCCATGACCCGATCGTCCGCCCGCGCGGCGCCACCAAGCTCGACTACGAGGTCGAGCTCGGCGTCGTCATCGGGCGCGACGCGCGCGACGTCGGCGAGGCGGAGGCGCTCCGGCACGTCGCCGCCTATTGCGTCGTGAACGACGTGTCCGAGCGTGCGTTCCAGATCGAGCACGGCGGGACGACCACCAAGGGCAAGAGCGCGGACACGTTCGCGCCCATCGGGCCGTGGCTCGTCACCGCCGACGAGCTGCGCGATCCGCAGGCGCTGGAGGTGTGGACGACGGTCAACGGCGAGCCGCGCCAGCGCGGCAACACCGCCAACATGATCTTCGGCGTGCGCCGGCTCGTCGCGTACGTGAGCCGCTTCATGTCGCTGCGCGCCGGCGACATCATCTCCACCGGGACGCCGGCGGGCGTCGCCCACGGCATGAAGCCGCCGCGCTACCTCGAGCCCGGGGACCTCGTCGAGATGGGCATCGCCGGGCTCGGCGCGCAGAAGAACCGCGTCGTGCCACGCTGAGGGCCTCGGAGGCGGCCGGCCTCGACCGCGCCAGCGCGGCGTCCGTCAGGCCAGCACCGCCGTCTGCCGCTTGCCGATGAGGCCGAAGTCGATCGCGGCACCGAGGCCGGGGCCGTTGAACGCGTGCACGAGCCCTTGCCGGTCCACCTCGATGTCCTCGGCGAGCCCGTACTTCTGCGCGCCCGCGGGAAGCAGCACCTCGAAGAACTCGCAGTTCCGGATCGCCATCGTCACGTGGAGGTTCGCGACGTTGTTGAGCGAGTTGCCGCCGTGGTGGATCTCGAAGTTCAGGTGGAAGGCCTCGGCGAGGTGCGCGGCCTTCACGAGCGCGGTGATGCCGCCCTTCACCGCGACGTCGCCGCGCAGGAAGTCGGTCGCCTGGTGGACGAGCCACGGCGCGAAGGACGTGAGGCCGCCCGGCGCGTACTCGGTGGCGAGGATCGGGATCGTCAGGTGCTGCTTCAGCTTCACGTAGCCCAGCAGGTCGTCGTCGGCCAGCGGATCCTCGTACCAGTAGAAGCCCAGCTCCTCGATCGCCCGCCCCACGCGCAGCGCCTCCGGGTACTGGTAGGCCCACGTGGAGTCGAGCATCACGGTGAAGCCGTCGCCGACGGCGCGGCGCACGGCGCGGCAGACCTCGACGTCCACGGCAGGGTCCGTGGGCGGGTGGATCTTGTACGCGGGCCAGCCCTCGGTCTTGAAGCGCGCCGCCTCCTCGGCGTACGCCTCCGGATTCGGCAGGACGGCCGAGCTCGCATAGGCGGGAGCGCTCTCGCGGTAGGAGCCGAGCAGCCGGTGGATCGGGAGCCCCGCCACCTTGCCCGCGATGTCCCAGAGCGCCACGTCCACCGCCCCGATGGCGCGATAGGTCGTCCCGCGGTTCTTCTGCCACATCGCCTGGTACAGCCGCTCGCGCTCGAGCGGGTCCTGGCCGAGCACCACGGGTTTCAGGTACTGGATCAGCGAGGCGCCGTCGAGGTGGGCGCCGCGCATCGCGGAGCCGAGGAAGGCGTGCCCCTCCACGCCCTCGTCCGTGGCGATGGTCAGCAAGCCGAGCTGGCTCGAGCCGCCGAACTTCCCCGTGTGCCGACCGTACCGGGTGGCCGGGATATCGTTCCAGGCGAACAGCGTCAGGCGCACGTCCGTGATCTTCATCGCTCCACCCCGCTGGATTGATATAGTTGCAGACCATGAGAATCCTGTTCTTCGACGACTTCAAGCTCGGCGTGCTCGCGGGTGACGCGGTGGTGGACGTCTCCCGGGTCGTGGGCGACATCCCGCACGTCGGCCCGCACGACCTCATCAGCGGACTGATCGCGCGGTTCGCCGACTACCGGGAGCGCCTCGAGCAGGCCGCCCGGAACGCGCCCGGGGTGCCGGTGAGCCGCGTCAGGATCCGCCCGCCGCTGCCGAAGCCGGCGAACCTCGTCTGCATGGCGGTGAATTACATGGAGGACGGGACGCGCCCCGAGCCGGCGCCGATCAACGCGTTCCTCAAGACCCCGAGCGCGGTCATCGGCGACGGCGACACCATGGTGCTCCCCGATGCGCCCGCCACGATCTTCGAGGGCGAGGCGGAGGTGGCGCTGGTCATCGGCGCGCGCGCCTCGCACGTCAGCGCAGCGACGGCCATGGACCACGTCTTCGGCTACGTCGGCTTCATCGACGGCTCGGCGCGCGGCCTGCCGCCGGCGGGCAACACCTTCTACCAGATGAAATCGCGTGACACCTTCGCGCCGCTCGGCCCGTGGATCGTGACCGCCGACGAGGTGCCGGATCCGCATCGGCTGCAGGTCAGGCTCCGGGTCAACGGCGAGGTCAAGCAGGATTTCAACACGAGCGACATGGCCCACAGGATCCCGCGCTGCATCGAGTGGGTCACCTCGATCCACGCGCTCGAGCCCGGCGACGTGCTCGCGACGGGGACGAACCACCGCGGGCTCAGCGCCCTGCAGGACGGCGATCTCGTCGAGCTCGAGACGGAGAGGCTCGGGCGCCTGCGCGTGCGCGTGCGCGACGACCTCAAGCGCACCTGGGCGCGGGAGACGCGGCTCGAGCGGCAGCAGAAGGGGCTCGAGGGTCTGACACCGCAGCTCACGGGCAAGTACGCGCCCGCGCCGCGCTAGTGTTCCGTCCGCGAACTCATGTCAATGCTCGCCGCGCGCCGGGCTGCCAGACGCGCGCGGGAGGGGTCGCCAGGACCACG
>MGCE01000131.1 GCA_001790315.1 Candidatus Rokubacteria bacterium RIFCSPLOWO2_02_FULL_72_37 | reverse complement strand
GCCGCGCTGATCGGCGTCGCCCCAGCGCCCCCAGTTGTTGAGCTCCTTGAAGTAGCCCTCGACGCGCGCCTGGGTCGGAAGCGTCATGGTTGGCCCTCCAGCGAGCCGACGACGAGCCGCTCGTAGAGAGCGCTCAGGATCTGATCGATCCCCGCGCACGCCCAGACGTGGAAGAACGGGCTCTCGAGCATCGCCATGAACGCGCGGTCGCCGCGCGCCTGCGTCTGCTCCCTGGTCTCCCCCGGGCGCGGCGCGCGGAGCGTCCCCACGATGCGGTCCTTGTGGTAGATCGCCGGATACTCGACGTAGCGGTAGAGCGGCTCGAGGTCCTTCGTGTAGAAGACCGCGACGGGGATCGAGGCCCACGCCTGACCGTTCTTCAGGTTCATCAGCTCGGCCATGAGGTCGGCGTTGCTGTCGGGGTACTCGGCGAGCGTCGGCGTCTGGCTCCGCATGAACCGCTGGCCGTCACGCCGGAAGATCCGGAGCTCCAGGCCCCCCGCTTCGGCCAGGCGCGCGAGCATCGGGAGGTCACGCCGGCAGTCCGACGACCACTCCTCGGCGAGCCCGAGGACCTTCGCGGGGCCGCCGGGCTGCGCCGCCAGCCAGCGGATGGCCGCCGTCTGCGCCTCGGTGAGACGCGCGCGCTCGTACGCCTGACGCAGCCACCCGCTCCAGTCGCGGCGCGTGCCGCCCTGCGAGGCCTCGCGCGCGAGGTTCTCGGGCGTCCCGACGTACCGGACGTACTGCTCGAACGTCATCCCTGCGGCGAACCTCTCGGGCGTGACCACGCTGCGCGAGCGCTCCATCGGCTCTCTCCCTCTGTGATCCGTCGCGACGCTTCCTCCTCGGGCCGGGCACCGCGCATTCTCGCACAGCGGGTTGCGCGGGAGAAGCGGCCGGGGTAGCGTCCCTGTGGACACCGGAAGGAGACGGCGATGACCCTGGACGAGGTGCGGGCGCGGATGCGGGCGGCGGGTGTGGAGATCCGCGAGGATCGGCTCGAGCTGGTGCGGCGGCTTCTCGCCGACGCGCTCGGGCCGGTCCGCGCGCTGGACACGCGGGCGGAGAAACCCCTCGAGCCGGCCGTCACGTTCGCCGCGGCGGGTGCGCGGGGCGGCGATGGCGGCTGACGAGCTCGCGTACGCGACGATCGGGGAGCTCGGCGCGCGCTTCCGGCGACGCGACCTCTCGCCGGTCGAGCTGGTCCGGGCGCAGCTCGAGCGGATCGAGGCGCTGGACCCGGTCCTGTCGACGTTCGTGACGCTGACGGCCGACCAGGCCCTCGCCGACGCGCGCGCGGCGGAGGCGGCGCTGCGCCGCGGGGACGCGGGGCCGCTCGGCGGCGTCCCCGTGGCGTACAAGGACCTCTACGCGACGCGCGGCGTGCGGACGACCGCGGGCTCGGCCGTGCTCGCCGAATGGGTCCCCGATCACGACGCCACGTGCGTCGCGCGCCTCGCGCGGGCCGGCGTCGTGATGCTCGGGAAGCTGATCACCCACGAGTTCGCGTTCGGCATCCAGTTCCCCGGCCACCGCTTCCGTCCGGCGAAGAACCCGTGGAGCCTCGACCACATCCCGGGCGGATCGTCCAGCGGCTCCGGGGCGGCGCTCGCCGCCGGGCTCGTGGCGGGCTCCCTCGGCTCGGACACGGGCGGCTCGATCCGCGGGCCCGCGGCGTTCTGCGGCATCGTGGGGCTCAAGCCCACGTACGGGCGCACGAGCCGCGCGGGGGTGGTCACGCTCTCGTGGACGCTCGACCACACGGGCCCGATGGCGCGCACCGTCGAGGACACGGCGCTCCTGCTGCAGGCGCTCGCCGGCCACGACCCGGCCGATCCGGCATCGAGCCGGGCGCCGGTCGGCGACTACGTCGCGGCCCTGGGACAGCCGATCCGCGGGCTCAAGGTGGGCGTGCCGCGCGATTACTTCCACGACGGGCTCGACCCGGAGGTCGCGCGCGCGTTCGAGGAGGCGCTCGCCACGCTCCGCGGGCTTGGCGCGGTGGTCGAGGACGTCGAGATCCCGCACATCTGGGACGCCTGGGCGTTCATGGCGATCCTGCTCGCCGAGGCCTTCGCCTATCACGAGCGCGACCTCCGCGAGCGCCCCGACCTCTACGGCGAGGTGCTGCGGGAGAAGATGCTCGCCGGCGCGCTCGTCACCGCGAGCGAGTACGTGCAGGCGCAGCGGCTCCGCGCCCGGCTCACGGACGCGATGGCCGCGGTGCTCCGGCGCGTCGACGTGCTCGCCACGCCGACGACCCCGAAGCCGGCGCCGACGTTCGCGGCCGTGCACGACCCCGGCTTCCCGTTCGCGCGCAGCAACATGGCGCCGTTCAACATGACCGGGCTTCCGGCGCTCGCGCTGCCGTGCGGGTTCTCGGCGAGCGGGCTGCCGCTCTCGCTCCAGCTCGCCGGCCGGCCCTTCGACGAGGTGACGGTGCTGCGCGTCGGCCATGCCTACGAGCAGGCGACCGCCTGGCACCGCCGCCGACCCCCTCTCACCCCCCGAGGAGTCATCTCGTGACTGCGAGCCCGAACCATCCCGCGACTGCGATTCCGACGGACGCCGCGCGGCTCTCGATGCCGATCGGCGAGGCGATGTTCACCCAGCGCTCGATCCGGCGCTTCCGGCCCGACGCGATCCCGATGGACGACCTCCGGCTCTGCCTCGAGGCGGCGGTGCGGGCGCCGAACGGCGGGAACCGCCAGATCGCCCGCTTCCTGGCCCTCACCGACCGCGGCGTCATCCTGGCGTTCGGCGCGCTCTACCGCGAGGCGTGGTGGGCCAAGCGGCTGGAGGAGCGGGGCTGGACCCGGCCCGAGGACATCCCGCCCGAGGAGAAGAACTACCGGGCGGCGGCGGGGCTCGCGGAGGAGATGAAGGACGCGCCGTGCATCGTGCTCGCCCTGGCGGAGCCGCCCGGGTGGGCCAACTCGGTGATTCCGGCCGCACAGAACCTGATGCTCGCGGCGCGGGCGCTCGGCATCGGCTCGGTCCCGACGACGCTCCATCCCAGGGTGATGGACCGCGTGTACGCGCTGCTCGGGATCCCGAAGGACGTGACTTTCCACTTCTGCATCCCGCTCGGCTATCCGCGCGGGAGCTTCGGGGCCACCCGGCGCCGGCCGACGGCGGAGACGACCTTCCTCAACCGGTGGAGCGCGCCACCGCCGTGGGCCTAGGAGCGACCTCGGGCTCGATGTCGAGCTCGAAGAAGTCGTTGTGCCAGTTGAACGCGACGCACTGGGTGGTGCGCCACACCAGCTCCTCGAGCTGCCTGGGCGAGAAGTGCTCGGCGAGCAGGCCGAAGAGCCGCCGGCGGAGCCGCTGCACGACGCGCGGGTGCACGTCCGCGGTGGCCGCGTAGACGCCGCTCCACGCGAGGAAGTACGCGAGGTCGACGACGAGACCGTCCGCGCGCGAGAAGCCCGGGCGCGGGGGGAAGTCCCAGTCCTCCGGCAGCGGGCCGAGCGCGACGCCGGCGAGCGCGTCGAGCTGCGCCGCGTCGAGGCCCGCGGCCGCGGCGAGGGGCGTGTGGTGCGCCACGCAGTAGCGGCAGCGGTTCAGGTTCGAGACGACGACGATCGCGATCTCGAAGTGCCGCGCGGCGACCGGGCTCACGCGCTTGAGCTCGAGCAGCTCGCCCCAGATGTGGCGGAAGATCGTCGGCGAGTTGGCCATGGTCGTCCAGAGGTGGCGGAACTGCGGGTACCGCGCCGCGCACTCGTCCCAGAGCGGGAGGAGATCGGCGGGGCACTGCTCGCGCGTCAGCGCCGGCAGGAGCGGCATGGCGCCCCTAGCATACCGCGTCCCACATCCGCGCGGCGAGCGCGACCGAGAGCTCCACGTCCTCCTCGAGCAGCCAGCGCTCGCCGACGAGCGTCTCCGCCGCGCGGCGCACGCGCGCCAGGTACTCCTCCCGCGAGGCGTAGCGCTCCTCGACGGAGGGCCGTGGGTCGCCGGCCGCTTCGCGCTCGGCGCGCGTCGGGGCGAACGGCAGCGTCGCGCCCGCGAAGACCAGGAGCTGGTCCTCGCCGCCGATGTCCGGATGGCGCAGGTTCCAGCCCGTGTGCGTGGCGAGCGGCACGGCCAGCTCGGGCAGCACGATCCCGGCGACCTCGTTGCCGTCGGCGTTGACCGCCGAGACGCGTGAGCCGTAGGGCGCGCCGCCCCTGGGCGGCAGCGCGCCGAAGTCGAGCCGCTGCGGGAGCGCGTGGTGCCGCGGGTAGCGGGCGCCCGGGATCCGGTCGAATGCGTCCCGGAGCGCGGCGGGCGGCACAGCCGTCCCGTCGTCGATCCGCGGGTGCCGGCTCGGCGGCGGCTCGACGCCCTCGGTGACCCAGCGGTCGAGGTGGACGAGGCACGCGCGGAGCAGCCGCCCGTAGTCGAGGACGCCGCGCAGGTGCTGCGAGCGCTCGATCGCGCCCGTCGGGTCCGCGGGCGCGGGCTGCGTGTCCGTCGGGGGCCAGACGCCGAGCCCGTGCTCGGTGCCCGCGAAGGCGTAGACGCGCGCGTTCGGGCCGTGGGCGACGTCCCGCGTGCCGTCGGGGTCCGTGTGGACGAGCGAGGCGTCACCCCGGTGGTATTCGGCCGACGTGTTCGTGTACATCGCCTTGAGGGGGCTCGCGCGCGCGTCGAGCCGGGCGTGGAGCGCGTCCGGGTCGGACGGCGAGAGGTGCGCCATCATGTGCGGGCGGTCCTTCGAGTTCTGACCGAACCGCTGGTTGAACTCGCCGCGCATCCCGCCGGCGACGTTGGCCAGGATCCCGTCGAGCGCCTCGCGGCCGGACTCGGCGAGGTTCAGGTCCTCCCACGCGAGCGTCCGGAGCAGGCGCCCGGTCTGCGAGCGGCCGTACGCGAGCACCCAGCCCACCGCGCCGGGCGCCGGGTGACCGCTCGCCGGGGTCCCGTGCTTGAGCCACTCGGCCGCGTCGCGGAGGGCGGCGAGGCCGAGGCCACGGACCGGCGCGCCCACCGCCGTGTAGACGGCCTGGTAGAGACGGCCGGGGGAGAAGCCGCCGTCGATCTCGACGTGGCAGCCGTCGGGCGTGAAGCGCCAGCGCGCGCGCGCGATCGCCTCGGGCTCACCGTCGGGCTGGTCGCGGACGAGCAGCAACGCGCCGGGCTCGGCCGGGTCGGCGGCGGGGCTGGGGACGTGACCGCGGTCGGCCAGAAGCAGACGCGGCGCGGGCGTGTGCGTCTGGAGCTGCGTGTAGACGCGGCCCTGGAGCCGCGCGCCGTCCGGGCCGAGCGCCTCCGGCCCGGCGAGCCCGAGGAGTCCCGGCAGCGGGGGCAGGTCGCCCTGCCAGCCGCACGAGAGCACCGCGTAGCCGCGGCGCATGAGGAAGCCGTCGCCCACGTCGATCGGCGGGTCGGGGTCGCCGCCGGGAGCGAACACGGGGCGCGTCGCGCGATTCATGTTGGGCACCGTGACCGTGTTGCCGCGGTTGACGACGTCGAGCACCGCGCGGCCGTTGCCGCGCGCCCGGTCGACCGGGAGCAGCAGGGAGACGTCGGCGCGGAAGGCGACGCGGCCGTCCGCGTCCCGCGGCGCCAGCGCGAGATCGGTGATCCGCGCGTTCGCCGGGTGCGCGGGGTCCACGGAGCAGTGGAGGACGCCCTTCAGCTCTTCCCACGGCCCGTGCTCGCCGAACGCGCGGCCGTCCGCCAGCGGGCGCCGCAGGCGCACCTCGAAGCGCGTGACCGGCATCAGGCCTCCCCGACGATCCCGGGGAGGAGCTCGCTGATCGGGCCGCGGAGGACCGCGTCCGCCAGCGCGTCCATCTCGGTCGGCTCCGCGTTCACGATCACGACGCGCGCGCCGGCCTCCCTGGCCGTCGGCACGACGCCCGCGATCGGCCAGACCGAGAGCTTGGTGCCCACCGCGAGCATGAGGTCCGCGCGGCGGGCGGCCTCCTGCGCGCGGCGCAGGTCGGCGGCGACGAGGCCCTGGCCGAACGAGATCGTCGCGGTCTTCAGGATGCCGCCGCAATTCCGGCACGGCGGGTCCGCCTCGCCCGCGCGCACGCGCGCGAGGGCCGCCTCGATCGGTGTCCGCTCGCCGCAATCGAGGCAGGCCACCTGGTGCATGGTGCCGTGGATCTCGACGACCCGGGCCGGCGAGGAGCCGGCCCGCTGGTGCAGGCCGTCCACGTTCTGCGTGATCAGCGTCTCGAGCTTGCCCCGGCGCTCGAGCGTGACCAGGGCGCGGTGGCCCGCATTCGGCTGGGCCGTCCACGTTGGCGAGTGGAGGCGGCTCTGCCACGCGCGCCGGCGCACTTCGGGGTCGGCGACGTAGTGCTGGAGCGTGGCGAGCCGCTCGGCGTCCGGGTTCCGGGTCCACACGCCCTGCGGGCCGCGGAAGTCCGGGATGCCCGAGTCGGTGGAGATGCCCGCGCCCGTGAGGGCCACGATGCGCTCGGCTGCGTCGATCCATTGCCTGACGGTGTCCAGCATCCCGGCTTCGTACTTTAACGGAATCGGGGCCGGGCATACACTCGCTCCATGGCGAGCGGGCTGCCGGCGACGGACCTGCCACGCTTCATCCGGGAGCTGGCGGAGTTCGTCGAGCTCGGCGAGGCCGATCTCGCCGCGGTCCGGCGCACCGCGCCGCTCGTGCTCGCCCGCGAGGCCGCGTTCACCGCGGCGCTGTACGACCACTTCCTCCGGTTCCCCGCGAGCGCGAGCTTCTTCCTCGGCGAGGACGGCGCGCCCGACGCCGAGCGCCTCGAGCGGCGCAAGCACAGCCTCGGGCGGTGGCTCCGGACGACGGCGGAGGCCGCGCTGACGTCCGAGGCCTCCTACTATCTGCTGGCCGTCGGGCTCTCGCACAGCCATCGCGCCACGGCGCCCGGCGCCGTGCCGCCGCACCTCATGGTCGGCGCGATCAGCCTCGCGCAGACCGCCCTCGCGCGCGTGTTCGGCGCCGAGCTCGACGACCCCACGGCCGCGCAGGCGGCGAGCGTGGCCTGGAACAAGCTCCTGCTCGTCCACCTCGCGGTCCTGCTGCTCGGCTACCTGCCGTCGTCGCGCGCGTGACGCCCCGCGAGGACGTCCGGCTCGGGCCGTACACGACGCTCGGCGTGGGCGGCCCCGCGCGCTGGTTCGTCGAGACGACGGACGAGGCCGCGGTGCACGAGGCGCTCGCCTGGGCGCGGGCGCGCGGCCTCGGGCTGCGCGTGCTCGGCGGAGGGTCGAACGTGGTCGTCGCCGACGCCGGAGTCGCCGGGCTCGTGGTGAAGCTCGCGACGCGCGGCCTCGAGGCGCGTGAGGTCGGCGCGGCGGTCGAGCTCACCGCGGCGGCGGGGGAGCCGTGGGACGCGCTCGTGGCGATGGCGGTCGGGCGCGGCTGGGCCGGGCTCGAGTGCTTGAGCGGGATCCCCGGCCTGGTCGGGGCGACGCCGATCCAGAACGTGGGCGCCTACGGCCAGGAGGTGAGCGACACGATCGTCGCGGTGCGCGCGCTCGACACGCGCGACGGCGCGGTGATCTCGCTCGATCCGCCCGCGTGCAGGTTCGCCTACCGCGACAGCCGGTTCCGGAGCGGCGAGCCCGGGCGTTTCGTCGTGCTCGCCGTGACGTACCGGCTGCGGCCGGGCGGCGCGCCCACGGTCGCCTACGCCGACGTCGCGCGCGACCTCGAGGCGCGCCGCGTCGGCGCGCCCACGCTCCCCGACGTGCGCGCGAGCGTGCTCGCGATCCGCCGCGCGAAGTCGATGGTGCTCGACCCGGGCGATCCGAACCGGCGGAGCTGTGGCTCTTTCTTCACGAACCCGATCGTGAGCGCCGCCGAGGCGGCACGCGTCGGCGCGGCGGCCGGCGACGCGGCGGTGCCGCGCTGGCCGCAGGCCGACGGCCGCGTCAAGCTCTCGGCCGCGTGGCTCATCGAGCGCGCGGGCTTCGCGCGCGGGATGCGGGCCGGGCCGGTCGGCCTGTCCACGAATCACGCGCTCGCGATCGTCGCCCACGAGGGTGCCGCGGCGGCCGACGTCGTCGCCTTCGCGCGCCGCCTCGCCACGACCGTCGAGGGCCGCTTCGGCGTCCGGTTGACGTGGGAGCCCGTCCTCTGGGAGGCTTGAGGCGTCCGCTGCGATGGGAACCCTCGTCCTCCTCTGCCGTCACGGCCTGACGCAGACGACCGGTGCCGTGCTCCCCGGGCGGGCGCCGGGCCTGCACCTCTCCGACGAGGGCCGGCGGCAGGCGGAGGCCCTCGCGCGCCGGCTCGGCGCGCTCCGGCGGGTCGCCGCCGTGTATGCCTCGCCCCTCGAGCGCGCGCGCGAGACCGCGCTGCCGGTCGCGCGCGCGCTGGGGCTCGCGCTCCGCATCGAGCGCGGGCTCCTCGAGTGCGACTTCGGCGAGTGGACCGGGCAGAAGCTCGCGCGGCTCACGCGGCGGTCCGAGTGGCAGGTCGTGCAGCGGCACCCGAGCGGCTTCCGCTTCCCCGGCGGCGAGTCGTTCGTCGAGATGCAGGCGCGCGTGGTCGCGACGCTCCAGCGGCTCGTCGAGCGCCACCGCGGCCGGACCGTCATCGCGGTGTTTCACGCCGACCCGATCAAGGCCGCCGTCGCGCACGCGCTCGGCGTCCACCTCGACCTCTTCCAGCGCGTCGCGATCGCGCCCGCCTCGGTGACCGCGATCGCCTACCGCGCCGAGGGCCCCGTGGTGCTCACCGTGAACTCGCTGGACGGCGACCTCGCCGCGCTCGTGCCCCGATGAGTCGCTCGTTCGAGCTCGCCGCCCCGGACCACTTCACCGCCGGTGCGGTGGGGCCGCCCGGCGCGCGCGTCTTCTACCTGCAGGCGCGCGAAGCGCACCGGCTCGTCACGCTCAAGTGCGAGAAGGAGCACGTGCGCGCGCTCGGCGAGCACTTCGTGGAGCTGCTCGGCAAGCTGCCGCCCGTCACCGGCGCCGTGCCGCGCGACCCCGCGCTGCTCGAGCCGGTGGACGCGGCGTGGGACGTGGGCGCGCTCGGCGTGGGCTGGGACGAGGCCGCCGACCGCATCGTGGTCGAGGCGCGGGAGTCGGTCGAGCCGGAGGAGGAAGCGGCGCCCGCGACGGCCCGCTTCCGGATCACGCGCCCGCAGGCGGCGGCATTCGTCGAGCGCGCCCGGGAGCTGGTGCGGGCGGGCCGGCCGATCTGCCCCATGTGCCGGCAGCCCGTGAATCCGGGCGGCCACGCGTGCCCGCAGGGCAATGGTCACGTCGTCCGCTGAGGCGCTCGAGTTCCTCACGCGCGGCGCGATCACGGTGAAGGGACGGATGCCGTGGAGCACCAACGTGACCCTGCTCGTCCAGGTCGCGCTCGACGGCGTGACGGCGCCCGCGGTCTACAAGCCGGCCCGCGGCGAGCGGCCCCTCTGGGATTTCGCGCCGGGCCTGTGGAAGCGCGAGCTCGCCGCCTACCTCCTGTCCGAGGCGCTCGGCTGGGGGCTCGTGCCGCCGACCGTCGCCCGTGACGGTCCTCACGGCGAGGGCGCGCTCCAGCTCTTCGTGGATGCGGACTTCGAGCAGCACTACTTCACGCTCCTCGAGGACCGGGCGCGCCACGCGAGCCTCCAGCGGATCTGCGCGTTCGACCTCGTCGCGAACAACGCCGACCGCAAGAGCGGCCACTGCCTGCTCGGCCGCGACGGGCGGATCTGGGCGATCGACAACGGCCTCTGCTTCCACGTCGAGCCGAAGCTCCGCACGGTGATCTGGGAATTCGGCGGCGCGCCGATCCCGGCGCCGCTCCTGGACGACGTGCGGCGGCTCCTGGCGCGCGGGCTGCCGCCGCCGCTCGCGGCGTTGCTGGCGCCGCCCGAGCGGGCGGCGCTGCGCGCGCGGGCGCGCGCGGTCGTGGACGACGGCGAGTTCCCGGAAGAGAGCGAAGGGCATCGATACCCGTGGCCGCTCGTCTGAGGCGGCCCGGACGAGGGGAGACGGGAGCGATGAGCGCACCGGTGGGATTCGTCGGGCTCGGGACCATGGGACTGCCGATGGCGGTGAACCTCGCACGGGCCGGCGTCGGGCTCGTGTGCCACGACGCGAGCCCCGCCGCGTGCGCCGCGGCGGCGAAGCTCCCGGGCGCCCTCGTGGTCGGGTCCGCGGGCGAGGCCGCGGCGCGGGCCGAGGTCCTGTTCACGTGCCTGCCGAACAACGACATCGTCCGGGCGGTCTACCTCGGCCCGGGCGGCATCGCCGCCGCCGCGCGGGCCGGCCTCGTCACCTGCGACTGCTCGACCGTGGGCCCCGAGGTGACGACGGAGCTCAGCGCGGCGCTCGCGGCGCGCGGTGTGACCCACATGGACACGCCGATGCTCGGCTCCGAGCCCCAGGCGGTGTCCGGCGAGATCTTCTTCATCGTGGGCGGCGACCGGGCGAAGCTCGAGGCCGTCGCGCCGTACCTCGAGATCATGGGCAAGCGCCACATGTACGTCGGCGCCGCGGGGATGGCGAACCGGGTCAAGCTGATCCACAACGGCCTCGCCGCCGTCACGTCGGTCGCCGTCGCCGAAGCGCTCGCGGTGTGCGTCCAGTCGGGCGTCGACCGCGAGACGTTCTACGAGGTCGTGCGCCAGGGCGGCGGGATGGCCTACGGGACGTACTTCGAGCGCCGCGCCAAGCGGATCTTCGACGGCGACTTCACCCCCACCTTCATGCTGGAGCTGATGCGCAAGGACGCGGCGCTCGCGCTGGCGCTCGCCGAGGCCGTGAGGGTGCCGGTGCCGATGCTCGCGGAGACCAGG
>MGCE01000130.1:771-8070 GCA_001790315.1 Candidatus Rokubacteria bacterium RIFCSPLOWO2_02_FULL_72_37 | reverse complement strand
GACCGCGCGGGGCCTGCACGTCCTGCTTGCCACGCGGCGCCTGGACATCCTGACCGCGCGGAGCCTGCACGTCCTGCTTACCACGCGGGGCCTGGACATCCTGACCGCGCGGGGCCTGCACGTCCTGCTTACCACGCGGGGCCTGGACATCCTGACCACGCGGGGCCTGCACGTCCTGCTTGCCACGCGGCGCCTGGACATCCTGACCGCGCGGGGCCTGCACGTCCTGACCGCGCGGCGCCTGGACATCCTGGCGGGCGCCGGCCAGCGAACGCGGCGCCTGGATCTCACGGCTGCGCGGGGCCTGCACGTCCTGCTTGGCGCCGGCCAGCGACCTCGGGGCCTGGACATCCTGGCCCTTGGAGATCTTGCTGATCATGGCCTTCGCCTGGGCAACTTCAGGCGGGCACTGCGACTGAGCATCCGCCATCGGCGTCATGGCCACCATGAACGCCACGCTCATGACCGCTGAGAGGAGCTTCTTCATCGGTTCCCCCATCTTCCCTTTGTGGTTTACCATACGCGGATATCCGAAAACGCACTGACGCCGGCTGAGCCTCCCACCCCCTTCGACATGGTCCCCTCGACCTGCGCTCCGTGCTCCCGTGTCATCGGAGCTAGAAGTAAGCAACGTTGGTGCCACGGTGAACATAGCGGAATTCCAGCTGTGATATCCGCATGTTATCGCCAACGTCAGCCCTGCCCTCTAGGCGGCTTGCCCGAGGCCGAGCCGGGTCCGGGCGCGGCATTCTGCCCGGACGACCACAGCGCGGCAAGGAGCAAACCATGTGATAGGCTGACTCATACCTATGGCGCGTACGGCGCCCGTACTTCTGCTCGTCCTCGCGCTCAGTGGGTGCGGGGTGACCCGACCGACTCCGACCTCTCCGGTGGCGCCGGGGCCGTCACGGCGCCTTCTCGCCAACGGTGTCAAGGTCGTCGTGCAGGAATTCCGGGCCAGCGAAGTCGTCGCGGTCCAGCTGTGGGTCCGGGCAGGGGGCCGTGACGAGTCCGCGACGGAGCTCGGGCTCGCGCACTATCTCGAGCACATGCTGTTCAAGGGTACGACCACGCGTCCCAGAGGATTCGTTGAGCGCGACATCGAATCGGCCGGGGGACGGATGAACGCCGGCACGTCCCTCGACTTCACGTATTACCACGTGGTGGTGCCCGGCCGCCGCGCCCTCGACGCCATCGAGATGCTCACCGACATCGGCGTCAACTCGGTGCTGGATGCCCACGAGCTCGAACTCGAGAAGAAGGTCGTGCTCGAGGAAATGCGCCTCGGGGAGGACAGCCCGCGCCGCCACCTTGCGCGGCGGCTGTACGAACGATTCTTCGACGGGCACCCCTACGGACGACCCGTCCTGGGAACGCCGGAGATCGTTCGTGGCCTCACGCGCGAGACGCTGATGAGTTTCTACCGGCGGCACTACGTGCCCGAGTCCTTCACGCTGGTCGTTGTGGGGCCGGTGAACCCCACCGAGGTGCTCGAGGGGGCCGAACGGACCCTCGGGCGTCTCCCCCGGAGCCGGGCGTCCCGGCTCCCGGTGCCGTCGCCGCCGGAGGTGGTGCCGGCCCGGGTCGAGCTGGAGCGGCCCGAGAGCCAGGCCTACCTCTCCCTCGGATGGCCTGCACCGCGCGCGGACAACGCCGAGACTCCTGTCGTGGACCTGCTGGCGGCTATCCTCGGTCAGTCACGCTCGGCGCGGCTCATTCAGGCGCTTCGGGAGCGCGATCCCCTCGTGAGCTCGATCAGCGCGGGCTACTCCGCCTTCGAGGCGGCCGGAGTCTTGAGCGTCACGGCCCAGCTCGAAGCCGTCAACCTCCGGCGCGCCGAGCAGGGCATCGTTTCCGAGATCCGCCGCATGCGCTCCGCCGGCGTGACGCCGGAGGAGTTACGCCGGGCCGTGACGGCGGCCGAGGCGCGTCACTCGTTCTCGCTCGAGACCGCGGAGGGCCGGGCCTTCCTCTACGGCAGGGCCGAGACCATTTGGCGGCTCGAAGAGGAGCTCGCGTACCTGGATCGGCTGCGCTCGGTCACGGCCGAGCAGGTGCGCCTGGCGGCGCGGCGCTACCTCGACCCGGAACGCTACGTGCGAGTGGCCTTCGTGCCGCGCGGGCGATGAGACCATCCTCCCGGTTCGTCCTCGGCGCCGGCGCGGCGCTGCTGGTGATAGGCTCTGTCGCGGCCGAGGCCGACGTCGTGAGCCGTCACGTGTTGGCCAATGGCATGAGGGTGCTCGTTCGCGAGAACCATGGCGCTCCCGTCGTCGCCATCTCCCTCCAGACGCGGGCAGGATCGCACTTCGAAACCGCGGGGACCGCCGGTGTCACGAACTTCCTGCAGCGCGTCCTGCTCCGGGGCACGACGAAGCGCTCCGCGGTTCGCCTGGCCGAGGCCGCCGAGGACATCGGCGGCCAGCTCGACGCCGGCGCCGATGTGGAGTCGGCGCACGTCCGGGCCGAGGCGCTGGCGCGGCACTCGGAGGCCCTGCTCGAGCTCGTCGCCGAGGTCGTTCTCTCACCGGCATTCCGGCCCGAGGAGGTCGAGAAGGAGCGTCGCCTGGTCCTGAGCCAGATCAGGGCGCGGGCCGACAGCCCCTTCCAGGCGGGTCTCGATGGGCTGCTCCGGGCGCTCTACGGGCCGCATCCCTATGCGTGGCCGAGTCTGGGGACACGGGCCAGCCTGGAGCGGCTCACGCGCGAAGCCCTCGTCGCCCGTTACCGCGAGATCTACCGGCCGGACGGGATGGTGCTCGCCGTGAGCGGCGAGATCGAGAGCAAGCGCGTCGTCAAGACAGCCGAGCGGCTCTTCGGAAAGCTCGCGCGGCCGGGTGGTGAGGGCCCGACCCCACCGCCCGTCGGCGAGGCGCGTACGGTGCGGCGGGTTCTCGAGCGGCCAGCCCATCAGGCGCACGTCATGGTCGGCTACAGAGGGCCGGGTCTCGGTGATCCAGCCTATCCGGCGGTGCGGGTGCTCACGGCGGTGCTCGGGGGCGGGATGGCGTCGCGGCTCTTCGTCGAGCTGCGCGACAAGCAAGGACTCGCGTACTCGGTGGGAGCGCTCACGCCGTACCGCACCGAGTCCGCATTCATCGCCGCGTACGTCGGCACCGCGCCTGCGCGCCTCGCCACGGCGGAAGCGAGCGTGATGCGCGAGCTCGAGCGGCTGCGTACGGGCGGTGTCGGCGAGCCCGAGCTGGCACGGGCCAAGGCGTACCTTCTGGGCACCCTCGCGATGGACCGGCGAACCAATGCGCGCCGTGCGTGGTACCTCGCGTTCTTCGAGGTTGTCGGCGCCGGCGCGGACTTCCCGGAGCGCTATGCCCGTGCGATCGAGGCCGTGACCGGTGAGGACGTTGCGGCGGCGGCCGCGCGCTGGCTCGTCCACCCCTCGGTGGTGGTTCTGGCGCCTCCCCGCTGATGCTGCCGCTCAGAGACGATGTTCAGAGCCACACGCTGCCGTTCATGACGGTGGGACTGATCGCGGCGAACGTCGTGATCTTCCTCTACCAGGCCTCGCTCGGGCTCGGGGCCGACCCGCGCGGCGCCCGTGCGGCGCAGGCTTTCGTCGCGGAATTCGGCATGATCCCGTGCCGGTTGACCGGTGCCTGCGCGCTGCCCGAGGAGCTGCCACCGGTCGTTCTGACGGTGTTCACCGCGATGTTCGTGCACGGCGGCCTCTTCCACGTGGGCGGCAACATGCTCTACCTGTGGATCTTCGGCAACAACGTCGAGGACAGCCTCGGACACGGCCGGTTCACCGGGTTCTATTTCGCCGCGGGCGTTGCCGCCGCCTTGACGCAGACGGCCGTGACGCCGCACTCCACGATACCCATGATCGGCGCGAGCGGTGCCGTGTCCGGAGTCCTCGGCGCGTACCTGCTCTTGTTCCCGTACGCGCGCATATTGACGCTGGTGGTCTTCGGGTTCTTCGTCCGGCTCGTGTACGTACCCGCGCTGATCGTGCTGGGATTCTGGATCGTCGTGCAGTTCCTCAACAGCTTCATCACCCTGAGCGCCTCGGCGGGTGCACAGGAGACAGGGGGGACGGCGTGGTTCGCTCACATCGGGGGGTTCCTCGCGGGGATCGTTCTGCTGTTTCTGCTGCGGCCGCGACGCAGCACTCGCCTATAATCGGCAAGACACCCATGACCGCGCGGATGCGCATCGACCGGGTTCTCGTGGACCGCGGGCTCGTCGAGAGCCGCGAGAAGGCGGCGCGTCTGATCCTCGCCGGCGAGGTGTTCGTGGACGGCGAGCGTGTGGACAAGGCGGGGGCGCTCGTGCCGCGCGAGGCCGCGGTCGAGTTGAAGGGCCGCTCGCCCTTCGTGGGCCGTGGCGGCGAGAAGCTCGTCCATGCGATCCAGCATTTCCAGATCAAGGTCCAGGGGCGTGTCTGCATCGACGTCGGCGCGTCGACCGGCGGCTTCACCGACTGCCTGCTCCAGCGGGGAGCCGCCCGCGTGTACGCCGTCGACGTCGGAACCGGCCAGCTCGACGCGAAGCTCCGGCGTGACCCGCGCGTCGTGGTGATGGAGGGGAGCAACGCGCGGGCGCTGGACCCGCGCATCTTCGGCGACCAGCCCACCCTCGCGGTCGTCGACGTGTCGTTCATCTCTCTCGAGAAGGTGCTGCCGGCGGTGTTCGGCGTCCTCGCGCCGCGCGGCGAGATCGTGGCGCTCGTCAAGCCGCAGTTCGAAGTCGGGCGCGCTCACGTGGGCAAGGGAGGCGTCGTACGCGACGCCGCGCTGCATCGTTCGGCCGTGGCGCGGCTCGCGCGGTTCGCCGTGCTTCGTGGCTGGCACGTCCTCGGCGTGACGGCCTCGCCCCTCCGGGGAGCCAAGGGCAATCACGAGTTCTTCCTCCATTGCTCCTCACATGGGCGGACCGCCTCGGACCTCGAGGCGATGATCGACCGGAGCATCGAGGCGCTGGCATGAAGCGGATCGGCGTCGTCGCGAAGCCGGGCGCGGCTGGCGCCCGCGGCGTGATCGTCGAGCTGCTGGCCTGGCTCAAGGCGCGGGGCCACACCGCCGTGCTCGAGAAGGAGACGGCGGGTCTCGTGCCGGCGTCGGCCACGCCCTCGCTCGGCAAACCAGAACTTCCGGCGCAGGTGGACCTGATCGTCGTGCTCGGTGGCGACGGCACGCTGCTGTCCATGGCGCGGAGCGTCGGCGACCAGGGAGTTCCGCTGCTCGGCGTCAACCTGGGCGGCCTCGGCTTTCTCACGGCGACGACGCTCGAGGAGATGTTCCCCGCCCTCGAGGCCTGGCTCGGCGGAGGCATGGCCATCGACGAGCGCATGATGCTGACCGCCCGCGTGCTCCGGCAAGGTCGGCTGTTCTGTGAGTACGGTGCGCTGAACGACGTGGTCATCACGAAGTCGGCGATGAGCCGCATCATCGATTTCTCGGTCTCGGTGGAGGGGCAATTCGCGACGGCGTACCGCGCCGACGGCCTGATCATCTCGACGCCCACCGGGTCGACGGCGTACTCACTCTCGGCCGGTGGGCCCATCCTGGACCCCGGGATGGACGCGATCGTGCTCACGCCGATCTGCTCGCACACGCTGACCAACCGGCCGATCGTGGTCCCGGCCACGCAGCGAGTCGAGGTCGCGATTCTGACCGACCAGGAAGTCATGGTCACGATGGACGGCCAGGTCGGCGTCAACCTGCGCGAGCACGACACCGTCGAGGTGCGGCAAGCGTGCACACGGATCCGGCTCCTGCGCTTCCCGCAGCAGAGCTTCTTTTCGGTCCTCCGCGCGAAGCTCAAGTGGGGCGAGCGCTAGGACCGTATCGGCGTCGATACCGCTTGAGCTGCCCCGACGGCTGACCTAGCATCGAGCTCGATGCTCCGGGAGCTGCGCGTCCGCAACTTCGCCGTCATCGAGGCCATCGAAGTCTCGCTCGCGCCGGGGCTCAACGTGCTGACCGGCGAGACAGGTGCGGGCAAGTCGATGCTCATCGATGCGATCCTCCTCATCCGTGGTGCCCGAGCCCAGGGGGACGTCATCCGGACCGATGCCGAGACGGCCACCGTGGAGGCGGTTTTCGAGGTCGAGCCCCGCGACCCCGTGGCGTCGCTGCTCGACGAGGCCGGTCTCGGGCTCGACGACGGGCAGCTCGTCCTCCGTCGGGAGCTGAGCCGCTCCGGGCGCCACCGGGCGTTCGCCAATGACTCCCCGGTGACGGTCGGGCTGCTCGAACGGCTGGGAGACCACCTCGTCGAGATCCATGGTCAGCACGAGCATCAGCGCTTGCTCGCGCCGGCACGTCAGCTCGAGCTGCTCGACCGCTTCGCCGACGCCGATGACTTGCGCGAGCGGGTCGGGAGCCTGTGTGCGAAGTTCCGGGCGGCCGGAAACGACGTCGACCGCGCACGCGCCGCCGAGCGCGACCGGGCGCAGCGCGAGGACCTGTTGCGGTTCCAGGTCGGCGAGCTCGACGCGGCGCGGCTCCGTGCGGGCGAGGAGGCGGAGCTCCGCGCCGAGAGGAAGCGCGTGCAGCACGCGGAGAAGCTGGCGGGAGGTCTGGGCGAGGTCGCGGCCATTCTCGACGGCGACCGGGACGCGGCGACGAGCCGCCTGGCGCGGGCCGCGCGCGTGCTCGGCGAGCTCGGTCGGATCGACGCTGCGTTCGCGGTCCCCGTGACGGGGCTCGACGCGGCCCAGGCGCAGCTGGAGGATGTGCTCGCGGCGCTCCGAGCGCTCCGTGCGGAGGTCACCGTCGAGCCCGGGCGGCTCGAGGCGATCGACGAACGTCTGGACGCGCTCACCCGACTCAAGCGGAAGTACGGGGATACGGAGGAGGCGATGCTCCACTTCCGTGCGGCGGCCGCCGCGGAGCTCGATCGCCTCGAGCGTCACGAGGAGCTGATGGCGCAGCAGGAACAGGTGCTGGGCGAGCTCGAGAGAGAGCTCTCGGAGGCCGCCAGGGAGCTGTCGGGGCGGCGGGCGGCGGCGGGCGAGAGGCTGGCGCCGAAGATCGAACGGGAGATCCGCGCCCTCGGGATGGAACGCGCAGTCTTCCGCGTCACCGTCGGGCATGCCCCGTTCGCTGAGATCGGTGCGCTGGGGCTCGACCGAGTCGAGTTCCGGCTCTCGACGAATCCTGGCGAGGAGTTGCGGCCGCTGACACGCGTGGCCTCGGGCGGAGAGCTCTCACGCACGATGCTCGCGCTCACGACGGTGCTCGCGCGGGCCGAGCGCGTGCCGACGATGGTCTTCGATGAAGTCGATGCCGGCATCGGGGGTCGTGTCGCCTCGGTCGTCGCGCAGAAGCTCGTGGA
>MGCE01000130.1:0-730 GCA_001790315.1 Candidatus Rokubacteria bacterium RIFCSPLOWO2_02_FULL_72_37 | reverse complement strand
GAGGAGATCGCGCGCATGCTGGGCGGCGAAACCGTGACGAACACCGCCCGCGGCCACGCCCGCGAGTTGTTGATGGGTGTGCGAGCCGAGCCGCGGGCGCCGCGGCGAGGCGAGCGGTGAGACGGCGCGGGGCGGTCCGACCGGACGGCGCCTGTATAATAGACCGCGAGTGACATGATCGAGGCGCTCCTCAAGAAAGTCTTCGGCACCAAGCACGAGCGTGACGTCAAGCGCATGATGCCGGTGGTCCAGGAGATCGGCGCGCTCGAAGCGACCGTCGCGGAGCTGGACGATTCAGGGCTCCGGGTGAAGACCGCCGAGTTCAGGAAGCGCCTCGCGGCGGGCGAAGGCGTGGACGACCTGCTGCCCGAGGCTTTCGCCGTGTGCCGGGAGGCGGCGCGGCGCACGGTCCACATGCGTCACTTCGATGTCCAGCTCATCGGCGGCATGGTCCTCCACGCCGGAAAGATCGCCGAGATGGCGACCGGCGAGGGCAAGACGTTGGTGGCGACGCTGCCCGCCTACTTGAACGGCCTCGCGGAGCGGGGCGTGCACATCGTCACGGTCAACGACTACCTGGCCAAGCGCGACGCTCAGTGGATGGGCCCGATCTACCACGCCCTCGGGCTCTCCGTGGGCGTGATCCAGCACGAGGCGTCGTTCCGGTACGACCCGGCGTACGTGACCTCCGACGTCCGTATGACGTCGCTCCGCCCGTGCTCACGGGTGG
>MGCE01000129.1 GCA_001790315.1 Candidatus Rokubacteria bacterium RIFCSPLOWO2_02_FULL_72_37 | reverse complement strand
CCGCTCTCCAGCGTGAAGCCGTAGGCCGTGAACTGGCGCTTCACGACGGTCCGGAGGGTGTCGCGCTCGGCCAGCGGGAGCGCGAGCGGCGGGGAGGGCGGGGCCTCGGCGCAGCCGGCAACGGCGAGCGCGAGCATGCAGGCGAGGGCACGGAGCCCGCGAGCCATGGGTGACCTCCTCCGGAGCGCATATCGACAGCGCAAGCGTAGGGGATGGCCGGCGTGTGCGCAACGCCGCGTGTCACCGGCCGGATACGTCTTGAGCGGGCGCCGGGGCGCGTGCTAGAGATGGTCGCGATGGACCCCGAGCTCCGCGCGTTCTTGACCGAGCGCTTCGACGCCATTGACCGGCGCCTGGACCGCATCGAGGACCGGCTGGACCGCGTCGAGGAACGTCTGGACCGCATCGAGGCGCGCCTGGATCACGTCGAACAGCGACTGGATGTCGTCGAGGCGCGGCTCGACAGGATGGACCGGCGCTTCGACGCGGTCGACGAGCGGCTCGACGGGATGGACCGGCGCTTCGACGGAGTCGACGAGCGGCTCGACGGGATGGGCCAGCGCTTCGACGGAGTCGACGAGCGGCTCGACGGGATGGACCGGCGCTTCGACGGAGTCGATCGGAAGATCGACGATCGCTTCGAGGCGGCCAAGCGGTACTTCGGCGTGCTGGCCGAGAGGCTCGGAGGGGACATCCGCGGACTCGCCGAGGGCCACATGATGCTCGACGCCAAGCTCGAGCGGTTCCGCGTCGAGCACGACGTCGCGCACCGGGAGATCGTCGCCCTCATCCGGACGGCGTACGCGGCGCTCGACCGCCGGGTGACGCGGCTCGAGACGCGCGGCGAGCGCGGGGAGGCGGCGGAGCCCTAAGCGCGCTCGGGGACGATGCCGACGTGCAGCGCGATCGTGCCGAGCCCGTGGCTCCGGCGGCTGACGTCCCGCAGGCCCACCTTCTCCAACAGCGTCCCCAGCTGCGCCGGGGTCACGAACCGCTCCACCGACTGCGGCAGGTAGGTGTAGGCGTGCCGGTCGCCCGCGACCAGCGCGCCGATCGCCGGGACCACGCGGTGGAAGTAGAGCCCGAAGAGCGCGCCCCAGACCGGCACGGCCGGGCGCACGATGTCGAGCGTGACGACGCGCCCGCCGGGCCGGGTCACGCGGCGCATCTCGGCGAGGCCGCGCTCGAGGTCCTCGAGGTTGCGGAGCAGGAACGCCGACATCACGCACGCGAACGCGCCGTCGCGGAACGGGAGCGCGAGCGCGTCGGCCGCGAGGAGCGCCACGCGGCCCTCGCCGCGCGCGGCGAGCTTCGCGCGCCCCTCGCGCAGCATCCCCTCGGAGAAGTCGGCGCCGACGACGAGCCGCTCGGGCGCCGCGGCCCGCAGGGCGAGCGCGAGGTCGGCCGTGCCGGTGGCGAGGTCGAGCACGGGGCCCGCGGGCGCCGTAGCCGCGGCGCGCGCGACGGCGGCGCGCCAGGCGTGGTGGCGGCCGCCGGTCATCAGGGAGTTCATGAGATCGTAGCGGCGCGCGATCCGCGTGAACATCGCGCGCACGGCCTCGGCCTTCGTCGTCATCTGCGCGTGCGGGGGCCGAGGCGCCGGTGCACGCGGCCACCGGCGTCATCGCCAGAGGGCGGCGACGGTGGAGGCGAGCACGATCAGCGCGATGTAGCCGTTGACGTTGAAGAACGCCGTGTCCAGACGCGAGAGGTCGCGGGGGCTCACGAGCGTGTGCTCCCAGAGGAGCAGCGCGACGACCGCGCCCCAGCCGAGCCAGTAGGGCCACCCGAGCGCCAGCAGCCAGCCGAGCAGCGCGAGCGCCGCGGCAGTGAGCGCGTGGTTCACCCGCGCGGTCGCGAGCGCGGCGGCGACGCCGAAGCGCGCCGGCACGGAGTAGAGCCCCTGGGCGCGATCCACCTCCACGTCCTGGCAGGCGTAGAGCAGGTCGAAGCCCGCGATCCACACGGTGAGCGCGAACCAGAGCACGAGCGCGGGGGCCTCGAGCGCCGGGCGCACGGCGATCCAGCCGCCGGCGGCCGCGATGCCGTCCGTGAAGCCGAGGACCCAGTGGGAGGCCCAGGTGAAGCGCTTCGTGTAGGAGTAGCCGACGAGGAAGACGAGCGCCGCCGGCGCGAGCGCCAGGCAGAGCGGGTTCAGCATGCCGGCGGCGACGAGCATCAGCGCCGCGCCCGTGACCGCGAGCGCCCGGAGCCCGCCGACGCCCAGCGTGCCGGCCGGCAGGTGCCGGCCGGCGGTGCGTGGGTTCCGGGCGTCGATCCAGCGGTCGACGACGCGGTTGGTCGCCATCGCGCACGTGCGCGCGCCCACCATCGCCGCCGTCACCCAGCCGGCGGCCCACCAGCCGGGCCAGCCGCCCGCGGCGAGGACCATGGCGATGTAGGCGAAGGGGAGCGCGAAGACCGTGTGCTCGAACTTGATCGCGTCGAGGACGCGGCCGAGCCGGCTCAGAGCCCGTAGTCCTTCCAGCGCCGCGTGACGCGCTCGCGGATCTCGTCCGACATGACGATCTCGTCGGGCCAGGGCTGCCCGACCTCGTCGAGCGGTCCTTTCTCGGTCGCGTCCACGCCGAGCTTGCCGCCGAACCGGTGGCGGAGCGCGGCGTGGTCGAGGTCGTCCGCCGGCCCCTCGAAGAGCACGAGGTCCCTGCGGGGATCGATGTTGCCGGTCGCGCGCCAGGCCACCTCGGAGAGGTCGTGCACGTTCACGTGGTCGCTCACGACGACGATGGTCTTCGCGAGCATCATGAGCCCCATGCCCCAGAGCGCCGACATCACCTTGCGCGCGTGCCCCGGGTAGCGCTTCCTGATGGAGACGATCACGAGGTTGTGGAAGACGCCCTCGGCGGGCATGTTCATGTCCACCACCTCGGGCAGCATCATGCGGATGACGGGCAGGAAGAGCCGCTCGGTCGCCTTGCCGAGCCAGAAATCCTCCTGCGGCGGGCGGCCCACGATCGTGGTCGGGTAGATCGGGCGCGCGCGGCGCGTGACCGCGGTGAGATGGAACACCGGGTACTCGCGGGCGAGCGAGTAGTAGCCCGTGTGGTCGCCGAACGGCCCCTCGAGCCGGCGCTCGCGCGGATCCACCCAGCCCTCCAGCACGATCTCGGCCTGCGCCGGGACCTCGAGGTCGCACGTCACGCAGCGGACCAGCTCGACGCCGCGGCCCCGGAGCCAGCCGGCGAAGATGACCTCGTCGACGCCGGGCGGCAGCGGGGCCGACGCCGCGTAGATCATCGCCGGGTCGCCGCCGAGCGCGATCGCCACCGGCATGCGCTCGCCGGTTCCGGTCTCGCGCGCGACGCGCTCGTGCTCGGCGCCGCCCTTGTGGGTCTGCCAGTGCATGCCGAGCGTCGTTTCGTCGAACACCTGCAGGCGGTACATGCCGACATTGCGCGCCCCGGTGCGCGGCTCCCGCGTGAAGACGCCGGGGAGCGTGATGTAGCGGCCGCCGTCGCCGGGCCAGCAGCGCAGGACCGGCAGCCCGGCGAGCGACGGGTGCGCCGTCTCGACCACCTCCTGGCAGGGCGCCTGGCTCACGCGCCGCGGCCCGGCCTTGACGAGGTCGACGAGCGTGCCGAGCTTCGCGAGCCGCTCGGCGAAGGTGCCGGGCATCCGGACGTCGAGGAGCTTCGCGACGCGCGCGCCCAGCTCGTCGAGCTGCCCGACGCCGAGCGCCGCGGCCATCCGGTCCGCGCTCCCGAAGGCGTTGACGAGCACCGGCATCGCCGAGCCCTCGACGCGCTCGAAGAGCAGCGCGACGTTGTCCGCCGGCGCGCCCTTCGACACCCGGTCCGCGATCTCGGTGATCTCCAGATCTCGCGAGACGGGCACCGTCACGCGGCGCAGGCGGCCCCGCTTCTCGAGGTGGCCGACGAAGTCCTGGAGGTCGCTGAAACTCACTCGTTGTAGAAGACGGCGACGAGCCAACCGGCGATCACGGGGAACGCGAGGCTCGGGAGCACGCGCACGATCACGAAGCGCCAGCCCATCAACGGGGCCTCCCACGCGATGATCCGCTGCATGCCGAAGAGCGACCACGAGGTCATGTACGCGACGAGCGGCGGCATCGCCGCGCCCGAGTGCGCGAGCGCGACCATGAACGGCACGCTCACCATCGGCCCCCCGGGCGTCACGACGCCCGCAACCGTCGCGATCAGGATCGCGCGCATGCCGCCCTCGCGCCCGAAGTAGCGCGAGACGACCTGCTGCGGCACCAGCACCTGGACGAGCCCGGCGAGGAGGAGCGCCGGAATCAGGCGCGGCAGGATGAACCAGAGCATCGCGACGCCGTTCCGCGCGCCGAGGGCGGGCAGCCCGGGGTCCTTCACGTACGCGACGACGGCGAGGGCGACCGCGAGCACCGCGAGCACGAGCGTGGAAGGGTCGAGCCCGAGGCGCATGACGGCACATTATTGCACGGGCCCGGGACGCGGAGGATACTCGCCTTGTGAGCGACGCGGGCCGTGACCTGCTCGACGCGGTGGACGACGCGCTGCTGGCGGTCGACTCCGGCCTCGTGATCGTCGAATGGAACCGCGCGATGGAGCGGCTCGCCGGCGTCACGCGCGAGGCCGCGCTCGGGCAGCCGGCCGCCGCCGTCGTGCCGCTCCTGCGGGACCCCGAGCTGGCCCGGCGCCTCGACGGCGCCGCGCGGGGCGAGACGCCGGTCGCCCTCGAGCTGCCCCACGCCGCGGACGGCGACCGCCTGATCTGGCTCGAGACGCGGTGCGTGCCCAGGCGCGCGCCTGACGGCCGACCGGCGGGCGCGCTCGCGATCTTCACCGACGTGACCGAGCGCCATCGCCGCGCCCTGTTCCTGCACGCGATCGAGGCGATCGGCCAGTCGCTCAGCTCCTCGCTCGACCTCGACCAGGTGCTCGACACGATCGGCCGCAAGGCGCTCGAGGTCATGGGCGCGGACGCCGCGCTGGTCGTCTCCTGGGACGGCGCGGCGCCCGAGTTCCGCATCCTGCGCGCGGCGGGCCGGCTGGCGCAAGACTACCAGGCGATGCGGACGCTCCCGGGGGGCCGCGGACCGATCGCGCGCGCGGTGCTCGAGCGCCGCCCGATCACGACCCGCAACATCCTGACCGACCCGGCGCTGTGGCTTCCGCCGGAGCGCCGGACGGCGATCGAGCGCGAGGGCTACCGCGCCGTGGCGAGCGCGCCGCTCCAGGCCAGGGGGCGCGTCCACGGCGCGCTCGTCGTCCACTACTGGAGCGAGCGCACGTTCGGCGCCGAGGAGATCGAGGCGCTCCAGCTCCTCGCGGAGCAGGCCGCGCTCGCGATCGACAACGCGAT